>DXEY01000019.1 GCA_019114745.1 Candidatus Mediterraneibacter colneyensis | reverse complement strand
CTTTCTTCTTTAATGATACTTCTACCAGCCCCAATTGCCGTTGTTATATTTTTTTATCTGACTCCCCCAGTATGCCTTTAAGAGCTTCGATATCCTCCCCGCTGATGCTGTCAGACTCAAGATAGGAAGAGATCAGCGCCCTGATATCTCCATTAAAATAGTGATTCACAAATGACGAGCTCTTCTCCTTGAGATACTCATCTTCTTTCACTGACGGAGTATAGACGAACACTCTCCCCTGTTTCTTATACGTGACCGCCCCTTTGCCGACCAGCCTCCTGATCAGTGTCTGTATCGTCTTCGGGCTCCAGTCTGTAGACTGTACGAGCCTGTCCGTGATCTCATTTGTGCTGACAGGCGCACATTCCCAGATAATCTTCATCACCTCAAACTCTGCTTCTGATATCTGCGGAAGCTTTCCCATCACTGATCCCCGCCCTTTCCTACATGTGTAATAAATCTATTATAACCGCTCTTTCCCAAGTTGTCAAAAAGGCTGTACAAACTACGATCCGTCTACTATAATAGTCTGGTCATGCAACAGTATTGCTGAGAATAACGGAGGTTCTTCCATTGAAACAGACATACAGACGAACACTTAACGCCTGCTATACAGGTTATGTCGTACAGGCGGTCGTAAATAACTTTGCGCCGCTTTTATTCCTGACCTTTCAAAATACCTATGATATTTCTATGAGCAGGATCACTCTTCTCATTATGGTAAATTTTATCGTCCAGCTCGCGACCGACTTTCTCTCCGCCGGGTTCATCGACCGGATCGGCTACCGCACATCCATGCTGGCAGCGCATGCCGCAGCGGCGGCAGGGCTGATCGCACTCCCGGTTCTTCCCGGGCTCCTGCCCGATCCTTTCGCCGGACTTCTCATTGCTGTGGGGATTTACGCGGTAGGAGGCGGGCTTCTTGAAGTCCTGGTAAGCCCTGTCGCAGAGGCACTGCCTACTGAGAATAAAGAAAAAACAATGAGTATGCTCCACTCATTTTACTGCTGGGGACACGTAGCGGTCGTCCTCGTATCCACCGTATTCTTCGCGCTGTTTGGCGTGGAAAACTGGCGGATCATGGCAGTGCTGTGGGCAATTGTCCCGATTTACAACTTCTTTGTATTCCGAAAAGTCCCTCTCTGCCCTCTTGTCGCGGACGGGGAGGATGGGATGTCTCTGGGCGATCTGGTACGAAAGCCCGCATTCTGGATCCTTCTGGTAGTCATGATCTGCGCCGGAGCCAGCGAACAGTCCGTCAGTCAGTGGGCGTCCACTTTTGCGGAACAGGGACTCGGCGTCGCCAAGACGATCGGCGATCTGACGGGCCCGATGTTTTTTGCCATCTGTATGGGCAGCTCCCGCCTGCTCTACGGACTGTACGGGGAGCGGCTGAACTTAAGAAGAGCGATGGTCTTGAGCGGACTGCTGTGCGTCTTTTCTTACGGGATGATCTCCCTCTCCCCTCTTCCCGCCTTAAGCCTGCTGGGATGCGGGATATGCGGTTTCTCTGTGGGTATCATGTGGCCGGGCGCATTCAGTATCGGGGCATCTGTTTTGAAAGGCGGCGGCACCGCTATGTTCGCTTTCTTTGCGCTGGCAGGTGATCTGGGATGTTCCAGCGGGCCGGCATATGTGGGATTTATCTCGGAACACGCCGGAAACAGCCTGAAAACCGGGATCAGCTGGGCGGTGGTATTTCCGCTGCTTCTGATGACTGGAGTTATGCTGATACGAAAAACGGATAAATAATGAATATATTCCAGATAACTGGGGAAACTTGACTCTGTCCTGGGCATATGCTATAGTATGCGTAGGCAAAAGAAATGATAGTTACATGTAATCACAACTGAACCCTCCGAAGTGGCAGCTTCGGAGGGTTCTTTTGGCTAGTTGTCATTATTGTCGCCATCTAGCCATTTGATGATGTAGTGGCAGGCCACACCACCCACGACAGCGACAAAAAAAGAAATGATAGTTTCAGCCATGCAATCACCCCCTTCCGTTGCCGGATTGGGTAATGACAACAAAAAAATTATATCACGTCAACTCAGTATATACCAGAACCTTGTCATTTCCCCGGAGTTATACTATACTTAAAACGAATTTTCAACATAAAGGAGCATTTGATCATGAAATTTATATATCCTGCGGTTTTTCGTAAAAAAGACGATGGAGGCTACCACGCATTTTTCCCGGATCTGGAGTGCTGTGAAGCGGAAGGCGAGACGCTGGACGATGCCATTGATAATGCAAACGAGGCGTGCCGTACCTGGATCACAGTGGAACTTGAGGAGGAAGAGCCCGTGATGCCATATGTATCTGATATTGAAGATATCGAAGTGAAAGATGGAGACATCATAAGAAACATTTCAGTGAACATCCGCTTCTATGAAGGATGGGATGAATAACACACGCTTCAAAAAATGGGGGCTGCTAAAATATGGCAAAATACGAAAAGAATCTGTACGGCAATTTTGATTACATCCTGGAAACGCTGCACAACGCGGTAATGAGCAAAAGCACATCCGCTTCTTACGAGGATGGGAGCGACTATGTGTCAGGGGATTTCCGCTGCGCCGTGCGCGTGTACGAGCGCTACAGCTGGAGCGGCGGCAACCGGGTCAGCATGTCAATGACACTGGCAGGACGGGATGGAGAGTATTTCCTCTCTGTGATCACTTCCGGCGGCAGCCAGGCGATGTTTACAAAGATCAATACTCTGGGGGAAGATGCTTTTCTGGAGACCATCGTCGATACAGCAGAGTCCATGTGACCGGCCGTATACCGGCATTATTAAGAGACCCCATATTCTCTGTTAATAATTATGTATAAAAAATAAGCAGTACCCATATTCAGGCGCTGCCTATTTTTTATGTCATTCTATTCAGAAACCTCTTCTATTCCTCCTCTGCGGAGATCTCCAGTCCCAGCTCCTCAAGCTGCTTTTCGTCTGCCGGAGTAGGCGCCTCTGTCATAAGGCAGGACGCGTCTTTTATCTTCGGGAACGCGATCACATCGCGGATGCTGTCCTGTTTTGCCATGAGCATGACAAGACGATCCAGACCGTATGCAAGCCCTGCGTGCGGCGGCACTCCGTACTTGAATGCCTCGAGCAGGAAGCCGAACTGGCTGTGCGCCTGTTCTTTCGTAAAGCCAAGCGCCTCGAACATCTTCTCCTGAATGTCGTTCTGGTGGATCCTGACGCTTCCGCCGCCGATCTCATTTCCATTGAGTACAATATCGTAAGCCTTCGCGCGGATTCTGCCGAGCTCACCTTTTTCCAGAAGAGGCAGATCTTCCTCCATCGGCATGGTAAACGGATGATGCATCGCAAGATAGCGTCCCTGCTCATCGCTCCACTCAAACTGCGGAAATTCCGTGATCCACACGAAGCGGTATTCGTTCTTGTCAAGCAGATCAAGCTGCTTTGCGAGTTCCACACGGAGCGCCCCGAGGGAATCCCATACAACTTTATTTTTGTCAGCCGCAAACAGGAGCAGGTCGCCCGGCTGCCCGCCCATGGCTTTGATGAGCGCGTCCATCTCCTCTTCGCTCATAAACTTGGCAAAGGAAGACTTCGCCGTACCGTCCTCCTGAAGGGCGATATATGCAAGTCCTTTCGCGCCGTAATCTTTTACAAACGCAGTCAGCTTGTCTATCTTCTTTCTCGGCATAGCGCCCTGTCCCTTAGCGTTGATGCCCCGGACGCTTCCTCCGTTTTCAATGGCGCCTGTGAACACGCCGAATCCACAGCCTTTTACTACATCCGTCACATCAGTCAGCTCCATGCCGAAACGCAGATCCGGCTTGTCAGAGCCGAAACGGTCCATAGCTTCCTGCCATGTCATTCTCCGGATCGGAAGCTGCACGTCCACATCCAGCACCTCTTTAAAGAGTTTCGCAAGATATCTCTCATTTACGTCGATCACATCGTCCACATCCACGAAAGACAGCTCCATATCGATCTGGGTAAATTCCGGCTGTCTGTCGGCGCGCAGATCTTCATCGCGGAAGCATCTGGCGATCTGGATATAACGGTCGAACCCGGAACACATCAGAAGCTGTTTGTAAAGCTGCGGAGACTGTGGCAGCCCGTAGAAGCACCCCGGATGGACACGGCTCGGGACAAGGTAATCTCTCGCCCCTTCCGGCGTCGTCTTACCGAGCATCGGCGTCTCGATCTCCAGAAATCCCTCTTCTGCGAAAAACTGGCGCGTCAGCGTCATCACCCGGCTCTTCATCATAAGATTTCTCTGGATATCCGGTCTGCGCAGGTCGAGATAGCGGTATTTCAGACGCACTTCTTCCTTTGTCCTGGAATTTTCTTCCACCTGGAACGGCGGAGTCAGTGATTCAGAGAGGATGCGCAGCTCGCCCGGAAGCAGCTCGATCTCCCCGGTCGCGATCTTTTCATTGACCGCACCGGAGCGCTTTGCCACTTCTCCGACAATAGCAACCACATACTCTGCGCGCAGAGACGCCGCTTTCTCCAGGAGCGCTGCGTCTGTCTTTCCTTCCTCGCACACCACCTGGATGATACCGGAGCGGTCGCGCACATCGATAAACACGAGTCCGCCTTTATTTCTGTTCTTCTGCACCCATCCCATGACGGTCACAGTTTCGCCCACATTTGCCGCTGAGAGTTCCCCGCACCTGTGGGTTCTTTTGAGTCCCTGCATTGATTCAGCCATTGTACACCTCCGTAATATCCGTATAGCCCTGCTCTGCGAGCTGTTCTTTCTGGAATTTCTTATTCTTCTTCATGTTCATGATCATAACCTGGTTCCCGGCAGCGCGTTCAGCCTTTGCCTGCTCAAGCACTTCCAGGAGTTTCTCCCAGGATATCTTTTTCTCCAGCAGATATGCTTTCTTCGGTCTGCTCGTCGGCACCTGATAGCCGCGCTCAAGAAGGAGCATGACGATACGCTCAAATCCGATGGAGAATCCCACCGCAGGCGTATCCTGCCCGGTGAATTTCCCGATCATCCTGTCATAGCGCCCGCCGCCGCCGACAGATCCTCCGAACTCGTCCATGGAGATCTCAAAGATCGTTCCGGTATAGTAGGACATTCCGCGCACGAGCGTGGGGTCGAACTTCATGCGGAAGTCTGCTTCCTTCTCCTGCTCCACGCAGGTGATGATCATTTCCAGCCCATCCGCCGCCTCAGGCGCAAGATACCCCTGTAATTTCTCCTTACACATGCGGACGCCCGCAACATCGCCCGTAATCTCTTTAAAAAGTGCAAGATATTTTTCAACCGATTCCGTCTCATAACCGTTCTCCTTCAGCTCTGCCGCCACGCCGTCCAGGCCGATCTTGTCCATCTTATCCAGGGTAATGAAGACGCTGTCGTAATCCTCTTCTCTGAAACCGCTGTAGGCAGCCATCGCTTTTAAGATCCTTCTGTCGTTGATGCGGATCGTAAAATTACGGAAATCCAGTTTTCCGAGGAGCGTCGTCGTCGCCAGGATCAGTTCGATCTCCGCCAGGTTAGACGGCTCTCCCAGGATGTCGATATCGCACTGCATGAACTGGCGGAAACGCCCTCTCTGCGGACGGTCTGCCCGCCACACATTTCCCATCTGGAGCGCCTTGAACGGAGCCGGCAGCTCGTTGGCATGATTTGCATAGTAGCGGGAAAGCGGCACGGTCAGGTCGTAGCGCAGTCCGCCGTCCACGAGATCCGCCTCTTCCTTCGCCTCGTCGATCTTTAATTTTTCGCCCCTCTTCAGGATCTTGAAGATCAGTTTTTCATTGTCTCCGCCCTGCTTGCTGCACAGGTTTTCAATGTGTTCCACACAGGGCGTCTCAATGGACGAGAACCCGAATGTTTTGTAAGTCTCTTTGATCAGGCTGATCACATAATCTCTGACTTCCATCTCAGACGGCATCATATCTTTCATGCCTGTGACCGGTTTCTTCTTCAGCGCCATAACCATTCTCCTTTTCGCTCTATCATTTCATCGATCCGCGCGATATATTCTTCAATATTTTTTACATTCTCCACACGGATCAGATTTGCTTCTTTTCCATCTTCTTTGCGGATCGGTTCTCTCAGGAGCACTTTCGTGGAAGCGCCCGCTCCCGCCGCAAGGATCGTCTGTTTTTCTTCCATAATCAGTATATTGTATATTCCGGCTTTGTCAAGTTCTGCATAGCCCACATTTTCAAAATTCCCGGCGATATTTTTCTGCCGGTAAAGATAGTAGGGGGCAAGCCCCATCCTGCGGGCTCCCGCGTACGCTTCCTCCACCATCCCCGAGATCTCGGCGTGGAGGTCTGCCGTCCGACCCTCCTGCCCGAACTTCGCAGCCCGTTTGATGGCAAGCGCATGGACGGTCAGGCTGTCCGGCCCGAGTTCTTCTATTTTCCGGAGGGTATCCCTCATATCTTCCACCGTCTCTCCCGGGAGACCTGCGATCAGATCCATATTGATATTGTCAAACCCCAGTTCTCTCGCCAGATGGAATGCCTCCGCCGTCTGTTCTGCAGTATGGCGTCTTCCCACAAGGTCCAGCGTCCTCTGCTGCATCGTCTGGGGATTCACGGAGATGCGCGTTACCGGAAAACTGCGGATCACGGAGAGTTTCTCTCTTGTGATGCTGTCCGGGCGTCCCGCTTCCACTGTATATTCCAGCACGCCGGACAGATCGAAAGATCCTCCGATCGCCTCCAGCAGACGCTTTAGCTGTTCCGGCTCCAGCGAAGTGGGCGTCCCTCCGCCGATATATACCGTATCAGGCTTTCGCCCTTCTGTCATACTGCCCAGGGCGCGGATCTCTTTGATCAGCGCATCCAGATAGACATCGATCCGGTCTTTCCACTGTTCCACCGGGGAAGAACTGAACGAACAATAGGAGCATACGCTGGGACAGAAGGGGATTCCCACATAGAGGCTGAATCCGTTGACACAGTCCAGCCGTGAGAGCAGCTTTTTCTCCCGCTCTGCCACCTCGCAGGCAAGTTTTGCCTTGCGGGCTGTCACAAAGTATTCTTTCTGCAGATCCTCCGCGGCTTCTTCCCCGGTCATGCCGGCATCCAGGCGTTTCATCGCGATCTTGGTCGGGCGCACTCCGGTGAGCGTCCCCCACGCCAGTTCCCGCCCCGTATGGGCTGACAGGTACTGGTACAACTGCCTCGTAAGTTCTTTCTTCACCGCCTGCTGCCAGGCTTCCTCAGTGGCATAACCGCCTCTTTCTCCATTCTCCCCAAGGAGTGTCTCCACATCATCCGGCGCAATGGAAAAGCAAGACCCTCCCGGCATTTCCAGCATTACGAGAGGTTCCTGCTTTTCATCTACCTTCTGTATGATCTCTTCACTCGGAAAAAATGCTTTCACGATATGATATACATTGTAGGTATATTTGTTCTTTTTACTGCTTATCCTGATCATGACATCTTCCTGTCTAATATCCGAAATCTACTCTGGCATTTTTGTAAATAAAATCGTTTCAGAAGAACGGATTATATTTCTTTTCGTATCCGATCGTTGTCTCTTCCATGTGTCCCGGATATACCTTCGTCTCATCCGGGAGCACAAACAGCTTCTCCTGCACAGAGCGCACCAGCAGGCTCATGCTGCCCGTAGGCAGATCCGTCCGTCCGATGGAACCATGGAAAAGGGTATCCCCGCTGAACAGCACGCCCTCTTCCTCTATATAGTAACAGCATCCGCCGGACGTGTGCCCCGGCGTCGCTGCCACCCGGATCTTCATTCCTGCGATATCGAGGACATCGGAATCTTTTACATACTGCGCCCCGTCAAACGCATAGCGCTGACCGATCATGGAGAGGGACGAATTGAGCCGGGGATCTGAGAGCAGCTCCCGCTCGTCCTCACAGGCATACACCGGCACCGGAAACTCTTCTGAAAACCGGTCCAGCCCCATAATATGGTCGAAATGCCCGTGGGTGAGCAGAACGGCTTTTACTGAAAGCCCCGCCCCCCTGATATGGCTGATGAGCTCCGGCGGGCATGCCGCCAAGTCCACCAGAAAGCACTCTTTTGTCTCGTCGTTTCTCACAATATAACAATTGGTACCCACCGGCCCCAGCACAAATTTTTCTATCTTCATCTTAACCCGCTGTCCTTTCAATATCAATGACACTTTCCACCTGGCGGAGCTTCTTGATCACCGCGTTGAGCTGGTCTCTGCCCTGTACAATGAATCCCATGTCCAGGGTAGCTGTGCCCTTCTTGCTGGTACGGATGTTTACGGACTTCACATCGATCTTCTCCTCCGTAAACACTTTCGTGATATCCATCAGGAGCCCCTGCCTGTCGTCCGCATACATCTTAAGCTCCGCAAGGTACTGGCCTCCGTCTGTCTCCTCCGGATCTTCCCACTCCGCATCGATCAGCCTCTCTCTCTCCGCCGCAGAGAGATGGAGCATATTGACGCAATCCGTCCGGTGGATCGACATGCCCCGTCCTCTGGTGACAAAGCCGACGATCTCATCCCCCGGCACAGGGTTGCAGCACTTGGAAAAACGGACCGCCATATCATTGATTCCCTTTACAACGATGCCGCTCTTCGATTTCCCGATATGCACCTTCTGGCTGCCCGCCTCAGAAATCTTCTCAAGGATCGTCTCGTCCGTGATCTCTTTCTTATGTTCTTTCTCGTATTCTTCAAACAGGCGGTTCACCACCTGGCCTTCCTTCAGTCCGCCGTGTCCGATCGCGGCAAGCACAGCATCCCAGTCACGGAAGCCGTATTTCTTCTGTACGATCTGCTGGTACTTTGGCTTCAGGATATCCAGAAGATTCACATTTTTGCTGCGGCAGTAAGAAACGATCAGTTCCTTGCCCCGTATAATATTCTCTTCCTTGAACTCTTTTTTGAACCACTGGTTGATCTTGTTCTTTGCCTGGGTACTCTTAACGATCCCCAGCCAGTCCCGGCTCGGGCCCTTTGAGTTCTGGGAAGTCAGGATCTCGATTCTGTCGCCGTTCTGTATCTTATAATCAATATTTACAAGCTTGCCGTTCACCCGGGCGCCGACCATCTTATTGCCCACCGCACTGTGGATCGCATAGGCAAAATCGACCGGCGTAGAACCGTTTGGCAGATTTTTCACGTCGCCGTTTGGCGTAAAGCAGTACACATCCTCTGCGAACAGATCCAGGTCGCCTTTTAACAGACTTAAAAACTCCCGGTTGTCTGACATGTCCCGCTGCCACTCCAGGATCTGGCGCAGCCAGTTCAGCTTCGCCTCCTGGGCTTCCATACTCTTTGCCGCATCCGATCCCTCTTTGTATTTCCAGTGGGCGGCGATACCATATTCTGCCGTTTTATGCATCTCTTCTGTACGGATCTGGATCTCAAACGGCTGACCGGAAGGTCCCATCAGCGTCGTGTGGAGAGACTGGTACATATTCGGTTTCGGCATGGCGATATAATCTTTAAAGCGCCCCGGGATCGGCGTATACATCTCGTGGATCACGCCCAGCGCTGCATAGCAGTCTTTCACCGAGTCCACGATGATCCTGACTGCAAACAGGTCGTATACCTGATCCAGCGTCTTGTTCTGGTTCACCATCTTTTTGTAAATACTGAAGAAATGCTTCACACGCCCGTATACTTTCGCACTGATATGCGCGTTCTGCATATGTTTGGACACTTCCGCCACGATCTGCTGGACAAACTCTTCCCGCTCCGTCTTACGCTCGTTTAAGTCTTTGACAAGCTGATAGTAAACGTCCGGCTTCCAGTATTTCAGCGACAGGTCATCCAGCTCGGTCTTGATCTTGGAGATACCGAGCCTCTGCGCGATGGGAGCATAGATATCCATCGTCTCGCGCGCCTTCTCCTGCTGCTTTGCCGGCGTCATAAACTCCAGTGTACGCATATTGTGGAGGCGGTCTGCCAGTTTTATAATGATCACGCGGATATCCTTCGCCATTGCGAGGAACATCTTTCGCAGATTCTCCGCCTGTACTTCCAGTTTATCCTGGGAATAACTGAGCTGTCCCAGCTTGGTGACGCCGTCTACAAGGAGAGCCACCTCTTCGCCGAACTCTCTCGTAACATCGTCCAGTGTCATCGCCGTGTCTTCCACCGCGTCGTGGAGCATGCCGGCTACGATCGTCTCTTTATCCATTTCAAGATCCGCGAGGATGATCCCCACCCAGAGCGGATGGATGATATAGGGCTCGCCGGATTTCCTTATCTGGTCTTTATGAGCTTCCTTTCCGATCTTATACGCTTTCTCGATCATCGAGATATCGGTGGAGGGATGGTATTTCCTGACCCTGGCTACCAGAGCCTGGTAGAGCTGCTCCGGATCCTGATAGTCTTCGGGAGCTTTTACGGCATGACCGTCCACGATCTCCAGGTTTTTATTTAACTGTTCATATTCCAGTGTGCCTGCCATATTCGTACCCCCTTGCATAATCTGCCAATTTATAACGAAAAGGATGCCTCTGTAACTTCGGGGCATCCCCTATAACTCTATAATATTCATAGTATAGCACTATTTTGTCGATTTTCAAACATTTTTCTGTTTTCAGCCGTGCCGCCCGGGCACAGAACCGCTGTGTTCCTACCGGTAGTTCTCGATCTTGAGCTGTATGGTGCGTCTCCCTTTATACTCGTTGATCTGCGGGAAATAGGCAAACGACATCGTCTCATTCTCCTGTATCACGCGCCGGCACTCCTGCGCATCGCCGAAATATACAGCGTCGATCCCGATCCCGTCCTCATTTTGGAGCCTGCATCTGAGGACATTCTGGTGCTGTCCTTTGATCTCCGCCCGGATCACTTTAACATTTTTCTCAGCGAAGAGCGGTTTCTTATTTCCGTTTCCGAGAGGTTCCAGAAGTTCCAGTTCTTTGATGAAATCCTCTGTAATATATTGAAACGGGAGCCGCATATCGATCTTGACTTTTTTCTGGAGATCTTCCTCTGTGAGACAGCAGATCTCGTTGATCTTCTTACGGAACCGGTCTACATTCTCTTCTTTCAGGGACACCCCCGCCGCCTTCCTGTGGCCGCCGAATCTTGTAAAAAGTTCCCTGCATTTGCTCAGTTCTTCGTACATATCATAGACATCTGTGGAGCGCCCGGAGCCTTTCACCCCGTCTTCCGTCCGGGTCAGTATGATAGTTGGACGGTAATATTTCTCACGGATACGCCCTGCTATGATCCCCGCGATACTCTCGTGGCAGTCCGGCAGATAGACGACCAGGACGCGGTCGTCTTTCAGGGAAGTGCTTTCGATCAGCAGGGACGCTTCTTCCACTCCTTTCTCCGTCATATCCTTCCGGGTGTCATTGAGCGCTTTCAGCTCTTCCGCCATCAGGACGGCGTCTTTCCAGTTATCCACATTCAGCAGCTCCAGCGCCCGTTTCGCAGTGTCAAGACGTCCGCTGGCGTTGATGCACGGTCCGATCACAAAGCCGATGTCATATGCGTTCAGTCTGTCCGGGACCACGCCCGTACATTCAATCAGCGCTTTCAGGCCGTAATTCCTGGTACACCGGAGCATTTCCAGCCCCTGTTTTACAAAAATCCTGTTTTCCCCGATCAGATCCATCACGTCGCATACCGTGGCGATCGCTACATTTTCCATAAGGTAATCTACATCTTCCGGGTCTCTCTGCATTACATTAAAGAGCGCTTCCACGAGCTTGTATGCCACCGCCGCGCCACAGAGTCCTTTAAACGGATACCCGCAGTCTTTCCTGTGGGGATCTACAACGGCGTCCGCCGCCGGCAGTATGTATTCCTTCTCTCCGTCTGTTTCGATATAGGGGACCTGATGATGGTCTGTCACGATGATCGTAAGGCCGTTCTCTTTCCCGTATGCGATCTCGTCCGCCGCGGCGATCCCGTTGTCACAGGTGATGAGGGTGTCTATCCCGTCGTCGAGGGCGCGCTCTATCAGTTCAATGTTCAGGCCATACCCGTCTTTGATGCGATCCGGAATATCAGTATCCACATCCGCCCCCAGCTCAGACAGCCCCTTCTGTATGATATAAGTGGCGTTGACTCCATCCGCATCATAATCTCCGATCACACGGATGCGCTTCTCATCCCGGATCTTCTCTGCGAGGATCTCTACCGCCCGATCCATATCCTGCATGAGCATGCCGTCGTAAAGATCTGCGATCGTCCCGTTCAGATAGAAATCGACGGCATCGTCCCCTATGATATCCCGGTTGCGGATCAGTCTCGCAAGCATCGGAGAGATATGGTATTTCGCCCCGATCCGGTCAAAATCTGCCTTTTTCATGGTAATAAACCATTTTTCCATAACAGTGTGCCTCCCGAATGATAGTCTGTAACTACTATAATCATAGCAAATAGCATACATATTTGGGAAGTGAAAGCAGTATTATGTTATAATATTGCAGGATACTGCAAGTATTTCCCTAAAAGAAGCATTATACTACAATCATATACAAACACCAGGCAAGCCCCCCGGGCTTCGTCAATTTCACCCAAAGGAGGAACTATCATGATCCGAAAATATACATATGGCACCCCATTCAATACCGAGGCTGTCGTCACCGACATTCCCTCAGAGCACGGCGCTCCCGCTTACGGAACAGTTTCGGCGCGTCAGGGCTTTTCTTTCACTTACGTCATGGAGAAGGATGATATCGTCTACGGACTTGGGGAAGCAAACCGCGGAATCAACAAGCGCGGATGGTGCTACATCAGCGACTGTACAGACGATCCCAATCACACGGAGGACAAGCGCTCCCTCTACGGAGCCCACAACTTTATCGTAATATCCGGCAACGAGACGTTCGGGCTGTTCTTTGACTATCCCGCAAAGATTACCTTTGACATCGGGTACACGCGCATGGATACGCTGACCGTCTCCTGTGAAGATTCCGATCTCGACCTGTATGTTATTGACGGCGATTCCCCCTATGATATCGTAAAGCAGTTCCGCTGCATGACCGGGCGCAGCTATGTCCCGCCAAAATTTGCCTTCGGCTTCGGGCAGAGCCGCTGGGGATATAAGACAAAGGAAGATTTTGAGAAAGTGGCGCAGGGCTACCGTGAGAACCACATCCCGCTGGACATGATCTATATGGACATCGACTACATGGACGCATATAAGGACTTCACCCTGAACAGGGATTTCGACGATTTCCCGGCATTTGTACAGGAAATGAAAGATCAGGGCATCCGTCTGATCCCTATTATCGACGCCGGAGTCAAGATCGAGGACGGATACGACGTGTATGAGGAAGGCGTGAAAAACCGCTATTTCTGCCAGAGGGAGGACGGGAGCGATTTCGTCGCCGCAGTATGGCCCGGCGATACCCATTTCCCGGATGTGCAGAATCCCGAGGCGAGGAAGTGGTTCGGTGACAAATACCGTTTTCTCACCGATCAGGGCATTGAAGGATTCTGGAACGACATGAACGAGCCCGCGATCTTCTACTCAAAAGAAGGGCTGGAAGAAGCAAAAGAGATGGCGGAGAAGTTTGCCAGGACAGGAACCAGCAACTGGGACGGAAGCGAAAAGGGCTCTGACGAAACAGAAGATATCGGCGTGTGGCAGCTCGGTGACAAGCTGGGAAGCCTTGCCAACAGCCCGGAAGATTATCAGAGGTTTTACCACAACGTCAACGGAGAGATGATCCGCCACGACAAGGTACACAACCTGTACGGCTTCAACATGACAAGGGCTGCCGGGGAAGCATTTGAGCGCATTGATCCCGACCGCCGTTTCCTCATGTTCTCCCGCTCCTCCTATGTGGGGATGCACCGGTACGGCGGCATCTGGATGGGCGACAACCGCTCCTGGTGGCAGCACCTCCTGCTCAGTCTGAAAATGCTGCCCTCCCTGAATATGTGCGGCTTCCTGTATATCGGAGCCGACCTTGGCGGATTCGGCTCAGACACGACCCGCGACCTGCTGCTGCGCTTCCTTGCCCTCGGCGTGTTCACCCCGCTGATGAGAAACCACTCTGCTCTGGGTACACGGGAACAGGAATGTTATCAGTTTGAGGATATCGAAGATTTCCGCCACGTGATCGGCGTCAGATACCGCCTGCTGCCCTATCTGTACAGCGAGTACATGAAAGCAGCGCTCAGCGGCGGTCTGTACTTCCGCCCGCTGGCATTTGACTATCCTGAAGATCCGATGGCAAAACGCATCGAGGATCAGCTCATGCTGGGAGGCGAGATCATGATCGCGCCTGTTTATGAGCAGAATGCAAAGGGCAGATACGTATATCTCCCGGAAGAGATGAAGTTTATAAAATTTATGCCGGACGGAACGATCTCTGAGGAAATCCTTGGCAAGGGCATCCACTATGTCGAGATTGCCCTCAACGAAGTCCCCCTCTTTATCAGAGCAGGAAAGTGCATTCCCGTGGCAGATCCGGCGGAGTGCGTAGACAAGATCGACATGGGAACGATCCGGATGCTCGGTTATGAAGGAGCAGAATATCTCCTCTATGACGACGACGGAGTACACAAAGACTATAACCTTGACAGGAACTGCCGGGTGCTGCAATATTAATCAAAAGATCAGAAGGAGAATCAGGAGGATACATCATGGATAATATCGAGAGAAGAAACCGGGAGATGGCGTACATATCCGATGATTCCATCATGGAAGAGCAGAAAAAATGCCGCAGGATCCTTCAGCGCCTGAACACTGTGGACCGGTCGGATTTTGAAGAGATCGGAAAGATCGTGGAGGAACTGCTCGGAAAATCAGATAAGGCATTTATCAATCCTCCGTTTTACTGTGATTACGGCACCCACATTGAAACGGGAAAGAATTTCTTCGCCAATTATAACTGTACGATCATCGACGTGGCAAAGGTAACAATCGGGGATAACTGCCAGTTTGCCCCGAATGTATCCATCTACACTGCCGGGCACCCGATCCATCCCGTCTCCCGCAACTCCCTCTATGAGTACGGGATCAGCGTTACGATCGGGGATAATGTATGGATCGGCGGGAACACCGTCATCCTTCCGGGCGTCCACATCGGCAGCAATACCGTCATCGGAGCCGGGAGCGTGGTGTCAAAAGATATCCCTGACTGGACAGTCGCAGCGGGCAATCCGTGCCGGGTCATCAGACAGATCACGGAAGACGACAAAAAGTATTATTACAAAGACCGGGAGTTTGACCCGGAAGCGTGGGACGATATCTCAAAACTCAAATAGCCAGGCGCTACACCAGCCCCAGGCTCCGCAGGATATACAGCCATCCCGTCAGGGTAAACGCACTGAACAGCGTGGTCAGCATGACCACGCTGGAAGTCAGGACTCCCTCATGTCCCATATTGCGCGCCATCACATAACAGCTCACCGTCGTGGCAGAGCTGAGCATCACGAGGATCGCCACCAGCTCCTCCCTGCGGAAGCCCAGCCAGACGGCAAGCGGGAGAAACAGCGCGGCAAACAGCACCAGTTTCATCACAGACGCCGTGACCGCCGGGCGCGCCTTCCCAAACGCCTTTTTCAGGTCAAAACTTGCCCCCATCGCCATCAGTCCGAGCGGAGTCGCGACAGCGCCGATATCTGACACCGTCTTTTCCAGAATGGACGGGAGCGGCAGCCGGAAGGCTGACCAGAGAAGCCCCGCCGCGATCCCAAGGATGATCGGATTCGTAACGATCCCTTTCAGGGTGGATTTCCACGCTTCGGCGTCCATTTTCTTTCTCTCCGGGCTGAAAACAGACAGCACGACCACCGCCATGATATTATAGAGCGGCACGCTCCCAATGATCATCAGCGGCGCCATTCCCGCATTTCCATAGATATTCTGGATAAATGCGATCCCGAGAAGAGCCGCGCTGCTCCGGTATGACGCCTGGATAAATTCTCCCCGGATACTCTTATCCTGCCACAGAAATGACACGAGTACAGCCAGCAGGATACAGAGCAGGGTGATCCCAAAGCAGAACAGGACAAATTTCAGGTTCCATACCTGAGCGAAATCTACGGTCGCCAGATCCTCAAACAGCAGCGCCGGCAGGGGGACCAGAAAGACAAATTTATTCATTTTGGACGCAAATACGTCGTCGATCAGACCGAGCCTGCGGAACATATATCCCAGCACCATCAATAAAAAGACGGGGACAGTGGCGTTCAGGCTGAAGATCAGATTCTCCATAGCATAAGACTCCTTTTCATATAAGCACATCTTTCCTTATTCTGTGCTCATTTTGCACCGGTGTCAAGTGACACGGTTATCCGTTTTCACTCCCCGGCATCTTCGTTGCTTCTGTCTCATACCCTGAACAGGGAAGCGCCATTTCTGCTGCGAATCCGCCGTGGGCGCTCTCTCTGATCTTTGCCCGGCCGCCGTGGGATTCCGCGATCTGCCTGACGATCAGAAGCCCCAGCCCGTGGCGCTGCTCTGTGGTATTTGTATCGCAGACCATATAATGGGGCGCATCATTCAGCTTCCGGATCTGTTCTTCCGACGCGCCGACTCCGTCATCTTCTACTGAAATGACGCAATACGGTTTTCCGTTTTCAGTACGGACACTGACAGCGATATAGATCGTACACCCGTCCTCGTTGTGGTTGATGCTGTTCTGGATCAGATTTGCGGCTGCTCTTGTCAGAAGCGACTTATCCGCCAGGATCATGCACACAGACAGTTTTTCATCCGTCTCCCACTCGATCGGATATCTCCCCTCCGCATCCAGATTGATAAAATCTACTGCCGCCTGCCGTACCAGCGCAACGGCGTTGATCTCTTCCCGGACAAGGGGCTGCATGTTATATTCCAGCTTTGACGCCAGATTCAGGTCATTGATCAGATTTTTCATCCGGCGGCTCTGCCGCACGATCGCCGACGCCTTTTTCCTGTCCTCTTCCCGTATGTCCGGTGACTCTTCGAGCTGCCCCGCATATCCCATTACCATAGAAAGCGGGGTGCGGATATCGTGAGAGACTCCGGCGATCCAGTTGGCGCGGGCAGCGTCCTTTTTCTTTAACTGATATCTCTGTGACTGCAGCATTTCGGAAGTCTTATTCAGGTTAAACGCCAGCTCTGACAGGATTCCCCTCTCTTTTAGCGCAACCAGCTCCCCTTTCGGGAGCTGCTGGATGCCGTTTACGATCGGGCGCACTGATTTGAGCAGCCTGGAATTTGCACCGATATAAATGAGCAGGACAAGGATGATATTTGCCCCGAGCACAATGAGGAATATCCGCGGGGCGCCGGCGATCGTCTGATAGTCCCAGCTCGGATACATATGCTTCCAAAAACTCTCCTTCGGATAGCCGAGGATCATGAGTCCGTCATCGCCTGCTCCCGTAAATGTGGGATAATCGCTGATATACCCCCTTGTAAGGGAGGCGATCTCCGATGCAGTATAGGAGAGCGGCACTTCCGCGGGCAGTCCGTCGCTGTGCCATACAGCCTGGAGCGTCGTATTGTCCACATAGACCGCCCAGATATGTTCCTGATCCAGCTTTTCCTGCATCTCACGGGGCAGTCCGTATCCATCCCCCGTCTGTTCCACCGCCTCCGCCATCTCCTGAGCTGTAGACCAGGGTCTGCCATTCGGCGACTGATCCATTGTAAAGAGGATCAGAAATCCGATATTGAGCACCAGAAACAGAAAGATACTGAGCAGCAGGAGCAGCACAAATCTCCGGATCAGCTTTGGAATACTTTTCATAAGTCTGTCATTTCCTTTCTGTGATCAGTTTATATCCCAGCCCTTTCACAGTCACAAGAGAGACCGGTCTGGAAGGATTGTCCTCAATCTTCTCCCGGATACGCCGGATATGCGCCATCAGGGAGTTTTCATAGCCATAGGGATTGTCTCCCCACGCCGCCTCGCAGAGCGTGTCGATCGTTACGATCCGTCCGGCATTCCGGTACAGGGCGGAAAGAAGCTCATACTCTTTTGCCGTGAGCGGGATGTGCTCTCCTCCTTTCACCACTTCTGCCCGGGAGAAGTCGATCTCACATCCGGCAAGCTCCACAAGGGGATCTTCCTCTTTATAGCTCCTGCGCAGGATCGCCGCCACCCGGAAGAGCAGCTCTCCTGGGAGAAACGGTTTTACAATATAATCATCGGCTCCCAGGCCGAACCCGCGGAACTTGTCTTCCTCCTCTCCCCGGGCTGTCAGGAAAAGTACCGGATAATCCCCTTTTGCCCTGAGCTGCTCCATCAGCCCGAACCCGTCTCCATCCGGCAGCATCACGTCCAGAACCGCCAGTTCCGGCTGAAACTCTTCGGCCGCTTTCACAGCCTCTTTCACCGTGCGTGCAGTCCGCACTGCCTCATAGCCATCCTCTTTTAAGATAGATACGACCATATCGAGCAGCTCCGGCTCGTCGTCCACAAGCAGCAGTCTTTTCTTTTTTATATACTCTGATCCCATCGTCATTTTCTCCTTTTCCATACGCCGCCGGTATCCCCGCGGCGCTGTTGATATTGTACCACAGAAGGCTTTCTTTGTTTATCCCCGCGCAAAAATGTAAGGTAAATGTAAGGCTGTGGGAAGCTGAATGTAAGGTTGGGCATTTATGATAAAGATACGGCGGCGGAAAGACACCGCCGGACAGAATCCAGGAACCGGAAAGGAGACATCCGTCATGAATATGATCGAAACGAAAAATCTCACAAAATCGTACGGAGACTTTACTGCGGTCTCAAACCTGAACCTGCATGTCCCGAAAGGATGTGTATACGGCTTCGTCGGCCCGAACGGCGCAGGGAAATCTACGACAATGAAAATGTTTCTGGGGCTCACACAGCCGAGCGGCGGAGCCTTTGTCATCGACCGCATGAGCTATCCCCACAGCCGTCTCAGGATCCTGCGCGAGATCGGATCGATGATCGAGTCGCCTGCCTTTTACGGCAACCTGACCGGCGAAGAAAATCTTGATATCATCCGGGGCATCCTGGGACTCTCAAAATCTGATGTGGACGACGCCCTTGATCTGGTCGGGCTCACGCCCTTCCGGAAAAGGCTCGCCCGAAAATATTCCCTCGGCATGAAACAGCGGCTCGGGCTTGCCGGAGCGCTGATCGGCAGGCCTCCGATCCTGATCCTCGACGAGCCGACAAACGGGCTCGATCCGGTGGGAATCCACGAAATCCGGACGCTGATCCGCTCTCTGCCTGACCGATATGACTGCACCGTACTCGTCTCTTCCCATCTCCTGTCCGAGATCGAGCTGATGGCTGACCAGATCGGCGTACTCAACCACGGGCATCTCCTGTTTGAAGGGACGCTGGAAGAACTGAGAGCGAAAGCGGCGTTTGAGGGACATCCGGACGATAATCTGGAAGAAATGTTCCTCTCACTGATCGAAGAAGATAACCTGAAACGGGGTGAGGTGCGATGAAGATTGCTCTGGAATGTAAAAAAATCAGGAGAACCGGGCTTGTCCCAGCCTTTCTCGCCGGAGGAGCCGCGGCGGCAGCCCTTCCCATCATCAATACAGCCGTCCGGACGGACACCTTCGCCGCCATGGCAGGCACGCCCGCCTCGATCCTTCTCGACGCCAACAGCCAGATGCTCGCCATGCTCAATCTCCTCCTGCTCACGGCAGGGGCGTGCATCCTGTACCATATCGAATACGCGGATCATGCCCTTTTGAAAATGCAGTCCCTGCCAGCCCGGGAGTCCGGTCTGTTTTTCGGAAAACTGTGCCTGCTCATCCCGCTCTTTCTTATCGTGGCAGTATTGGAAACAACCGCCCTGTATTACTGCGGGATGCGCTATCTGGACGGAGACGCCGCGCTTTTTGCCGAGCTGCTGAAAAGCCTGGGGTTTTCCTTCCTTCTCACACTTCCGGCGGCAGCGCTCTCGCTTATGATCGCATCTGTATGCCGGAACATGTGGAACTCGCTGGGCATCTGTATCCTGTGCATCTTTATGGCAACCATGCTGCCCACCGACAACTTCATCGCCAGCCTGTTCCCCTATGCCCTGCCCTTCCGGGTCCTCCCCGGCGTCTCCGCAGACCATGTCCTGCGGTACTGCACTGCCGCCCTGTGCGAGACCGGAGCTGTCTGCATGGCAGAAATCATTTACTTAAAAATCAGGAGGTTATCCGTATGAATATTTTCCGTATGACAAAAGCCGAATTTAAAAAAATAAAACGCTCCAGGATCCTGCTGATCCTGATCGCGTCCGCTGTTATCCTGTGGCTGCCAAATGTATTAAACGCCGGTCTCAACTTTACTATGGATGATATCGGGATCTCTCCTGAGCACAGCTTCTTCATCCAGGGATTTATGGGAATGGCATGGTTCATTTTTCCGGCGGTCATGGTCGCGTCCACCGTCCTGCTCATCCAGACGGAGCGCGCCAACAAAGGCATCCTCAAGATGCTCTCCCTTCCGGCGTCAGCGCCGCTTCTGTGCCTGGCAAAGTTCTTCGTGCTCGCAGTCATTTCCGCGGTGTTCGTCCTGCTCATGGCTGCCGCCTACTATATCAGCGCCGGGATCGCAGGGGCAGCGCAGGACTACAATTTTATCCTCATGCCGGACTACGTGTTCCCCATACTTGTGAAGCTGTACCTTGTTTCCCTTCCCATGCTCTCCGTGTTCTGGCTGATCGCTGTATGCATACAGACCCCTGTATTTTCCATAGGCATCGGGCTTGCCTCCATCGTGCCGAGCGTGCTCATCAACAACACAAAAGCATGGTTCCTCTATCCGATGGGATACCCGTTCTATCTGGTCACTGCCGAATACGGCAAAGCGGCTGAAAACTTCGGGGAGAGACAAATGGATCTGGTCCCCTGGCTTCCGGCCGCTATAAGTATCACACTGATCTGTTTACTGATTTCCTGCCTGTATTTCGGGCGGGCTGAAAGGAGATAATGAATTATGAAAGAAAAACTTTTAACATCAATCGGCACGATTATGATCTTCATCCCCTGGACGATCCTGCCGCTCCGCACCTTTGACTGGGCGCTGGAAAGCCCGGCAGCGGAGATCATCGTCTACTCCTATGCCGCCTTTATGATCTTCAGCGGGATCTTCACCCTCCTGGCCTATGTGACAGCAGGCGTGAAAAATGCCCTGATGAAGATCTGCCTCGTGATCACACTGATCTACGCGGCTGCGGCGGCAGCCATCATCGGGCTGTCCCTGATAACCGCTTTCTCATAATCATCCCCGCTGTCCGCCCGGACTGACGGTACCCTACTCTCCTACGATGCATACCCGGATCAGGTTTGTCCGTCCGGGAATCCCCAGCGGGATACCGCCTGTAAACACAACTTTGTCACCTTCCTCTACGATCCCATGGGCCTGCGCCGCTTCAACCGCCCGCAGGCAGAGGATCTCGGAACTGTATTCTTCCCGGATCTGCAGGGGCAGGATCCCCCAGGAAAGATTAAGCTGCCGGTATACTTTTTCAGAGCTGGAACATCCTGCGATCAGGCATTCCGGGCGGTACTTGGAGATCATACGCGCCGTGTTTCCGGTCTTGCTCACTGCCAGGATCGCATTGGCTTTCAGGTCAATAGCGGTCATACAGGTAGCGTGTGAGATCGCATTAGTGATATCCGGATCTTCGCTCCGCTCTCTCCTGCGGAAAATAGCATTGTAGTCGATATTGCGCTCCATATGTACGGCGATCTTGACCATCATCCTGACCGCCTCCACCGGATATCTGCCCGCCGCAGTCTCGCCGGAAAGCATGATCGCGCTTGTCCCCTGTGCGATCGCATTGGCAACATCGGTCGCCTCAGCGCGGGTCGGACGGGGATGTATCATCATGGAATCGAGCATCTGCGTCGCTGTAATAACGACTTTTCCGGCCTCATACACCTTTTCGATAATCCTCTGCTGGATGATCGGCACATGCTCCAGAGGGATCTCCACTCCCATATCCCCTCTCGCGATCATGATCCCGTCGGCTTCCTCTATGATCGCGTCAATATTGTCGACCCCCTGCTGGTTCTCGATCTTGGCAATAATATTGATACCTTCGCCGCCGTTCTCATTTAACAGTGCGCGCATCTCTCTTACATCGTCCGCCGTCCTGGTAAAAGAAGCTGCGACAAAATCAAAGTCCTCTTTAATCCCAAAGAGGATATCCTCCCTGTCCTTCTGACTGATAAAAGGCATCTTAAGTTCCACGCCGGGCACGTTGACCCCTTTGTGGTCTGAAATATCGCCTCCGTTCTTTACAATACAGACAATATCTTTTCCGACGATATTGACGACTTCCATTCCGACCAGTCCGTCGTCGATCAGAATAGAATCCCCGGGCTTAACGTCCTTATAGAGCTCCTTATAAGTAATAGATACCTGCTGTTTTGTCCCGTCAGTCTCGTCATTTACAAGGGTAAACTCCTGTCCTTCTTCCAGAGTGATCTTATGCTCCTTAAAGCATCCGATACGGATCTCCGGCCCTTTCGTATCAAGGAGCGCCGCGATCGGCCTGTCAAACTGCCTGCGCAGCGTCTTCAGCTTCTCCAGCCGCAGCTTCTGTTCTTCGTGGGTTCCGTGCGAAAAATTAAAACGAGCCACATCCATTCCCTCCCTGATGAGGGCTTCCAGGATACCTTCCCGGTCAGTGGCGGGGCCAAGTGTACAGATGATCTTTGTCTTTCTCATGTTTTTTCCTTTCCGGATAACTCCTTGCTTTGATAGCCGACAGTTCTTCATTTGAGTGAACTGCTAAAGTTATTATAACATCACTGCAGACGTAATATCCAGAGAGAAATCCCCATCCTGACACTTTCTTTCCTCATTTATCCCGAAAAAAACCTCCTGTTTACAAAGGCTTAACCTTTTGTACACAGGAGGTATGATCCCGCAGCAGCTAACTTACAGTGTTACCCCTGCGCTGCCGCGTCATTCACGCACCTGAGCGCATTTAAACTCCTCGGATATCCGATATACGGCAGGCACTGGGAGACGACCCTGATCAGGAAGGCTTTGTCATTTCCGAGCATCATATTGGCTGCGGAATGGGAAGTAAGCTGAGGCTCGCATCCGCCCTGTGCCGCCAGAAAACAGAAGGTGATCATCTCACGCTGTCTGTAATCAAGTCCTTTACGGGTATAGTAATCGCCGAAACAGTTGCCGGAAAGCCACCTGTTGATGTGACGGCTCTCTTCCGGGCCTGAAGAAGCAAACCCCTTCATTCCGTCGCCGAATATCTCCACCTGGGTCTGTTCTCCCTTCTCCACATGGTTCTCTACCGTTGTCGTCGCCTGCCCTTCCAGCGGAAGCGCAATCCCCTTCTCTGTCAGCACTTCATTCACCGCATCAAAAAACGGACGCACTCTGCCGATCCCGAGATATGCGCACGCCTGATAGACGATCTCTTTTACCTCTACCGGGGTCACGCCGAGATTCAGGGCTCCGGGCAGTATCTCCTTGAACTCATGGAGTCCCTGGCATCCAAGGAGCGCTGCCAGGATCACCATCATCCTGGTGCGGTCGTCAAGATCATCCTGATTCACTACCTCATCACAGGAAAAATTTATAAAAAGCTCTGCAAACTCAGGATCCGCAGATGCCAGTCTGAATCCTCCGTCCGGATATAATTTCTCAAAATACTTTTCTGCTGCTTCTGTCATGACCGATCATCCTCTCTTTCATACAATTCATCTGTAATACCGCCTTATATTGTACCACACAAACACAATACGGGGAAGGCATCACGTTTCTCCGGGTTTATAACAGATAGCATGCTATTTTAAAACTCCGGGGTTTCTTTTATGCTTTTGCCTGCTGCCTGATCCTTAAAAAGAAATTGTTTTTAAGCACCGGACAGTCGCCCGTGCCTGTCCGCCAGAAGTGCAGGTAAACAGTGTCAGATCCCACTCATTCATGACTGGTAATGACAGATCCAGAGATGGGATCTCCAGTATGCCGATATAACTGTTCAGCTTTTGCTTATATCGTTGATTACTTACCAAATAAACGAGGGGCAATAGACATAAAATGACACAAAACAAATCTAATGCAATGTTGGCATGCCTTAAATCATCCACATTTTTTCACCTCGTTTGTGCATTTATAGCGTTTCCTGCCCGTTACCATAATCCACCGATCATGGTTTATTTATAAAGTAAAATTGTGTCCTTTGTATGTAGATCCGGTGAGCATTTGGCAACTTTAACAGTTCTTTTCAATATATGTTTCCCGCGCGTTTCACCAAAAGCCAGTAGACACGGGAATGACACAGAGTATGTCCCAGGTATCACACTGACTGCGCCCGCTCTCCCCAAGACAGGAAATAACCAGTGCAGCGGAAAGAAGAAAAAGGCTGGAGAACAGGGGCAGAGCCAAAGTACGGATTATCTTTTTATATTTCGTCTCACATTGCTCCTTATAGAATCACCGGAAGTGCCAAAAGGCACATTCCGGGATTGTAAGCGGTCGCCAAGGTCTCGGGCGAGCCCGGACTTTGGCTCGTCGCCATCGCAAAAAGCGGCAGGACAGGTTATGCGCCTGCCTTGCCGCCTCATTCCTTATTTCATGTGCTTTCCGCGATACCGCTTCCTTTTCCCAATTATCAGTGTTGCTGTCAGACCTGTGCCGGATATTGCCAGAAGAGCTGCCCACAGGACCGGATTCGTTGTGTCTCCGGTCTGCGGGGTATCATCCTTCGGCGTGTCCGGGATGTCCGGCATGTGGCTGTTGCTGATAACAAAGCCGGTTTCTGCGCTTCCGCTGATCGCCGTATCATAGCCCTCCACTTCAATCTCCGCGATGGTATACACGATTTTTACGCCATCGGCGTACTCGTCCAGTTCATCGAAGCTTCCCGTCCAGTTATTCTCCAGATCCAGAACCAGTTCCCTGCCGGTATCCTTGCCATCCGCATACAATTTCACGGTGATGGAGTCCGGTCGGATACCATCTGCATCGTCCTTATCCTGCCAATTCTTCGTGACAGGGATATTGATCTGGCCCGGCGTGTAGTGGTTGGTCACATCCATACCGTCCACCTCGGATTGATAGCCGGGGATCACATCCTCTGTGATGGTATAGCGGATTTCTTCGCCGTTTTCATACTTCGGCAGATTGGTAAAGCTCCACTTCCAGCCGTCCTCAGCGGTCACAGTCACTACCTTGACCTGCTCGCCGTTGGCGTAGAGGCGGATGGTAATGGAATCCGGGCGTTTTCCGTCCTGATTGTCAGCGTCGTCCCACGTCTTGGAGCCGGAGAGGTCGATTTCCGCCGGTGTATGGCTGTTGGTAATCACAAAGCCTGTAGAGGCATCGCCGGTAATCACGCTGTCGTAGCCGTCCACTGATACCTCCTCAACGGTGTAAACAATCTTCTCACCGCCAGCGTACTCGTCCAGACCGGAGAAGATACCCATCCAGCGGTTTTCCTTGCTCAGAGTCAGGGTTTTCCCGGTGTCTTTTCCATCTGCCAGCAGCTTTACAGTGATTTCCGCAGGCCGCAGGCCGTCCTGATTGCCCGCGTCATTCCAGGCCTTTGTCAC
Source organism: Candidatus Mediterraneibacter colneyensis (assembly GCA_019114745.1). GTDB lineage: Bacteria > Bacillota > Clostridia > Lachnospirales > Lachnospiraceae > Mediterraneibacter > Mediterraneibacter colneyensis. The sequence goes on along the minus strand of DXEY01000019.1, from coordinate 2,094 downwards.
AGTGACGCTGGTCTTGCCCGGTGTATAACTGTTTGTAACATTGAAGCCGTCTACCTCTGAGATGTAGCCCGGTACGGCATCCTCAGTGATGGTATAGGTGATCTCTTTTCCATCTGCATACTTGGAAAGGTTCGTAAAGTTCCATTTCCAGCCTTCCTCGGCAGTTACAGTCACGGCATCCACCTGTTTGCCATCGGCATAGAGACGAATAGTAATGGAATCCGGGCGTTTTCCGTCCTGATCCTCCTTGTCATCCCATATCTTGGAACCAGAAACCTCCGTAGTAGCCGGGGTGTGGCTGTTAGTAACTGTGAAACCTGTGGAAGCGTCACCGGTAACCACGGTACTATAACCATTTACCTCCACTTCCTCGATGGTATAGACGACTTCCTGCCCGTTCTGGTATTTGTCCAGTTCAATGAAGGTGCCCGTCCAGCTATTTCCATCGCTTAGAACAAGCTCTTTCTTCGTATCCTCGCCGTTTGCCAGCAGCTTAACGGTAATGCTTTCCGGCCGGATTCCATCCTGATCGTTCGCGTCATCCCATGCCTTTGTGACCGTTACGCTGGTCTGCTCCGGCGTGTAGGTATTGGTGACGTTGAAGTCTGTATAGGTTGGCGTGTAGCCATCCACAGCATCCTCGGTGATGGTGTACTTGATTTCTTCACCATCCGCAAACTTGGGAAGGTCGGTAAAGCTCCATGTCCAATCATCAGCGGTGACTATCTTTTCTGCCACTTCCGTTCCATTCGCCAGCAGGTTGATGGTGATGGAATCCGGGCGCTTGCCATCCTGATCGTTCGCGTCATCCCATGTCTTAGAGCCGGAAATCGTAATGGTCTCCGGGGTGTGGCTGTTGGTAATGATGAATCCCTTGGAAGCATCGCCGGTAATCACGGTATCATAGCCGTTTACCTCCACCTCCTCAATGGTATAGGTGATTTTTTCGCCGCCAGAGTATTCGTCCAGCCCGGTGAAAGTATCGCTCCATCCATTGCCTTCACTCAAGATTAAAGTTTTTCCGGTATCCTTGCCATCCGCCAGCAGTTTCACTGAAACAGACTGTGGCCGCAGCCCGTCCTGATCATTATTGTCCTGCCAGGATTTGGTAGCAGATATTGCCACCTTGCCCGGCGTATAGCTGTTGGTTATATCGTAGCCGCTGTAGGACGGTGTATACCCTGGCACAGCTTCTTCCTGGATGCTATAGTTGACAGGTTTCCCGTCCTTATATTTCGGAAGGTTCTCAAACGTCCATGTCCAGTTATCGGAAGCTGTGACTTCTTTTTCTGACACCTTGCTTCCGTCCGCCAACAGGCTGACCGTGATGCTCTCAGGCCGTTTGCCGTCCTGGTCATTTGCATCATCCCACGTCTTAGAGCCGGAGATGCTGATGGTTTCAGGCGTATGGCTGTTCGTAATTGTGAAACCTGTGGAAGCGTCACCGGTAACCACGGTGCTATAACCATTTACCGAAACTTCCTCAATGGTGTAGGTAATTTCCTTCCCGTCTTTGTACTTGTCCAGACCGCTAAAGGTTCCCATCCAGTTGTTACCGCTGCTGAGTGTCAGTGTCTCCTCGGTTTCCTGCCCATCCGCCAGCAGTTTTACTGTGATACTTTCAGGCCGGATACCATCCTGATCGTTCTTGTCATCCCATGCCTTTGTTACCGTAACGCTGGTCTGCTCCGGCGTGTAGGTATTGGTGACGTTGAGGCCATTATAGGCCGGTGTATATCCGCCCACAGTGTCCTCGGTAATGGTATATTTGATCTCCGAGCCGTCTTCGTACTTCGGAAGGCCGGCAAAACTCCATTTCCAATCATCGTCAGCGGTCACCTCTTTATCTTTCAGCTCCACCCCGTTGGCATAGAGCCGGATCGTGATGGAGGAGGGACGCTTACCGTCCTGATCGTTGGCATCATCCCATGTCTTGGCGCCGGAAAGCGTGACTGTCTCCGGAGTATGCGTATTAGTAATAGTAAAGCCTGTAGAGGAGGAACCGCTGATCTCGGTTTCATAACCCGTTACCGATACTTCCTCAATGGTATAGGTGACTTCCCGGCCGTTCTCGTACTTATCCAATTCGGAGAA
>DXEY01000018.1 GCA_019114745.1 Candidatus Mediterraneibacter colneyensis | reverse complement strand
GTTTGTGCTTGTATCCATCTCAGATACATCAGCAATAGCGACAATATCGTCAGACGATAACTCCTGGCGCACTTCTCTGTTCGCATAAACCGTCACGCTTATCGTCGACTCTCCGACAATCTGATACACTTCTCCAGAGGAAGTGATAATATCATCGTTAACGATCGTGACAGGTATATCCGTAAAAGTGCGGCTTCCGACAGGATTATCTACATTGACTACGATCAGCCAGAGAAAAGCGGAAAAGACGAGCGCCATGATTTTCAGTCCAAGATTAGTTGTAAGCTTATATTTTTTCATTTTCTGCGCCATCCTTTCCGTATAGCAAATTTCTTTGTTTCGGAATTTCTATACTGAATCTGGCTCAGCCTTTCTCTTAGTTCTTCCCGTTTGATCCCGCGAGTAAGACGACCTCCCATAGCGACAGATACAAGTCCTGTTTCTTCTGATACTACGATCACAAGAGCGTCGCATACCTCGCTCATTCCAAGAGCCGCCCTGTGCCTTGTTCCCAAATCCTTACTGATGCTCATGTTATCAGAAAGCGGAAGGTAACAGGTCGCCGAAGTGATCCTGTCGCCCCGGATGATCACTGCCCCGTCATGAAGAGGAGTATTGTGCTCAAATATATTGATCAGTACCTGGGATGATACTTTACAGTCGAGTTCGATCCCTGTCATCTCATATTCGTTCAGGCGAATCGCCTGTTCCACCACGATAAGGGCGCCGGTGCATACGCTTCCCATCTCATAACATGCTGTTACAATACTGTCTGCCGTCAGATCAGAGAATCTTTCATTTTCTCTTCCCCGGTCGAATGGATTGATGTTGCTCAGGAGATTCTTTTCCCCCAGTTTTTCCAGCGCACGGCGCAGTTCCGGCTGAAATACCACGATGGCAGCTATCGCGAGCACATTAATGGACTGAGCCGCCAGATATAATATCGTATGCATCTGGAACAGCCATGCAAACAGGATAAAGGCTCCCAGCATAATAATCCCCCGCAGGAGCATCCATGCCTTGGTATTCTTGATCCACAGCATGATCTCATAAATAATCACCGTCAGGATCAGGATTTCGATAATATCCTTGATCTCAATGGCCGGGAAGTACATATCATTTGTGTAATTGTCAATAAAATTTCTCAGCCAGTCTATCATACTGTGTGTCACCGCCTTGATTACTCTGTCTTATTATTATCCCCATTCAGTCCGAGCTCTTTGCTCAGGCTTCTTGTCAGTAAAATCTCTTCCGGATTTGTATCTGCTGTCACGGAGTCCTCTTTCTGTCCGTTCTTTTTAGCCCCCGGACGGCGTCCGGTAATCTGTTTCACTTCTTTTTCAGGAGCAGATACTCCGACTTTTGGGATTGCTTTCACATAATAGTAGTATTCATCATCTTCAAACTGTATATTCTCGGTCCTGGAATAGTCCACCGAGAAGAAGAGAAACTCCAGCACAAGCCCCACAGCAATCCCGAGCACCGCGCTTACCACTACGATCACATAGGAGATATCCACTCCCATGGCAATGCTTCCCGCCGCCGATACGACTACGCTGACCGCAGCTCCTGCCGCAGACGCGATCTTCCACGAATGGTCTACCGCCCGGGTGCGTACCGTATGTACAACCAGGATACCGATCACCACGGCAATGACCATCAGCCACATTTCTCTGTTCGTAAACATCTGCCGTGTAAAAGTGATCAGGCTGTCCGCCATACTTTCAGCATCTGCGCTGCGCAGCGCTGTGGCAGAGTCTTTCACTGAATCGACCATATAGTAGGAAATGATCCCAAATGACGCCGGCACGATCCATACAGGCGTGCCCATCAGACCGAATACGACCGGAACCACAAACGGGATCTTCAGCCCGAAAGCTATGGCTGCGAGCAGGACGATCCATGATTTTTTCGGTGTAAATCTGAAATAGAAAATATACATCAGCAGGAAGATCACCATCGATACGGCCGCGATCGGCATAGACAGCGCGTAAAAATGGATCAGTATCAGGACTGTCGCCGCAATGACCATGATCATCATCGGGAAAAACGTGCAGATGACAGCCAGTCCCGCCGTACAGAACACAGAGGATGCGCTCTCCATAAACCCGATGTTGGAATTGATCAGGCCGAACAGGACAAGTCCGGTCAGAAGCTGAAGTGCCTTTAAAATGTAGGTAGAATATTTTGCATAGATCTTCTGCAGTTTTTCTCTCCAAACTAATAAAGTACTCATGATCTGTTTTTCTCCTTTATAAGATTCATCTTCTCTAAGCGGGAAAGATCCCTCATGTATTTTTTCACTCTCTGTTTTGCCTGTGCATGCCGTTTCCTGTAAAACGTGCTGACCCCGATCCCGTATATGATCATAAGGCTCAGGTAGGCTGCCAGGACAATTGCGGCAAGGAGCAGCAGTCTGACGATCGTGATCCCTTCCACGATACTCTCACTGTTACTGATAAACAGCAGGGCTGCTGTCAGGAAAAAACCTGCCGTGACCCAGATCAGAGTGATCCAGACATTCAGGCTCACATAATCTTTCTGATAATAGCCGGTGATCTTAAGATCTTCTTCGCCATATTCTTTATCATAAATAGCGGCTCTCGCCATCAGCCGTATTTTCCTTTTGTCCAGCATGACGTTTCTCATGTCCTTTCTTATGTATTCAGGTTCTGCCTTATTTTTGTCCATTATGTTTTAGTATAGCATATACTCAGATACCTTGTCCAATGCTTACAGTTAAAAAGTAGACATTTTGGGCGCCGGCTATTTTCAGCACTTTCGCCGCCCGTTCCACAGTCGCTCCGGTCGTATAGATATCGTCCACTAAAAGCACATTTTTGCACGGTTTCCATCGTCCTGACACGCCGAATGCCCCACGAAGGTTTGAAGAGCGCTCCCGCTTTCCGAGGTCTTTTTGCGGCGCTGTCTTTTTGATCCGGAAGAGCACGTCTGACCTGACGGGCAGGCTGCACATACTGCCGAGTTCTTCTGCCAGTATTTCCGCCTGGTTGAATCCTCTCAGCCTCCGTCTGGACGGATGGAGCGGGATCGGGATGATTTCGTCGATCTTCCATTGCGTGAGCTGTCTCCCGTAATGTTGCGCAAGCTCGCCGGCAAAGATCTTTCCCCATCTGCGCTTATTCTTATACTTGAACCGGTACAGGGCGCCCGAGACCGGTTCCCGGTGCTGCCACAGACTCTTTCCCTGGCTGACCGCCCCGGAAGTCCCACTGCAGTCCGGACAGTACTCTTCCACTTCACTTCCGAGCGGTTTCCCGCAGCGCATGCATCTGGGTTCCCGGATATAGACAAGTTTTTCCGCACACGAACGGCAGATTCCCTCCGGAGATATATTCTGACAGAACGGACATACCTGAGGATAGATCAGATTTAGAAGGCGTTCTGAAATTCCCGGATCCTTTCCGCCAGGCTTGTGTATCTTTCTTTCTCGTTTTTGTTTTGTATCATTTCCTGAAATACAGTATCACTCCCCACGATCGTAAGGCATTTTTTCGCCCTGGTGACAGCAGTATACAATAAGTTCCGGTTATAGAGCAGTTTTGGCCCCTGAAGAAGCGGGATTATGACAGCCGGATACTCGCTCCCCTGTGATTTATGCACAGTGATCGCATATGCCAGTTCCAGTTCCTCTGTCATGTCATATCCGTATTTTACCTTGCGGGACTCATCAAATTCTACTTCTATCGTCTCTGTATATTCGTTGATCTCCGTGATCACACCCATATCGCCGTTAAAGATCCCTGTGCCTCTGTCAACTGCGAGACCGAATTTCGTCGTCACTTCCCACTCAAGCTGATAGTTGTTCTTGATCTGCATAACTTTGTCGCCTTCCCGGAAGAGCCTGCCTCCGATCTCGGCCTCCCGCTTTCCCGGATCCTGCGGATTCAGATACCTCTGCAGGATCGTGTTGAGCCTTTCCACTCCCAGGTTCCCTTTTCTCGTGGGCGTCATCACCTGGATCTCGCTCGGTTTTGCCCCCACATATTTGGGCAGCTTTTTCTGGATCAGCATAATCGTGATCCCGATGATCGTATCGGCATCCTGGCGCTTGAGGAAAAAGAAATCCCTGCTCTTGTTATTCAGGATCACCGGCTCTCCGGCATTGATCTTATGGGCGTTTACCACGATATCGCTCTGGCCGGCCTGCCGGAAGATACGGGTCAGAGTCACTACCGAGAACCGCTCCGAGCTGATGATATCTTTCAAAACGCTTCCCGGCCCTACCGACGGGAGCTGATCCACATCCCCCACCAGAACCAGTCTCGTACCGGGCACGATAGCTGACAGAAGCGCATGCATCAGGGGAAGGTCTACCATGGACATCTCGTCTATGATAATGACATCCGCCTCCAGCGGATTCTGCCTGTTTCTCAGAAATCCGCCGGCACTTTCCTCTTCATCCGGACTGACATTTACTTCCAGCAGGCGGTGAATGGTCTGCGCCTCATATCCGGTTGCTTCCGTCATCCGTTTCGCCGCGCGTCCGGTGGGCGCTGCCAGAAGGAGGCTCATCCCTTCGCTCTCAAAAAAGCGGATCATCGTATTGATCGTTGTCGTTTTACCGGTTCCCGGACCTCCGGTAAGCACGAGCAGTCCGTGCCTGATCGACTCGATCACCGCTCTGTGCTGCATGGGATCCAGCTCGATCTGCTCGTTTTCCTCCACTTTTCGGAGACGCTGCTCCATCATATCCTCCGGCATCTCACAGTCGATGTTCAGGTCGTGCAGCATCTTTGCCGTGTTGAGCTCAAGGTAATAGTAATGTGACGGATAGATCCGGGTCTCACCGTTTTCTTTCTTTACCACGATTTTCTTTTCCATGCTCAGATCCATGATATGTTTCTCAATATCATGGACTTCAACCCCGAGAAGTGCGCCTGCGCGTTCCGAAAGCACCTGCTGAGGAAGATAGACATGCCCTTCGCCGACCGCCTGCTGCAGCGTATAGAAAAGCCCGCTCTTGATCCTGTAATCCGAATCCGTATGTATTCCGATGCGGGCTGCGATCTCGTCCGCCGTCCGAAATCCAACCCCCTCAATGTTGTCGGCAAGCTGGTAGGGGTTCTCTTCCAGCGCTTTGTATACACGCATACCATAATACTTGTAAATCTTTGCCGCAAGCCGGTTGGAGATCCCGTATTTCTGGAGATAGATCATAGCGCTTCTCATGTCCCGCTTCTCCTCTACCTGTACCGCGATCTCTCTTGCTTTTCGCTCGCTGATCCCCTTCACTTCGGCAAGCCGCTCCGGCTCTTCTTCGATGATCCGGAATGTATCTTTTTTAAACTTCTTTACAATTCTGCCGGCAAGAGCCGCCCCGACGCCTTTGATCGCCCCCGACCCGAGATATCGTTCAATGGAGACCAGGTCTTCCGGTTCTTTGACAGTGTGGGTCGCAACTTTGAACTGTGTGCCGTACACATTATGTTCCACATACTCTCCCGTGAGTTCGAGCATCTCGCCCTCGCTGATGTAATTGAAATTACCGACACAGGTAACTTCTCCCTCATCATTTTCCAACTGAAATACCGTATATCCATTTTCTTCATTCCGGAACACAATATGCTCCACATAACCTGTAACTGTCTCCAACTCTTTTTCCTTTCTACGTCAGAACAGGGATGTGCCCTACACGCTCACATCCCTGCTTTCCTAACAACCAAACAACTCCACAGCACTACGGATCCGGTCAATAATCCCGCTTTCCGCTCATAAATTCCACAAACTGTCCTGTTCCGATGGCAACTACCTTCATCGGATCTTCTGCGGTCATCGTATTGATGCCCGTTTTCTCCTCGATCAGTTCTTCCAGTCCCCGCAGCATCGCTCCGCCTCCGGTCAGTACAATCCCCCGGTCCAGGATATCCGCCGACAGTTCCGGCGGGGTCTGCTCCAGCACGGAGATTACAGCCTCCACGATCTGGCTGGTGGCTTCCCTCAAAGCCTCCTCCGTCTCCGAAGAGGTCACTGTAACAGTCTTGGGAAGGCCTGTCACAAGATTCCTTCCCCGTACTTCGATCGTCTCTTCCTCCACAAGCGGATAGGTAGTGCCGATCTTTATCTTAATATCTTCCGCCGTCCTCTCACCGATCAGAAGATTATGCTTTTTCCTCATGTAACGCACGATCGCCTCGTCAAAATCATCTCCCGCTACTTTGATAGATGTATTGACTACAGTCCCTCCCAGGGATATCACGGCAATATCGGAAGTACCGCCCCCGATATCAACAATCATGTTCCCACAGGGTTTTGCAATGTCGATCCCCGCTCCGATAGCGGCTGCCACAGGCTCTTCGATCAGGTGTACTTCTCTTGCACCTGCCGCAAATGTAGCCTCTTCCACAGCTTTTTTCTCGACCTCAGTCACGCCGCTGGGCACACAGATGCTGATCCGCGGCTTTTTAAAAGTCCGCTTTCCAAGCGCTTTCTGCACGAAGTATTTGATCATCTTCTCCGTCACTGTATAGTCTGAGATCACTCCCTGACGCAGCGGCCGCACAGCCACGATATTTCCCGGAGTCCTTCCGAGCATCATCCGCGCTTCTTCACCGATCGCCTTGATCACATTTGTATCTCTGTCAAAAGCAACAACGGACGGTTCTTTCAGAACAACGCCCTTGCCCCGGACATACACCAGTACGCTGGCAGTTCCGAGATCGATCCCGATATCTACTGACATATTCGATTCTCCCTTCTAAATCTTTATACTCTTTCCCGCTCAACATCCCGCCCAAAAACTCTGCCGGACATATCCGCCAGGCGCCGGGATGTCTTTGTATCTCACTCCTTATTGGCATTTTCCCATTATTGTAAGACGAATACAGGCAGGTTCCCTCATCCTGCCTGTCCGCACTATCCAGTATAATAGACTTTCTAAAAAATGGAAAGCCCTTTTTTGATATTTATACTCTTTTTAGCATTGTATCTATATATTTCCCTGTATAGGAATTTTCATTCGCAGCTACTTCTTCCGGCGTACCGCATGCCACGATCGTACCGCCCCGGTCGCCTCCCTCCGGGCCGATATCAATAATGTAGTCGGCTGTCTTGATCACATCCAGATTGTGTTCGATGACGATCACTGTATTGCCGTCGCCTGCCAGCCTTCTCAGGATTTCCGTCAGCTTGTGCACGTCCGCGAAATGCAGTCCTGTCGTAGGTTCGTCCAGAATATAAACGGTTTTCCCCGTGCTCCTCTTGCTCAGCTCGGCAGCCAGCTTGATCCTCTGCGCCTCGCCGCCGGAAAGCTCGGTGGACGGCTGTCCCAGCCGGATATAGGAAAGTCCCACATCATACAGCGTCTGCATCTTCCTTCGGATGCTCGGCACGGAATCAAAAAACTCCAGCGCTTCCTCCACCGTCATATTCAGCACGTCATAAATAGATTTCCCTTTATACTTTACTTCCAGCGTTTCCCGGTTATAGCGCTTGCCGCCGCACACTTCACAGGGCACGTACACGTCCGGCAGGAAATGCATCTCGATCTTAAGGATACCGTCGCCGGAGCATGCCTCGCACCGTCCGCCTTTTACATTAAAGCTGAATCTGCCTTTTTTGTATCCACGCGCTTTGGCATCCGGCGTCGCGGCAAAAAGATCACGGATCAGGTCAAATACTCCTGTATAAGTCGCCGGATTTGATCTTGGCGTACGCCCGATCGGGGACTGGTCGATATTGATCACCTTATCCACCTGATCCAGTCCGAGGATTTTCTTATGTTTTCCCGGGATGGTACGGGCACGGTTCAGGTCATGAGCCAGCCTCTTATACAGGATCTCATTTACAAGAGAGCTCTTTCCGGAACCCGATACGCCGGTCACGCAGGTCATAACCCCGAGAGGGAATGATACGTCAATATTTTTCAGGTTATTCTCACTGGCGCCGGTCACTTTGAGCCATCCCGTTGGCGTTTTTCTCTCCTCAGGCACCGGTATTTTGATCTTGCCGGAAAGATACGCCCCCGTTACGGATTTTTCATTTTTCATGATCTCTTCCGCCGTGCCTGCTGCCACGACTTCACCGCCGTGCTCCCCGGCTCCCGGCCCGATATCCACAATGTAGTCTGCTTCCAGCATCGTATCCTCGTCATGCTCTACTACGATCAGCGTATTCCCAAGATCTCTCAGATGCTTAAGAGTAGCAAGCAGCTTGTCATTGTCCCTCTGGTGAAGCCCGATACTCGGCTCGTCCAGAATGTACGCCACGCCCACAAGCCCGGAACCGATCTGGGTGGCAAGGCGGATGCGCTGTGCCTCTCCTCCTGACAGCGTTCCGGTCGCGCGTGCCAGAGTCAGGTAATCCAGCCCCACATCCATCAGGAACTGGATCCTCGCACTGATCTCCTTTAAAATCTGGCTTCCGATCATCATCTGTGTATCAGACAGTTTCAACTCTTTCAGAAACTGATGCAGTTTCCCGATCGAAAGGGCCGTCACTTCCGCAATATTCTTGTCAGCAACCGTAACCGCCAGCGCCCCCGGCTTCAGCCTCTGTCCGCCGCAGGCAGAGCATGGCGTGATATTCATAAATGTCTCGTACTCCGCTTTCACCGTTTCAGAGCCGGTCTCCCGGTATCTGCGCTCCACGTTTTTGAGCAGTCCCTCAAACGCCACATCGTACACGCCTTCCCCGCGTTGTCCCTTATAAAATACTTTTACACTTTTCCCATTGGTTCCGTAAATGAGCACATCGTGGATCTTCTTCGGATAGTTTTCAAACGGAGTATCCAGATCAAAACCATACTCCCGGCAGAGCGCCTCCAGAATGGCATTGGTAAAACTGGACTTATCCGTACAGGACTGCCATCCCAGCACGGCGATCGCGCCCTCATTGATGGACAGGGACGGATCCGGGATGATCAGTTCCTCTGCAAATTCCATCTTATACCCAAGGCCAAAACACTCCGGGCACGCCCCGAACGGATTGTTGAAAGAAAAGCTCCGCGGTTCGATCTCTTCAATGCTGATCCCGCAGTCCGGACAGGAAAAGCTCTGGCTGAAATTCAGCGGTTCTCCATCGATCACGTCGACCACCAGAAGTCCTTCGGCAAGATGCAGCACGCTCTCTACGGAATCTGTCAGACGTTTTTCAATCCCCGGGCGCACGATAAGACGATCCACAATGATCTCAATATTATGTTTAATGTTTTTATCAAGCGATATTTCCTCAGACAATTCATACAGATTTCCGTCTATGCGGACGCGGACATAACCGCTTTTCTTTGCACGATCCAAGAGTTTGGCGTGGGTTCCTTTTCGCCCGCGCACAACAGGCGCCAGAAGCTGGATCCTTGTCCGCTCCGGAAGCGCCATGATCTGGTCTACCATCTGGTCTACCGTCTGCTTTGCGATCTCCCTGCCGCACTTCGGGCAGTGGGGGATTCCCACCCTTGCGTAAAGGAGACGGAAATAATCGTAAATCTCTGTCACAGTTCCCACAGTCGAACGCGGGTTGTGGTTTGTTGATTTCTGGTCGATGGAAATCGCCGGGGATAACCCCTCGATACTCTCCACATCCGGTTTCTCCATCTGACCCAGGAACTGGCGAGCATAGGATGAGAGCGACTCCATATATCTCCTCTGTCCTTCCGCATAAATCGTATCGAATGCAAGGGAAGATTTCCCCGAACCGCTCAGTCCGGTCAGGACTACCAGTTCATTTCTGGGGATATCGACGTCTATATTTTTCAGATTATTCTCGTTTGCGCCACGGATCCTGATGTATTTCCGGGCATCCATTTTCATTCCCATCTATCTCTTCTGCTTCCTTCCTGTATCTCAATTCTTTGCATTTTCAAGCGTATTACTCCAGGTCATTCAACATCTTTTTCAGGTCGACCAGCTTGTCACGCAGCTCTGCCGCTGCCTCGAAATTTAATTCTGCCGCCGCCTTCTTCATCTGTTTCGTCATATCTTTGACCAGCTTCTCCAGCTCTTTCGCGCTCATCGACTCCGGATCTTTCTCCATGCGCATCTCTTCCGCCGCGACTTTCTTTGAAATGCTGATCAGATCGCGGACAGACTTCTGGATCGTCTGAGGCGTGATGCCGTGCTCTTCATTGTACCGCATCTGGATCTCACGGCGCCTCTTCGTCTCGTCGATCGCCATCTGCATAGACTCTGTGACGGTATCGGCATACATAATGACATGTCCCTCCGCATTACGGGCAGCGCGGCCGATCGTCTGGATCAGCGATGTCTCCGAACGAAGGAATCCTTCCTTGTCCGCATCCAGGATTGCCACAAGCGTGATCTCGGGAATGTCAAGCCCCTCCCTGAGAAGGTTGATGCCGACGAGCACGTCAAATACATCCAGACGCATATCCCGGATGATCTCCGTCCTTTCCAGCGTATCCACGTCGGAATGAAGATATTTCACACGGATCCCTACTTCGCGCATATAGTCCGTCAGATCTTCTGCCATTCGTTTTGTCAGCGTCGTCACAAGCACTTTGTTTTTCTTCGCAACTTCTTTATTGATCTCGCCGATCAGGTCGTCGATCTGGCCTTCTACCGGGCGCACGCTCACCTCAGGATCAAGAAGTCCTGTAGGGCGTATCACCTGTTCCGCACGGAGAAGCTCGTGCTCCTCCTCGTAGGGTCCCGGCGTTGCCGATACGAACATGACCTGATTTATCTTACTCTCAAATTCTTCAAAATTCAAGGGGCGGTTGTCTTTTGCCGAAGGCAGCCGGAATCCGTAATCGACAAGCGTTGACTTGCGCGACTGGTCGCCGTGGTACATCCCTCCGATCTGCGGGATCGTCTTATGCGACTCATCAATCATCATGATAAAGTCATCCGGGAAATAGTCGATCAGCGTGTACGGC
>DXEY01000163.1 GCA_019114745.1 Candidatus Mediterraneibacter colneyensis | reverse complement strand
ACACCAGTGTTTTCAAGGGGTATAGAAATTTTAACTGAGAAAATATAATTTTACAGATAGACCGAGCTGGAATATACTAAATGCGGAGGTGCTGATCATGGGGAAACAAAAAAAGATATTGTGGCAGTTATTTCTCTCAACGCTGTATCTCAGCGCATTTACATTTGGAGGCGGATACGTGATCGTGACTCTGATGAAGAAAAAATTTGTCGATGAATGTCACTGGATCGAAGAAGATGAGATGCTGGATCTGGTAGCAATCGCCCAGTCTTCGCCAGGCGCTATTGCCATTAACGGAGCGATCGTAGTCGGATACAAGCTGGCGGGGATCGCAGGGGCGCTGACCGCCATTGCGGGAACGGTCATACCGCCGTTCCTTATTATTTCTCTTATCTCCGTATTTTACAGTGCATTTCGTGAGAATGCCATCATTTCCAAGCTCCTGGAGGGGATGCAGGCAGGGGTCGGAGCGGTGATCGCAGTAGTTGTGTACGAGATGGGAGAGGGCGTTGTACGTGGAAAGAACACGGTTTCCATTCTGATCATGGCGGGGGCGTTTCTTGCGTCCTGTGTATTTGGCGTCAATGTAGTCTGGATCGTGATCGTATGCCTGCTGATCGGTGTTGTGCGGACAGTGCTGAGTGAAAGGAGAGGCGGGAAATGATCTATCTGGAATTATTTATCAGTTTTCTGAAAATCGGGCTTCTTAGCTTTGGCGGAGGCTATGCGGCGATGCCTCTGATCCAGGAGCAGGTCGTCATGTCTCACGGATGGCTCAGCATGGCGGAATTTACGGATCTGATCACAATATCACAGATGACGCCGGGACCGATCGCGATCAACTCCGCTACGTTTGTCGGGATCAAGATCGCCGGGATACCGGGTGCGCTGGTCGCGACGCTTGGATGTATCCTGCCTTCCTGCGTGATCGTCCTGCTGATCGCAAAGCTGTATCTGAAATACCGGAACATGAATGTGCTTCAGGGAGTGCTGGAGTCTCTCCGTCCGGCGGTGGTGGCGATGATCGCGTCAGCGGGAATATCCGTGCTGATTACAGCATTGTGGGGCAGCGTGGAGCTGATCTCGCCGGGAAATACAAGCTGGACGCTTGCCATTCTCTTTGTGGTATGCGTTGTGCTCCTGAAAAAATGTAAGATGAATCCGATCCTCGTCATGGTGCTGGCGGGAGTAGCAAATGTGGGGCTTGGCATGGCAGGTCTGTAAAATACTTGTTACACATTTATTACAAAATTGTATTGACAAACATTTCTGGTGTGATATACTTTGAAAGTCAAAGTATTTAAAACTCAAAGTAATTTTGACAGATTTGGAGATTAACGATGGTTGGAAAGATATGTGGAACCGGCTCTTATGTACCCCCGCATGTGATGGACAATGACGATCTGGCGAAGATCGTTGATACTAATGACGAGTGGATACGGGAGAGGACGGGAATCGGAAAAAGGCACATTATAGAGGAAGAGACGACCTCCTACATGGCAGGGCAGGCAGCCCTGAGAGCCGTGGAGCAAAGCGGCATCGATCCGGAGGAGATAGACATGATCCTGGTTGCGACTTCTTCTTCTGAGACGATATTTCCCTGTGCGGCATGTGAAGTCCAGCGCACGATCGGCGCGACTCATGCAGTGGGATATGATCTGAACGCGGCATGTACAGGATTTGTCCTCGCGTTTAACACAGCCCAGGCGTACATAAGCGCGGGATTCTGCCGGACAGTCATGGTGATCGGTGCTGACAGTATGAGCACGCTGATCGACTGGACAGACCGGGGCACATGCATTTTATTCGGAGACGGGGCGGGAGCAGTCATCCTCCGTGCCCAGGATGGAAATCCGGTCTGTATGGCAGCTCATTCTGACGGAAAAAAGGGACCGGCGCTCACACAATTGAGCCGTCACAGAAAAGGCTGGGAAAATGAACAGAACAAAGAATCCTATATCCATATGGACGGCCAGGGCGTGTTTAAGTTCGCTGTCCGGAAAGTTCCGGAGATCATCGAAGAAGTTCTGGAGAAAGCGGAACTGAAACTGGACGATATCGACTATTTCGTCCTTCACCAGGCAAACCGCCGGATCATCGAAGCTGCGGCAAAGCGGCTGAAGGTAAGTATGGACAGGTTCCCGGTCAACCTTGAGGAATACGCGAACACATCGGCAGCGACAGTTCCGATCCTCCTCGATGAACTGAACAGGGACGGGCGGTTCCGGGAGGGACAGAAGATCATGCTCGCGGGTTTCGGCGCGGGGCTGACCTGGGCGGCATGCCTGTTTGAGTGGTAATTACCGGCAGCGCCGGATTACAATAATAATATTTTCAAGAAAGAAAGGAAAAGAAAACCATGTTAGAGAAGATCAAAGAAATCGTAGCAGACTCATTAAATGCAGACGCTGAGACACTTACAGAGGAGACATCCTTCAAAGACGATCTTGGAGCTGATTCCCTCGATCTGTTTGAAATGGTTATGGCGTTCGAGGAAGAGTTCGAGGTTGAGATCCCGTCTGAGGATCTGGAGCAGATCAACACGATCGGCGACGTTGTAAAATATCTTGAGGCACACAAATAAGACGGATTGATTATCTGAACATTTTTATTTAGAGAAAGAAAGGTTGTAGAGTATGAAAACAAAAGTAACCGAATTATTAGGAATCGAATATCCGATCATTCAGGGAGGAATGGCCTGGGTTGCTGAGTATCATCTTGCAGCCGCCGTATCCGAAGCCGGCGGCTTGGG
>DXEY01000162.1 GCA_019114745.1 Candidatus Mediterraneibacter colneyensis | reverse complement strand
TCAGGCAGTTTAAACGCAAAATCAGCCGGATGGGAAATGTATTTGCTGAGTGCGCCTGATTTCCAGGGCGGAGCCGCCATAAAGTTTACATCCGGGCAGAGGTTATACCTGCCTGACCGGCAGTATTTACATACGCCGCAGGGCACTCCCGGCTCCAGCGCGACCCGGTCTCCGACCGTTAAACCTTTTACCCGGCTTCCCACAGCAATGATACGTCCCGCACATTCGTGTCCCAGCACGATCGGCAGTTTTACATCCAGCTCGCCGCCGATCGTCGGATCATGATAAAACATCACGTCAGACCCGCAGATCCCGACATATTCCGTCTCCACGAGGATATCCTTTTCCCCGCACTCCGGCATTGGAGTGTCCATGATCTCAAACCGTTCCGGAGCTGTCAAAAATGCTGTCTTATTCTTCATCTTCTATCCCTCTTTCAACAACTGCTTTTACTTTTCTCCCAGAATCTCTTTGATGTCCTTACTAATAGAATCCACATCTTCCTGATCCATGCTCCATTCAAATGCGGCGCAGTTTTCTTCCGCTTCCTTTTCATTTCTCACGCCCATAAGGATCGTATCGAGGAATCCGCTCTGGGTATTCCAGTTGATCGTCACCTGCGCTACCGGAGCGTTGTACTTTTCAGCGTAAGCGTCCAGCCTTCCGACCAGCTCCATCACTTTAGAGAACTTTGGCTCTTTAAAGTAATCGTAAAAGTTCAGCCTCATGTCGTCCTCTGAGAATTTCGGCATTTCACGGATACTTCCCGTCAGGATCCCGGCGCCCAGAGAGCCGTAGGACATAGTTCCGATCCGCTGTTCATGCGCCCATTCCAGCAGCGGACGGAACTCCTGCGCCACCATCGAATACGGCTGCTGCAGAATATCAAACTCGGTATACTTCTGCGCTTCGAGCACTTCTTCTTTGCTGAAGTTCGACGCACCGATAAACCGGATCTTCCCTTCCTTTTTCAGGCGGTCCATCGCCCGCATCATTTCTTCCATAGGCGTCACCTGATCCGGCCAGTGGATCAGATAGAAATCCAGATGATCCGTCCCCAGCCGCCTCAGGGAGTCCTCACAGTCCTGAATGATAGACTGATAATCTGACCGCTTGATCGGGGCGCCGTTTTCGTCCCAGCCTGTTCCTGCCTTTGAGACAAGAAGCACCTTATCCCGCTGCCCTCTGATCACCTCGCCGATCAGTTTTTCCGATTCCCCGCATCCGTAAAACGGAGCGGTGTCAATGATATTTACACCCCTGTCGATCATCGTCTGGATCGCACGGACAGAATCCTCTTTATTTACGTCGCCCCATCCGGCTCCTCCGATCGCCCAGGTGCCGATCGTTGCCTGCGATACTTTTACTCCTGTCTTTCCCAATTCTGCATATCTCATAAGCATCCTCCATCAAAATGATACATCCAACGGTTCACACATCTCTTTTACTCCTGACGCCGAATACAGGATCAGGTTGCAGCAGGGAGAAAATTCTGCCGTCCTGACGACAATCTTAGCTTTTCTCACCTCTTCGATAAATTCCCCGCCGCCCAGAAGCCTTTTCTTCTGTTTCGGCATCATCTGCTCCAGTTCCTGATACACCCGGGGATTTGCCTCCTGCATCGGCTGGAAGATCACGGCTTCCTCGACTATGATCTCATTGAGCACCGCTTTAACCGTATCTGAAAATCCCGGTATCCCGTTTACAAGAGCAAGATCGACCACCTCGCACTCCCGCGGGATCGGAAGACCGGCATCCGTGATCACGATACTGTCCGTATGTCCCAGCCCTGCCAGGGCGCCCATCAGCTTCCTGTTGATAATTCCACTCTTCTTCAATCTTTTCCTGCCTCCATCTTCTTTATCTCGTCTTCGACCTGCTCCCTGCTGCGCACTCCGGTACAGGCACCCTGATACTGGATCGCCACTCCAGCAACACCGCAGGCATATCTGCAGCACTCCCTCAGGTTCTTACCCTGCAGCAGCCCTGAGATAAAGCCTGCTGCAAAATTGTCTCCTGCGCCCGTAGTATCTGTGACATGAGGGACTTGATAGCCCGGAACGCGGAAGTCCCCTTCCCGGTTCCTTACATAGCATCCGTCTTTCCCGGTCTTTATGATCACGTTCCCAATCCCGTAATCCAGAAATACCCCTGCCATGCCATACAGATCCTTTTTTCCGGTCAGCGCTGCCGCCTCCTCTTCATTGGGGAACACATAATCAATATAACCGAGCGCCTCGCGGTAATCTTCGAGTCTCGCATCCACGCCGACGATCACGTCAAGGCAGGTGGCAGCGCCAATCTCTTTCGCCCTTTTTGCCGCATCCAGCAGATGTTCACATGTCGTAAAAGGCGGCATAAAAAGGCTGGCAAAAGATACCACTTCCACGTCCCGGATCTCTGAGACACTGGGTTCAAAATCCGCGGCTTTCGGAGTACCGGAATTAATAAAATTCCGGTCTCCGTTTTTCTGGATCACAATGACGTTGACAGGGGAGTCCCCGTCGGGAACGATACTGGAACCCGAGCAGCTAACGCCGCTGTTTTCCAGACAGCCCATGATGTATCTCCCGGTATCGTCCCCGCCCAGCCCCGTCATCAGCCGGACAGAATGTCCAAGCTTTGACAAAGTTACCGCTTCATTCGCCGCATCCCCGCCAATGCCCAGGCTGACATGTTCTGCCGCCTTTGCCTCGCCGGTAAAAGGAGTTGTAAGGTCTGTGTTTTTGATCAATACATCGACACAGGAAAGTCCGATGCATAATACTTCTGTCTTGCTCATTTACACCTCCGCAAATCATATCCTGCTGCCTGTCCGTCTCACTCCTCGATCAGGCCATTTTCTCTGTGCATTTCGATGATCTCTTCTACATTATCGGAGTTTACGATCTTAGCATCAATATCTACCGTCTGATTGTCCGTAATACTTCCATCCAGAAGTCCCTCTACCATATTCAGGGCTTCATCTGCCATTGTCTGGGCGTCCTGGAGAACGGTAGCTGTCAGCTCACCGGACTGGATTGACAGACATCCCTCTGCCAGACCGTCTATGCCGTAGAACTGTACATTGCTGTAATCTTTATTATTGGACTTATAGGACTCGATCGCTCCAAGTGCCATTCCGTCAGATGCACAGATCACGCCGTCGATGTCGTCAAACTTCTGGAGCCAGTCATCCATCGCGTCCATTGCCTCATCTTTGTTGAAGCTGGCGTCAAGTTCCGCGAGAAGAGTAACGTCTGACCGCGCATCCAGAAGACCTTCCTGGAAACCTCTCCGTCTCTCTGTAGTAACAGACATTCCCGGAATACCGTTCAGGATCACGATGTTTGCATTTTCAGGGAGGTTCTCAGCAGCTTCCTGGGCGATCTCATACCCAAGTGTATAGTCGTCACAGACAACGGTCGGAACTGCATCCGGATCTTCCGGCAGAGGCAGGTTTACCACCACCAGCTCAATGCCGTCGTCCCGGATTCCCTCGATCGTGTTGAGCACCTGGGCGTCTGCCATCGGCTGCAGGATGATCGCGTCAGGAGACATATTCCTGGCATTTTCCAGCATTTCCACACATTTTGCCCCGTCAGCCTGACAGTCCATAACGGTCACATCGTACCCCCTCTCCGTTCCCAGGCTCTCCACACTGTTGGCAAGCCAGGAGGCGAATGAGTCGTTCATATCCTGCGCGATATACACCAGTTTTCCGGATGATCCTCCGTCACCGGACGATTCTTCCCCGGATCCGCAGCCTGCAAGTAACCCGACACACATAAGCGCTGACAATAAGACACATAAAAATTTTTTCATAACCGTTCTCCTTTCACAAATCTATGATTTTTTCTTCTTAGACTGGACATCCAGTATAACTGCTAATATAATAATGACTCCTTTTACCACTTGCTGGACATAGGACTGTATTCCCATCAGATTGAGGATATTGCTGATCAGTCCCATGATGATCGCTCCCACCAGGGTGCCTGTCGCAGTTCCCACACCGCCGTTCAGGCTTGAGCCGCCGATTACGGTCGATGCGATCGCATCCAGCGCATATCCGTCGCCAGCAGTAGGGGAACCGCTGTTCAGCCTGGAGATGAGCACAATACCTGAGATTGCTGTCAGGACACCTGCCAGCATATAGGACTGCACGATCGCAGCTTTCACATTGATACATGCCGCCTTTGCCGCCTCTGCATTTCCTCCGATCGCATAGAACTTTCTGCCGAGCGTCGTACTCCTCAATATGAACCACGATATGATCAGCAGAACAACCATGATAATGATCGGAATCGGGATCGGACCCGCATACCCCTGGCCGATGACCGAAAAGTTATCTGTCTCAGTGATCGCCTGTCCGCCGGTATAGATCATGATCAGTCCGCGTATGATCATGTCGGTGGCAAGTGTCACAATGAAAGACGGCACTGCCAGATATGCGGTGATAACACCGTTCACGATCCCGATGATGATCCCGCAGACACATCCGAACAGGATTCCCACCAGAAGGCTTCCCGAAGAAGTATATGCGACCAGAGCGGCAATACCGGAAAACGCCAGCCCGGCACCCGCACCCAGGTCCATGTTTCCCGAGATCATCAGGAACATTGCCGCAAAGGCAAGTATGATCGTCGGGGTGCTCTGTCTGAGTACGCTCAGAATATTGCTGACCGTCAGAAAATTCGGGCTTGCGATCGCACTGATAATAATCATTAGTAACAATATAATGTAAATTCCCCACTTATTGAAAAAAGTAGTAAAAGACATTCCCTTCGTCTTATTCATCTTTCTGTCCTCCCGTAGCTAACTTCATGATCACTTCCTGGGTCATTTCCTGCTTTGAGACTTCACCTGTCACGCGTCCCTCCGCCATCACATAGATCCTGTCGCACATGCCGATCAGTTCCGGCAGTTCCGAGGAGACCATGATTATCGTTGTTCCTTCTTCAAGCATCTCTCTGATCAGACAGTAGATCTCATATTTCGCTCCAACGTCGATCCCACGCGTCGGTTCGTCCAGGATCAGCACATCCGGTTCTGTCAGAAGCCATTTCGCCAGAACGACTTTCTGCTGGTTTCCGCCGCTGAGATTCTGAAGAAGAGTGCTGTCACCCGGAGCTTTAATATTCAGTTTTTTAAAATAATCCGCCGTAATCTGCTTTTCCTTTTTATGGTCAAGTATGCCTGCCCTGCTTGCCCGCTTCAGGTTGGGCAGGATAATATTTTCGCGTATACTCCTCACACCTATGATCCCGTATCTGCGTCTGTCCTCGGAGACCATCACGATCCCGTTGCTCTTTGCCCCCTGCACTGTTTTATTCTGGATTTCTTTTCCGTCTTTAAACAATTTGCCTTCCCGGATCGGATCGAGTCCCACGACAGCACGCATCACTTCAGTCCTTCCCGCTCCTACAAGCCCGGCAAATCCTATGATCTCGCCTTTCTTAACATGGAATGAAACGTTGTCAAATCCATCTCCCGATAACCCCTCGACCCGGAAATACTCTTTGCCCGGTGAGGTGTGGATCTCCGGGTATACATTATCCAAAGGACGCCCTACCATTTTGGTGATGATCGTATCGTTGTCATATTCTCTGGCAGGTCTTGTCTCGATCACCGCGCCATCCCGGATGATTGTAATATCATCGGCGATCCGGAAGATCTCATCCAGTTTGTGAGAGATATACAGTATCGTGATTCCCTTTTCCTTCAATTCATGGATCTTGGTAAACAGACGATCCACTTCCTGATTGGAAATTGACGAGGTCGGCTCGTCCATGATGATAATGTCCGCCCCGGAAGTTGTCGCCTTGATGATCTCCAGGATCTGAAGATCCGATACGGTAATATCTTTTATCTTTGTCC
Source organism: Candidatus Mediterraneibacter colneyensis (assembly GCA_019114745.1). GTDB lineage: Bacteria > Bacillota > Clostridia > Lachnospirales > Lachnospiraceae > Mediterraneibacter > Mediterraneibacter colneyensis. The sequence continues at coordinate 557 of DXEY01000162.1, read as the reverse complement.
TTGGGTCGTAGTCTACTCCCTCTTCTTTTAAAATCCTGACCGCATCGCCGTGCAGTTTTTTCCAGTCGACGATCCCCTTTATCTTCTGGGGTTCTTTTCCCATAAACAGATACTGCTCGATCGTAAATTCAGGAACGAAATGAAGTTCCTGGTAGATCATCGCGATCCCGTGTTCTGTCGCCTGCATGGGGCTCTTTATCGAGACCTGTTCGCCGTCGATAAAGATCTCACCACTGTCCGGATGATATACTCCATTGATGATCTTCATCATCGTGGATTTGCCCGCTCCGTTTTCCCCCATGATGACATGAACCGTACCCTTCCTGACATCAAAGTTAATATCAGACAGAGCTTTTACGCCGGGAAAACTTTTGGTAATATGACGAAGACTTATCTTATACTTCTGCATATATCCTCCCTGTCATCTTAATTAAGCTCCATTTTTTTCAGCTGCTCGTTGGTCACAAAGAGACACATGCCTCTCATACCAACATCTTTTTCTGTTTTCCGTTCTTCGCGGAATACTTTGACCGCTACCCGTTTATACCGCTGTTCAG
>DXEY01000161.1 GCA_019114745.1 Candidatus Mediterraneibacter colneyensis | reverse complement strand
GGTGTAATTGCTACAAACGAAAACAGAAAGCATATCTGCTGTTTCTTTGTAAAAGCAAAATATCATAGACAGGGAATTGGAAGAAAACTTTGGGAGTATGTTTTAAACCACAGTGAAAGAAATGTATTTACTGTTAATTCTTCTCCTTATGCTGTACCTGTCTATCATAAACTGGGATTTTCTGATACAGATACGGAACAATTGGCAGACGGAATGAGATATACACCTATGAAATTTGTAAATGTTTGAACTGACCGATAGATCAAGACTTCAAGATTTCATTCAATTTGAGGAGGTACATACCATGAAAAGTATGATCGGATATTGCGGGCTGGATTGTGAAAAATGCGACGCGTATCTCGCAACAATCAATGACGACCAGGAACTGCGGGAAAAAACAGCAAAACTGTGGGCTGAACTGAATCATGCGCCGATTCTTCCGGAACATATCAACTGTCAGGGCTGTCGTGCTGAAGGAGTTAAGACCGTATTCTGTGAGAGTATGTGTGGCATCCGTCAGTGTGCGATGAAAAAGGGTGTCGCTACCTGCGGCGACTGTTCGGATCTGGAACAATGTCCGACTGTTGGGGAAATCCTGGAAAACAATCCGTCTGCTTTGAAGAATCTGAGAGGATAAATTTTGTTTCTTCCCCTCCGGCACTACATTATAAAGAGGCTTGTTCATTAAAAAATCCTCCGTTATAATATATTCGCATATACCTTACAGGTTCTGACTGCTATACTTATTGACCTTTATATTGTAAGGAAAAACGATTACACATATCAGGAGAGTATTTATGGGTTTTACGATTGAGACAGGAATATCAGCATTGACCGTGTTCGCGCAGGGGTTACTGAGCTTTTTCTCCCCCTGTGTGCTCCCTCTTGTTCCTCTGTATCTGAGCTATCTGGCGGGAGGTCTGGACGTGGGTCTCACAGAAGAGACGGGCGCGTCGGGAAAAGACGGGACTGGGAAAAAGCCGGGGAGCAGGCTCCGGCTATTCCTGCGTGTGCTGATGTTTGCATTGGGGATCAGCGGGGCTTTTTTTGTACTTGGCCTTGGAGCGACTGCAGCGGGAAGATTTTTTCAGGAGCAGCGGATGCTGTTTGCCCGGATCGGCGGGGTTCTGATCATTTTGTTCGGCTTGTACCAGCTCGGTGTATTTGGAAATTCCAGGGTGCTGGGTGAAGAGCACCGGCTTCCGCTCCGTATGGAGAAACTGACCATGTCTCCGGTTACGGCGCTGCTCATGGGCTTTACGTTCAGCTTTGCCTGGACTCCCTGCGTGGGACCGACTCTGACGAGCGTCCTTCTGATGGCGGGGAGCGCAAGAACCAGTGGAATGGGATTTTTCCTGATCGGGATTTATACACTGGGATTTATCCTGCCGTTTCTCGCGGCAGGGATCTTTACGGCGCATCTGCCGGGGTTCTTCCGCAAACATATGAAGGCGGTCAGGTACACAGTGAAAGCGGGAGGCGTCCTCATGATCCTTATGGGTCTCCTGATGTTTACCGGAACGATGAATACGGTCACCGGATATCTTTCCGGCGTGGGTCAGGAGACGGTACAGGAGGAAACAGGCGGAAATGATGCCGGATCGGACGGCGCTGCCACGGGCGGGGATTCCGGGGGTGACAGCGCAGAAGACGGCGGGGCAGACAGCTCCGGCGAGGGAGCGCTCAACCCTGCTCCTCTGGCAGATCTCGAACTGACAGACCAGTTCGGAAATGCGCATACCCTCTCGGATTATAAAGGAAAGGTTGTATTCCTGAATTTCTGGGCGACCTGGTGCGGGCCGTGCCGAAATGAGATGCCGGATATCCAGAAGCTGTATGAGGAATACAGCGCTCAGGGAGACGACGCGGAAGTGGTGATCTTAGGCGTCGCAGGCCCGGGGATCGGTCAGGAGGGTTCGGCGGAGGAAATCGCCGCGTTTATGGAAGAAAACGGGTACACGTACCCGGTTCTCATGGATGAGAGCGGGCAAATGTTTACCCAGTACGGGATCTCCGCATTTCCTACTACATTTATGATCGACAGAGACGGCAATATTTACGGATATGTGCCGGGGCAGATGACGGAAGATATTATGCGGAACATTATTGACCAGACATTAGGCTGACTTCAGGCTGACAGAGTGAGAACAAATACGAAAGCGCAGGAATCATTATGGTGACGATCGAGGGCAGACATTTTTCGATTCCACAGATCTGCGGATCGGGACAGTGTTTCCGGCTGGACGCAGTATCTGAGGATATATATGAGCTTTTCGCAGGCGGGCGGTATCTGAAGATCCGTGCTGCCAGAGACGGGGATGTGGGCGGAAAGACAATATTGTATTGTACAGAGGAGGAATATAAGGAGTTCTGGGAACACTATTTTGATCTCGATTCCTCTTATTCCGGTTATATCGGGAAGATCGACGGACAGGACGCCTATTTGAAGGAAGCGGCGGCATTTGGAAGCGGGATCCGCATTCTGCGCCAGGATATATGGGAGATGATCGTTACGTTTATCCTGTCACAGCAGAATAATATCCCCCGGATCAAAGGGATGATCCGTGCGATAAGCGAGCGGTACGGGCAGAAAAAGACGACGCCGGATGGCAGGGATTATTATGATTTTCCCACTGCCGGGAGTCTGGCGGCTGCGACGGAGGAGGAACTTCGCGTGCTGAAACTGGGTTATCGGAGCAGGTACATCTGCCAGACTGCGGGGATGATTGCAGACGGTGAGATCGATCTTGCCGCTCTGGAGAAGATGGACTATCCGGAAGCGCGCTCCGAACTGATGAGGCTGCCGGGGATCGGGGGCAAAGTGGCGGACTGTATCTGCCTTTTTGCACTCCATCATCTGGATGCATTTCCGGTAGATACCCATATAAACAAGGTGCTCGCAGAAGAGTACAAAGACGGATTTCCCTTTGAGAGATACAGAGGGTGTGCCGGAGTGATGCAGCAGTACATATTTTACTATGACCTGAAAGGAGGCAGAACATGAAAGTACTGGTAGTAGTTGACATGCAGAATGATTTTATCGACGGTGCTCTTGGAACGCAGGAGGCTGTCGGGATCGTGTCCGGAGTGGTTCAGAAGATCCGGGAATTTCAGGGCAGGATCATTGCTACCCGGGATACCCATGGAGAAGGGTATCTGGACAGCGAGGAGGGCAGACATCTCCCGGTCGTACACTGTGTAAAAGGTACAGAGGGATGGATGCTGTGTCCCCGGGTGGCGGATGCGCTTGACGAAAAAGGGGCAAAGATCATAGATAAGCCTACGTTTGGAAGCGTGGAGCTCGGCGAGTATGTAAAAGAGTTAAATGAGACAGTGGAGCCTGTCGATGAGATCACCCTGATCGGGCTGTGTACGGATATCTGCGTGATCTCCAACGCGCTCCTGCTCAAGGCATACCTTCCGGAAATCCCGGTACGGGTCGATATTTCCTGCTGTGCGGGCGTGACGCCGGAGAGTCATGAGCAGGCGGCAGGCGCAATGGAAATGTGCCAGATCCAGATCGACGGGAGGGAGTGACAGATGGAGAATTTTCAGTATTATACTCCGACGAAGGTTGTGTTCGGCAGAGGTGTGGAAAACCAGACGGGAGCGCTTGTCAAAGAGCAGGGCTGTAGGAAAGTGCTGGTACATTATGGCAGCCGCAGCGCGGAGAAGAGCGGACTGCTGGATCGGATCTGCCGTTCGCTTGACGAGGCGGGGATCGAGTATGTCAGACTCGGAGGCGTGGTGCCAAATCCCAGGCTGTCTCTTGTATATGAAGGGATTGAACTTTGCCGCAGGGAAGGCGTGGACTTTATCCTTGCCGTAGGCGGCGGAAGCGTGATTGACTCTGCCAAGGCGATCGGATACGGCGCGGCAGACGAGGGCGATGTGTGGGACTTTTATGAGAAGAAGCGGGAGGCGGAATCCTGTCTGCCGGTGGGCGTGGTGCTGACGATCGCTGCGGCAGGCTCTGAGATGAGCAATTCCTCTGTGATCACAAATGAAAAAGGATGGCTGAAGCGGGGGTATAACAACGACTGCTCCAGAGCAAAGTTTGCCGTAATGGATCCGGAGCTTACGATGACCCTCCCCAAATACCAGACTGCCAGCGGATGTGTGGATATTATGATGCACACAATGGAACGGTATTTTAACCAGAGCGAAAATATGGAGCTCACAGACGGGATCAGCGAGTATCTGATACGGACGGTGATGAAAAATGCACGGATCCTTATGGACGAGCCCGGTCATTACGATGCAAGGGCAGAGGTGATGTGGGCGGGAAGCCTGTCACACAACGGACTGACCGGATGCGGTACAGACGGCGGGGACTGGGCGAGCCACCAGCTTGAGCATGAACTGGGCGGCATGTTTGATGTGGCGCACGGAGCAGGTCTTGCGGCTGTCTGGGGGAGCTGGGCGCGCTATGTGGCAGGAGAGCGCCCTGAGAGGTTTGCCAGGTTTGCGGTAAATGTGATGGAAGTGCCTGCCGGAGATGACGATCTGGAGACTGCATTCCGGGGGATCCGGGCGATGGAGGAGTTCTGCCGCTCGATCGGTATGCCGGTCTGTATCCGCGATATGGGGATCGATCTTACGGAAGAGCAGATGGCAGAGCTGGCGGAGAAATGCAGTCATTTCGGAAAACGGACGATCGGCTGCGTCAGGAAGCTGACGAAAGAAGATATGTATCAGATTTATAAAAATGCAAGAGGATAAGGAGGAAGGCATTGTGGAATCAACATTACAGGATCTGAAAGAGCGAAGGAGCATCCGGGCGTACAAACCGGAGCAGATCAGTGAGGACGAGCTGCAGAAGATTCTTGAAGCGGGCATGTATGCTCCGACAGGCATGGGGATGCAGTCGCCGAAGATCATCGTTGTACAGGACAGGGAGACGCGGGATGAGCTCTCCCGGCTGAATGCAAAGTATCTGGGTACGGATTCCGATCCGTTCTACGGGGCGCCGACGGTGCTTGTCGTCCTTGCATCAAAGGAGCGTCCGACCTGCGTGGAGGACGGCTCTCTTGTGCTGGGCAACCTGATGAATGCGGCATATGCGGTCGGTGTGGGATCCTGCTGGATCCACCGGGCAAGAGAAGTGTTTGACTCTGAGGAAGGGAAAGCGCTTCTGAAAAAATGGGGCGTTGAAGGGGATTATATCGGCGTCGGGCACTGTATCCTCGGATATCCAGCCGATGGCGCTGTTCCGAAGGCAAAACCGAGAAAAGACGATTACGTTGTGTATGTGAGGCAGGAGCCATGACAGGGGTTCTCTGCGTCGGAGCCGGCGGGGCGATCGGTGCAGTGTTGCGATATGCCATCAGCCTTCTTCCATATAAGGGTACATTTCCGCTGCTTACCCTGGTCACGAATGTCCTGGGGGCTGTGGCGATCGGCTGTATAGCGGGAGCAGCATCACGGCGGGGCATGCCGGACGGGCTGCTCCTGTTCCTTAAGACAGGAGTGTGCGGAGGATTCACTACATTTTCCACATTTTCCCTGGAATCCTATGCTTTGCTGGAAAACGGACAGTACGGAACGGCAGTGCTGTATATGGCGGTGAGCGCAGTGCTCTGTCTTGCGGGAGTGGCTGCGGGGATGTATCTGGCAGAACAAATCGGATAAAATTTATCATTTGCGTGGGAATGGTTCCGCGCCGGGGGGGGGGAAGGATAACGGTATTCAGGGAATCGTGGAGATGTGGGTGCGTCAGGACTTACAAATGTAACGGATGTGAAACAAAGATTGCGATTGACTAACTCTGTGCCGGATCCCTAAAATTAAGAAAAGGAGGGATTCGATGCAGGCATTATCACAGGCAAAGCCGGGTGAAACTTACACGATCCACTGGATGTTCGGACTTCCGGATGTGCTTGATTTTCTGCACAGCCGCCATGTGGAGGAGGGCGGTACCGTCCGTGTGATCCAGCAGTGCCGGGACGGTGTGATCATTGGCGTCCGGGACGTGAGGCTGGCGCTTGGAAGTGAAGTCGCTGACCGGATCAAGGTAGGAGATTATTCATAGGAGGAGATTATGGAGTACAGAAGATTTGACGATACGATCGTTCTGCGCCTGGATCCCGGGGAGGAGATATGCGCAGAGCTGATCAGGGTTGCTGAAAAAGAGGAAATCCACCTGGCGTCTGTCAGCGGGATCGGCGCCGTAAATAAGATCAGGATCGGTGCATTTGATACGGAAAAGAAGGAGTTCTGCGGGAATCAGTTTGAGGGATGCTTTGAGATTGTCTCACTGGCGGGAACTCTGACGACAAAAGAGGGAGAGCCATATCTCCATCTGCATATGAGTGTGGGAGACCCCTCGGGAAAGGTGATCGGAGGGCATATGAGTTCTGCGGTCGTCAGCGCAACGGCGGAGATCATCCTCCGTGTGATCGGCGGAAGAGTCGGCAGGCAGTTCAGCGATGAGATCGGATTGAACCTGTTTGATTTTATGTAAGAAATTCTTAAGATTCCTTTCGCACAGAAAATATGGCATAAACTGGATTTTGATGGTAGAATAGTGGACAGCAGATGCTGGACATGTGCAGAAAGGAGAGCACAATGGAAACGTATATGGAAATGCTCACAAAGCTTGCGAAAAATGCCGCGTCCGAGGCGGCAAAGCTAGGTACCGCAGAGAAAAACAGAGGGCTTATGTCTGTAGCAGAGGAACTGCTTGCCCAACAGGATGCGATCCTGGAAGAAAATGAGAAAGACCTTGCGGCAGCGAGGGAGAAAGGGATCAGGCAGTCGCTCATTGACCGGCTGGCATTATCGGAAAAAAGGATCATTGATATGGCAGAAGGACTTCGGCAGATCGCGGCACTTGATGATCCTGTAGGGGAGGTCCTGTATATGAAGACCAGACCCAACGGGCTCAGGATCGGACAGAAGCGGGTGCCCCTGGGAGTGGTGGGGATCATCTATGAATCACGGCCAAATGTGACGGCGGACGCGTTCGGACTCTGTTTTAAGACAGGCAACGCGGTGATCCTGCGGGGCGGAAGTGATGCGATCCATTCCAACCAGGCGATTGTCCGTGCCATCAAGGCAGGGCTGCGCAAGGAGAGGCTCAGCCAGGATCTGGTTGTTTTAGTAGAAGATACGAGCCGGGAAGTCGTATCTGAGATGATGAAGATGCACGGCGGGATTGATGTCCTTATCCCCAGAGGCGGAGCAGGGCTGATCGCCAATGTGGTGGAGAACAGCACAGTTCCCGTGATCGAGACCGGCACGGGAAACTGCCATATATATGTTGACGACTCTGCGGATGTCCGTATGGCGGCAGATATTATAGAGAACGCCAAGACTCAGCGGATGGGGGTATGCAATGCGTGTGAGTCACTGGTCATTCACAGCGGCGCGGCAGAAGTGGCGCTGCCTCAGATCGTGAAACGGCTGAAGGATCATGATGTGGAGATCCGCGGCGACGAGCGGGCGCAGGCGATCAGCAGCGAGATCATCCCCGCTTCAGAGGAAGACTGGGGAACGGAGTATCTGGACGCTGTCATTTCCGTAAAAATCGTGGATTCCATCGACGAGGCGATCGCCCATATCAATAAGTATAATACGGGACATTCCGAATCGATCATCACGAAAGATTACAGCAACGCGCTGAAATTCCAGGATGAGGTCGATGCGGCGGCGGTATATGTCAATGCATCTACCAGATTTACCGATGGATTTGAGTTCGGCTTCGGCGCGGAGATCGGAATCAGCACACAGAAGCTTCACGCCAGGGGGCCGATGGGGCTGGAGGCGTTGACGACTACGAAATATATTATCTTCGGAAGTGGACAGATCCGGAAATAAAGCGAATTTGGGGACGTAGTAAAATGCGGTTTTACTACGTCCCCAAATCAGTATTTTCCATATATTTTTACA
>DXEY01000160.1 GCA_019114745.1 Candidatus Mediterraneibacter colneyensis | reverse complement strand
AACTATTGAAAAATGTTGTCTTGTGTTAAGAGTCTGAAAGACAGATGCTGACCAATGAAATTATTTTTTCGATGGGGTGAATGCGGTGGATAAGTATGAATATAAGCTAAAGACAGAACAATTACTTGAATTAATGGAAGAAGGATCTTATAGAAAAGCTGCGGAGATAGCGGATTCGATCGACTGGAAAAGAGTCCGCAATGCATCTATGCTGGCAAGCGTCAGCGATGTTTATGAAAAGAACCGGGAATATGAAAAGAGCTATGAAGTGCTGAACCTCGCTTACCGCCGTGCGGAAGGGAGCAGGAAGATTATCAGCAGATTATGTACGCTTGCCCTGAAAACAGGGAATGTGGATGAGGCGATTGATTATTACGATGACTTTATGCAGATCGCGCCAAAAGATCCGAACCAGTATATCCTGCGGTATCAGATCCTCCGCGCCCAGAAAGCTCCGATCGAGCAGCAGATAGAGGCTCTCGAAGAGTATAAAAAATCTGAGTATATTGAAGAGTGGGCATATGAACTTGCAAAATTATACCAGGAGGCGGGAATGACCGCGGAGTGCCTGGAAGAATGTGACGATCTGATCCTGTGGTTCAGCGAGGGACAGTATGTCTATAAGGCGATGGAGCTGAAGATGCAGTATAAGCCTCTGACTCCGTCACAACAGGAAAAGTACGACAGACGATATGAAAAATTATCGGAAGAAACCGAGGAAATGCCGGATATCTTTGCATATGCTGAAGCCAGAGGCGCGGACGTGCCAGTCTCGGATGAGACGGGAGCAATGGAGCTTCCGGTTGAAAATTCGGCAGGAGATCCGGAACCTGATGCCGCCGTCTCTGACGCGCAGTCACCGGATGCCGGTGACAAAGATACGGCAGCAGGAACTGAGGTGGAAGAAGCAGGATCCCAGAGCCCGGAGCCTGCTGTGAAGAAGAAAAAGATCGGGGATACGATGCCGCTTGATGAAGCGCTCAGACGGCTGCTCCATCCGGAAAGTGAAGAGAAACAGGATGAGAGCGGGCAGGAGCCGGAATTGGGGGATCTTGAGCAGGCGATTGATGAGATTGAATCTGTTGTGGATATAGATATGGTAAGACAGGCGGCAGAGGAAAAGAAGAAAAAAGCCGCTACGTCTAACGGCGAAATGACAGAGATCATCCCGGAGGATAATGACCAGATCGCCGGTCAGATGAATCTGGAAGATATACTGACAGATTGGGAAGGAACGCCTGCGGCTGAAGATGAAGCTCCGGCAGTGGACGACCTTCTGGCGGCAGATGCCGAGGAGATAGAAGAGGACGATCTCCTGACGGCGGACGCGGAGGACATGCCGGAAGAGGAAGACCTCCTGATGGCAGATGCAGAGGAAATGCCGGAAGAAGATTTTCCAATGACAGATGCAGAAGAGACAGCAGAAGAACCACTGGCAGCAGATGTGGAAGAAGTACCGGAAGAGGGGGAGCCGGAAACTGACATGAAAGCTGATCAGACGGATGAACATGTAGAAGAAGGGGACAGCATAAAAGGGGAGACAATGGAAGAACAGAAAACGAAAAAGACAGAACCGATCCTGCCGCCGGATATCCAGCGGATGATCGATGAGATCGAGGGAGTAATTCCGCCGGAGGAAGAGAAGAAACCGGCGCCTGTAAAGCGTGTTGAAAAGGAAGAGCCACATGAAAATATGGGCAAAGTGGCAGATTCTCTCAGACTTGATGATTTTGACGAAGAAGATCTGTTAGACGAAGAGCCGGACGGCGCTGAGGAGTACTTCGACGGGGGAGACGAGGAACTGGATGAAGCAGAGGACTTCTTCGACGGAGAAGATGAAGGGCCGGACGAGGCTGAAGAATACTTCGATGAGGAAGACGAAGAGCTGGACGAAGCAGAGGATTTCTTTGACGAGGAAGACGAAGAGTTGGATGAGGCTGAAGAATACTTCGACGAGGAAGACGAAGAGCCGGACGAGGCTGAAGGATACTTCGACGAGGAAGACGAAGAGCTGGACGAAGCAGAGGATTTCTTTGACGAGGAAGGCGAAGAGTTGGATGAGGACGAAGAGGACTTCTTAGAGGAGAGCGGTGAGTATGCGGAAGATGATGAATTTGACGCAGATACTCAGGAGGTTTCTGACTGGGACGAAGAATTTCGTGTAAATCCGGAACATGCCGATATGGAAGACGACAGAGAAATTCCGGATGACGACGATGATAATATGGATATCCTGTCTGCAACGACGCCGCTCAGCCGAAAAGAGACGGCAAAAATGATCGCTACAGGAAAGACGGCGCCGCTGCCGCTCGATGAGATTTCAGATGCGCTTTCCATGTCTGATACCGGATTTATCGTACACGGGCGTTATGACCTGGGTGTGCAGAGCGGTATCGGGACCAGAGCGGGACTTACAGAGGAACAGAAGAAACTCTTCTCCTATTTTGTACCTGTGCGCGGTATGAGCGAGCAGCTCGTGGATGTTCTGGAACAGGATAAGAACTGTACGAACCGCCAGGGAACGTCAAAGACAGGCAATCTGCTGATCGTGGGAAATAAAGGAAACGGAAAAACTGTCCTTGCGGTGGACGTTGTAAAGGCAATCCAGAAACAGCGCGATATCCATCAGGGCAAAGTCGCGATCGTGACCGGAGATTCCCTGAACAAGAAAAAGATCGGAGATATTTTCGACAAGCTGTACGGCGGTGCGCTGATCATTGAGAAAGCCGGGAAGATGAATGAGAAAACCGTTGCACGTCTCAACAAGGCAATGGAAAAAGATACCGGTGAGCTTCTGGTCGTTCTGGAAGAGCAGAGGAAGCCGATCGACCGTCTGCTCTCATCCAACAGGGAGTTCAGGAGGAAATTTACATCCCGCCTGGAAGTGCCGATCTTCATCAATGACGAACTTGTAACATTCGGACAGACCTATGCCCAGGAAAATGGATACCGCATTGATGAAATGGGAATCCTTGCCCTCTACAGCAAGATCGATTCTCTGCAGAGAGAAGATCATGCGGTGACAGTAGCGGAAGTAAAAGGCATTATGGACGATGCAATCCAGCATTCTCAGAAGGCATCGGCGAAGAAGCTTGTAAAGCGTGTATTCGGAAGAAGTACCGATGAGGCGGACAGGATATTCCTGTCAGAAAAAGACTTTAATATTTAACAGGATATGGTGAAGATCTTCAGACAGCCGGTGGGAGCGTCCCTGCCCGGCTGTCTGTTTTATTACTTATAATTTCAGTTTCTGTATTGCTTTTCCCTTTCCTTTTCAGACAGTTTCAAGTATAATATATTTATTATTAAAGAAAATGAAGCGATGAGGTGTCTTTTATGAAAAAAGGGAAAAGCACAAAGAAAAAATTAGAGCCTTTCGAGATCGGAGAGCTGGATCAATACCTTTTCGGACAGGGAAACCACTATGAGATCTATGAGAAGATGGGGGCTCACAAGGTGGTGTTCAAAGGGCAGGAAGGAGTTTATTTTGCTGTCTGGGCGCCAAACGCACGCAGGGTAGCCGTAGTAGGAGATTTTAACGGCTGGGATTTCGAGGCGGATTATATGGAGCGTCAGGATCCGATCGGTATCTATACCTGTTTTGTGCCGGGAGTCAGGGAAGGTGACCTGTATAAATTCTGTATTGAGACCCAGCAGGGGAAACGCATTTTCAAAGCAGATCCCTTTGCCAATTATGCTGAATTGCGGCCCGGAACAGCTTCTCGCGTATTCGACATCTCGCATTTGAAATGGACGGATGATGCATGGATGAAGAAACGTGAGACCTGGGATCACAAAGTGAATCCTATGTCTATCTATGAGGTTCATCCCGGATCCTGGATGCGCCATCCCGGAAGGGACGATGAAGGATTTTATACGTACCGGGAATTTGCGGACGCGATCGTAAAATATGTGAAAGATATGGGATATACCCATGTGGAACTGATGGGGATGGCAGAACATCCTTTTGACGGATCATGGGGATATCAGGTGACCGGATATTATGCGCCGACTTCCAGATACGGGTCGCCGGAGGATTTTGCGTACATGATCAATCTGCTTCACCGGAATAATATCGGAGTTATCCTTGACTGGGTTCCGGCACATTTCCCGAGAGACGCTCACGGTCTGGCTGATTTTGACGGTACTCCGACATTTGAATATGCTGATCCGAGGAAAGGTGAGCATCCGGACTGGGGGACGAAGATCTTTGATTACGGTAAATCCGAGGTGAAAAATTTCCTGATCGCAAATGCACTTTTCTGGATCGAGCACTACCATGTGGACGGCCTTCGTGTAGACGCTGTGGCATCTATGCTTTATCTTGATTATGGAAAGCAGGATGGACAATGGGTTGCGAACAAATACGGCGGAAACGAGAATCTGGAGGCGATCGAGTTCTTTAAACATCTTAACTCCGTAGTGCTCGGGAGAAACAAGGGCGCGGTCATGATCGCTGAGGAGTCTACGGCGTGGCCGAAAGTGACAGGAGCGCCCGAGGATGACGGACTCGGGTTCAGCCTGAAATGGAATATGGGATGGATGCATGACTTTACGGAGTATATGAAACTGGATCCATATTTCAGAAAAAATGCGCATCATATGATGACGTTTGCAAGTTCCTATGCATACAGTGAAAACTATATTCTCGTACTTTCCCATGACGAGGTGGTTCATCTGAAGTGTTCCATGCTGAACAAGATGCCGGGGCTGGGATTTGACAAATATGCAAACCTGAAAGCCGGGTATGCATTTATGACCGGGCATCCGGGCAAGAAGCTCCTTTTTATGGGGCAGGAATTTGCCCAGCTCAGAGAGTGGAGCGAGGAGAGAGAACTTGACTGGTTCCTTCTGGCTGAGCCGGAACATCAGGCAATCCAGAACTGGTACAGAGATTTACTTCATTTGTACAAAAGGAACAAAGCCCTGTATGAGATGGACTCACAACCGGAAGGATTTGAATGGATCAATGCGGATGACATTTTCCGCAGTATTTACAGTTTTGTAAGGCACTCCAAAGACAGTAAAAAGAACCTGTTGTTTGTCTGCAATTTTACACCGATGGAACGGCCGGACTACCGTGTAGGTGTGCCCCGGAGAAAGCAGCTTAAACTTGTATTGAACAGCGATGAAAAGAAATATGGCGGACAGGGCGTTGAGCGTCCGCTGATATATAAGCCTGTAAAGCAGGAGTGTGACGGACAGAAGTATTCGATCACATATCCTCTGCCGGCGTATGGCGTAGCTGTATTTGAGTTCTGATAAGTGTCAGCAGCTTCACAGGAAAAATGCCCTGAATTAAAACATATAAAAGAGTGAAAATAAATCCGGGATCAGATATCTTTACGAAAAATCTGATTCCGGATTTTAAATGTGCATAAAAACAATGCTAAATCGAAAAAAATATTAGGAAAAACATACTAAAAGAGATAAATAAATGATATAATAAACCACATACAACATAAAAATGGAAGGAGAGATAGAAATGGACAATCTATTGGCACTACTGACACTATGCGGCTCCATCATCGCGCTTTTGTTTGTGGCAAGCAGAGCGCAGAAGGTATTGCGTTTCCCGGAAGGAAACGGTACTATGAAAAAGATTTCCGCATCCATCCACAAGGGGGCGATGGCGTATCTGCGCCGGCAATATAAGATCTTGATCGGATTTTTTGCAATAATGTTTGTGATCCTCTTTGTTATGGCTGCGCTCGGACTTCTTACCTGGTTCGTTCCATTTGCCTTTGTAACAGGAGGATTCTTCTCGGGGTTATCAGGATTCGTCGGTATGCAGATCGCTACAAGAGCGAATGCAAGAACTGCGGCGGCATGCCAGAAGAGCCTGAACAAGGGACTGAACGTGGCGTTTTCAGCCGGTTCTGTTATGGGCTTTACAGTTGTCGGACTGGGACTTCTGGATATATCGATCTGGTATCTTCTGCTGAAGCTTGTGTTTAAACTTTCGATTGAGGATATTACAAGTACGATGCTTACCTTCGGTATGGGTGCATCTTCCATGGCGCTGTTCGCGCGTGTGGGCGGCGGTATTTATACGAAAGCGGCGGATGTAGGCGCGGATCTCGTAGGAAAGGTAGAGGCGGGGATTCCTGAGGATGATCCGAGAAACCCGGCGGTTATCGCTGATAACGTAGGTGATAATGTAGGCGACGTGGCCGGTATGGGAGCGGATCTCTATGAATCTTATGTCGGATCTATCCTGTCAGCATGTGCCCTTGGGGTTATCGCATTTAACAAGATAGAATCAGTAGACAGGGTCAATGCCGTTGTGATCCCGATGGTGCTGGCGGCAGTAGGAGTTCTGGCATCCATCATTGGTTCGCTGCTCGTTAAGACGGGTGAGAGTACAGATCAGAGCACTCTCCTGAAGGCGCTGAGAAGAGGAACGAATACAAGTGCGGTGATCATTGCCGTTGTGGCATTCCCGCTTGTATGGTTCATCCTTGGAAAAGATTTTATCGGATTTTATGTAGCAATCCTTGCCGGACTCCTGGCGGGAGTGCTGATCGGTTTCTTTACCGAATATTTTACGTCGGATACATACAAACCGACACAGAACCTTGCCAATAAGTCGGAGACAGGATCTGCTACGATCATTATCGGCGGCTTAAGCCTTGGAATGCTCTCTACAGCAGTTCCGATCATCATTATTGCAATCTGCGTTATGGCGGCATATGCTCTCTCAGGCGGATTTATCGAGTCCACAAGGGGACTTTACGGTATTGCCCTGGCGGCAGTCGGAATGCTGTCCACGCTTGGCATCACGCTTGCAACTGATGCGTATGGCCCGATCGCGGACAATGCCGGCGGTATTGCTGAGATGGCAGGACTGGACTCAGAGGTAAGAAGACGTACGGATGCACTGGATTCGCTCGGAAATACAACGGCTGCAACCGGAAAAGGATTTGCAATCGGATCTGCGGCATTGACGGCGCTGGCGCTGATCGCTTCTTACGTAGAAAAAGTACAGGAAGTCGGAGGCCCGGATATCGTGCTTGACATGAGCGTCATGAACCCGACAGTTCTGGTCGGCATCTTCATCGGAGCCTGCCTGCCGTTCGTATTCGCGGCTCTTACAATGGATTCTGTAGGACGTGCGGCACAGAGTATCGTAGTTGAGGTACGCCGTCAGTTCAGAGAGATCAAAGGTCTGATGGAAGGAAAAGCTGATGCAGATTACGAGACTTGTGTTGATATCTGTACAAAGGCATCGCTCCATGAGATGATCCTGCCGACGCTTCTGGCGATCATCACTCCTGTTGTGACAGGTCTGATCCTCGGATACAACGGTGTGATCGGACTGCTCACAGGTTCCACCGCGACCGGATTCCTGATGGCGATCTTTATGGCTAATGCCGGCGGCGCGTGGGATAATGCGAAGAAATACATTGAAGGCGGCAACCACGGCGGAAAAGGCAGCGACTGCCACAAAGCTGCTGTAGTTGGAGATACGGTGGGCGATCCGTTCAAGGATACGTCAGGGCCGTCTATCAACATTCTGATCAAGCTGCTGTCGATGGTATCGATCGTATTTGCGGCGTTGGTTGTGAACTATCATATTTTCTAGAAGAGGGAAGATGGTTTAGAAAATCCCCGATGGAACAAATGGCAGATGCCCGTTCCATCGGGGATTATTTCTTGCTGAAATTATCTGGTTAATTGTTTTCAGAAGTGCCTGTTCCGTCAACCGAACTGTCAACTGAGCTGTCAGCATCGGAAGAGGAATCCGGGGAACTTCCGTTTCCGTCCAGCCCGGCATCGCTGCCAGTGCTGTCTGTCTCTTCTGTGTCGTTCTCTGTTGCCGGGGCAGTGCCGGACTGATCTGTATCCGTATTTTCGCCCGTGCTATCGGATGAGCTGTCTGTGCTGCCGCTGTTTTCTGTGCCACTGCTTTCTGCGGGAGTGTCAGCAGTATCGGCAGTGTCCTCGGATGAATCATCATCAATGCCGAAAAGATCTTTGAAGAAATTGATGATGCTGTCCCAGAATCCGCCGCCCTCTTCTTCGGAGCCGGAATTTTCAGAATCTGAGGAGTCCAGCGTACTGTCGATTACAATATCTGTTCCCAAGATGTCATCCTGAGTATCGTTGATGATGCCGCCGTCGGAGTCATCTCCGGTGAAAAAGCCGACAATAGAATCCCACAGATTGGAGAAAAATCCACCGCTTTCCCCGCTCAGGTTGTCAAGTGTCTCTTTCAGGGCCTTCACATCATAGTCGTACTGGGCGATCGTTTCCATCAGGGAAGTGATCTTATTCATCTGATCTTCTGTCAATGTGATATTGTAGCTGTCGGCGGTATCGCTGACTACATCCTGGATTTCTGATGTGTCGGTAATATCATCTTCGATCACCTTTTCTTTGATATCATTCATAAGCCCGGAGGCTGTTTCGTCCCCAAACTCGTCTGCCAGTTCTCCGGTCGTTACAAGTTCCTCGGTAGCTGCTTCTTTCTGGCCTTCATCCAGAGTTTCGCCGCTGGCTGTCTCATATGCCATCATAATGCCGGTCAAAGCTCCTGTGCCGGATACTGCGATCGGGGAAGCTGCGACCACGTTACAGTTTTCCACGCCTGATGTGAGAAGCGTACTTGAGATCATGGAGCTGGTCACGTAGGTCAGGTTCGCTGTCTTGACCTGGACGCCGCCGCTGGATGTAGGTTCGACATAAGAGCAGCTGAAAGTTCTGGTGCCGATCTGCTCTTCCGTAGCGATCCCTTCCATGTATTTCCGCTCGTCAGAGTTGTTGACCTCAATGGTAACAACTTCATCAGCAGATGTGCCAAAATACTCGTACATGGACTCCTTCTGCTCTTCGCTCAGGTTCGCCCCGAGAGTCACGACTTTGGAGCTGTCAGCCTGTACGGTAAGGGGCATGGAAGCTGTGCAAAGGGCAGCAGCCATCAATATTGGTAAAACTTTTTTTCTCTTTTTCATAATACCTGGTGTTTCCACCTTGCCTCCTTTTTTCTAAAATACTCTTTATTATACATTAT
>DXEY01000159.1 GCA_019114745.1 Candidatus Mediterraneibacter colneyensis | reverse complement strand
CAGAAGAAAAGAGGAGAAGCTATATGCCTACAACATATGCACATTATAAATTCGGGAAAGAGGTCACAGGCGCGCTTCCGCGTCCGCTTTTAAGTTCCATTGAGAATCACAGGGAACTTTTTGATATCGGGGTGCACGGTCCTGACCTCCTTTTTTATTATAAAGCGCTGATAAAGAATCCGGTCAATTCCCAGGGATATGCCCTGCACGATAAGATGGCGGATGAGTTCTTCCGCCATGCGGTGGAGGTGATCAAAAAGGAGTCCGATGACCCGGCAGCAGCGCGAGCCTATATCTACGGGGTTATCTGCCATTTTGCCCTTGACAGCGAATGCCATCCGTATGTGGAAAAGATGATCCATACGAGCGGGCTGAGCCATTCGGAGATCGAGATGGAGTTTGACCGGCTTCTGCTGAAAGAGGATTATATCAATCCGGTGCGTTATCTGGCAACGGGACATATACATCCGACCCGTAAGAATGCATCGGTTATCGCTCCGTTTTATGACAATCTGACACCGGAACTCGTGGAGAAGGCGATGAGGGGAATGATCTTCTGCCATAAAATGCTCCATGCACCGGGCATGGCAAAAAGAAGGCTGATCTACGGGGGAATGAAACTTGCAGGCCAGTATGAGGACAAGCACGGCATGGTGATGAGTCTGGAGCCGAATCCAGCGTGCCGGGAGTATTGCCAGATCCTGAAGCGTCTCTATGCGGGAGCTGTGCCGCTGGCGGCGGGGCTGATCATCCAGTATCAGAAGGTTCTCTTTGAGGGAGAGGAGCTTCCGGAACGTTTTCACCGGACATTCGGCGCAGGAGATAAATGGGAGGAACTCCGGCTCTGAAAGAAATAGAGCAGCACGGCTGCCTGAAAACGGGAGGACTGATCCAAAATTAGGAAAGGGATGATGGTATTATGAAATTTAAACTGACTTCACTTGAGAAAAAATGGGTGCTGTACGATGTGGGAAACTCGGCATTTACGATGATGGTTTCCACAATCTTTCCAATCTATTTTAACTATCTGGCAGGCAATGCGGGGATATCGGATGTGGACTATCTTGCATACTGGGGCTACGCTACATCGATATGTACTCTGATCGTAGCTCTTCTCGGCCCGACGCTGGGGGCTGTTGCCGATACGAAGAATTTTAAAAAGATTATTTTTTCCGTAACTATGGGGATTGGTGTGGCAGGATGTATCCTTCTGGGATTTTTATCCTCATGGCTCTGGTTCCTGGTCATTTTCGTGCTGGCAAAGGTCGGATATTCTGCGAGCCTTGTTTTCTATGATTCGATGCTTACTGATGTAACGGAGCCGGACAGGATGGATTCGGTATCTTCCCACGGGTATGCATGGGGATATATCGGAAGCTGTATTCCGTTTATTGCCTGCCTTGCCATCGTGCTCGGCGCCGGAAGCCTGGGGGTCGGGATGCAGACTTCTATGATCCTTGCATTTCTCATTACAGCTCTCTGGTGGCTTTTTTCTTCCGTACCGCTCCTGCGTTCTTACCGTCAGAGATATTTTTCTGAACCCGGTGAACATGTGGTGAGCAGCAGTTTTAAGAGACTGGGAAGGACATTTGTCGAGCTGGCAAAAGATAAAAGGATCCTCGTATTTTTGATCGCCTTTTTCTTCTATATTGATGGGGTATATACAGTGATCGACATGGCGACTGCTTACGGACAGGCACTGGGGCTTGACAGTACGGGACTTCTGCTGGCGCTTCTTGTTACTCAGATCGTGGCGTTCCCGTCCGTGCTTATCTTCAGCCGCCTGGTGAAGAAAGTGAAGCCGGAGACGATCATAACGGTGTGCATCGCAGCGTATTTCTGTATTGCTGTTTATGCATACTGGCTTGATTCCCAGGTCGATTTCTGGATACTTGCTGTACTTGTGGGTATGTTCCAGGGGACGATCCAGGCGTTGTCGCGGTCTTATTTTGCAAAGATCATCCCGGCGGAAAAATCAGGCGAGTTTTTCGGGATTTATGATATCTGTGGAAAGGGCGCGTCAGTCATAGGAACGGCGCTGGTTTCATTTTTGAGCCAGATGACAGGAAGCATTAATATCGGGGTCAGCGCTTTGTCAGTGATGTTTCTGATCGGGTTGGTTTTATTCCGGTTTTCAGCAAAGTTGAATATAAAAAAAGAAAAAGTATGAAATTAATCTGAAATTCTTAAGAAATGTCTTAAAAATAATCTTTTCCATGTTATAATTTAATATAGTGATGCGGCGGATTGTAGAAAGGCGAAGCACGGAACAATCCGAAGGCATTATGGCAGGGATTTTGATTCCAACGTCATATAATTAAACAGAGCGGGTACAGGTGACAGTATCCGCTCTGCCTGTATGGGAGCGGTCTTATGAGCGGATTTGTCGAATTAAAAGATATCACAAAGATATACAGGATGGGTGAGGTTGAGATACGCGCCGCAGATAATATTAATTTTGCGGTGGAAAAGGGCGAGTTTGTTGTGATCGTCGGCCCCAGCGGCGCCGGAAAGACGACGGTGCTCAATATCCTGGGAGGGATGGATACCGCCACAGGCGGAACACTGCTTGTGGACGGCGCGGATGTCACAGCCTATAACGCCCGGAGACTCACTGAATACCGCAGGGAGGATATCGGATTTGTATTCCAGTTTTACAATCTGGTGCCGAATCTGACAGCTCTCGAAAATGTGGAACTTGCCCTTCAGATCTGCCGCGATCCTCTGGATGCAAAAGAGGTACTCCGGGAAGTAGGGCTGGGAGACAGGCTGAATAACTTTCCCGCCCAGCTCTCGGGAGGAGAACAGCAGAGGGTGTCGATCGCAAGGGCGCTGGCAAAGAACCCGAAACTTTTGCTCTGTGATGAACCGACGGGCGCGCTGGACTATAATACCGGAAAATCAATACTGAAACTTCTGCAGAATATGTGCAGGAACAGAGGGATGACAGTTATCGTCATCACCCACAATCAGGCGATCGCGCCAATGGCAGACCGGCTGATCCATATTAAAAACGGACAGGTCTCCGGAATGGAGATAAACGAACATCCGATATCGATTGATGAAATAGAATGGTAGGATCCCACATGAAGAAGAAAGCGTTGAGAAAAGACTTTTATATGGAAATAAGGAGAAGTCTCGGGCGTTTTCTGTCCATTTTTTTTATCGTTGCTATCGGATGTGCATTTTTTTCAGGCATCCGTTCTTCTGAGCCGGATATGCGATATTCGGGGGACACCTATTTTGACAATGCGGATTTGATGGACATTGAGGTGATCAGTACGATGGGACTGACGGAAGACGATGTGGATGCTGTCCGCAACGTAGAGGGGATCGAACAGGCTGAGGGCGGATATTCCGTAGACGTACTGTGCTCGGAAGGGGACAATCAGATTGCCGTGCATGTGATGTCGATGCTTCCTTCCATGAATCAGGTACAGCTGGAGGAGGGACGCCTTCCCGAAAAAGAAAACGAGTGTGCGGTAGATGCCGATTATCTGGCGCAGAGCAGTCTTGAAATCGGAGACGAGATCACATTTTCAAGCGGGACGGATGATGAGATTACGGATACGCTCAGGACGGATACATATACGATCGTCGGGGCGGTCAGCAGTCCGCAGTACATTTCTTTCCAGAGAGGAAGCACAACGATCGGAAACGGAAGTCTGACAGCATTTATCGTAGTACCGGAAGAGAGTTTTGCCCTGGATGTCTATACGGAGATCTATGCCCGGGTGGAAGGCGCGGAAGAGACGACTGCATTTACGGACGCTTATGATGATCTGGTACAGGAGGCAATGGACCGGGTCGAGGCGATTAAGGAAGAACGGCAGCAGATCCGGTATGATGAAATCGTAGATGAGGCGCAGACGGAACTGGACAATGCTGGAGCAGAGCTCGCGGACGCTCAGCAGGAACTGGAGGACGGAAAAGCCCAGGCTGAGGCGGAACTGGCAGATGCAAGAACTCAGCTTGAAGACGCTCAGGCAGAGGTGGACAGCGGATGGCAGGAAATCGCTTCATCGGAAGAACAACTGGAATCTTCCAGGCAGCAGCTCGTCGACGGGCAGGCGGAAATTGACCGGAATACAGAGGAATTAAATGCCAGTATTGACGCGCTCAATGAACAGATCGACGCGCTCAATGAGGTGAAAGAACAATACAATGCCCTTGCATCCAGCGGCAAGACGGACGATGCCACAATGGCGGCGCTGGCAAAGATGTATGAGCAGATCCAAAACGGGGAGGCTGCTGTGTCACAGGCACAGGACCAGATCGAATCCGGAAAGGCTCAGATCGAGTCCGCCCAGGAGGGGATCAATGACGGCTGGCCCCAGATCGAATCCGGTGAGCAGGAGATCGCCGACGCAAAGGAACAGCTTGCGGACGCCCAGGCGGACATTGACGACGGATGGGATGAGTATTACGAAGGCGAAGCAGAAGCCCGGGCGGAAATTGCAGACGGGGAGCAGCAGATCGAGGATGCGCAGCAGGAACTTGACGATGCAGAAGAGGCTGTCAGGAATCTCGAGGAGCCGGAATGGTATATTTATGACAGGTCGAATCTTCCGGACTACTCGGGATATGGCGAAAATGCAGACCGCATGAGAGCTATCGGGGAAGTATTCCCGGCACTCTTTTTTCTGGTGGCAGCGCTTATCAGCCTGACGACTATGACCCGTATGGTAGAGGAGCAGAGGACGCTGATCGGTACCCTGAAGGCACTTGGCTATGAAAGACATTCGATTGCAGGAAAATATCTCGGATACGCCCTGTTCGCCACAGTGACGGGGAGCGCGGTGGGAATCCTGTTCGGGGAGAAGGTATTTCCTTATATTATCATCAATGCTTACGGGATCATGTATCCGTATATGAATGATATTGTGCTCCCGTACAATCTTACATACGGTCTCGGCGCTGCCGGAGCTGCGCTTGCAAGTACCCTGCTTGCTACGATCTTTTCCTGCTATAAAGAACTGAGAGAACAGGCTGCGGAACTGATGAGGCCTCCGACGCCTAAACAGGGGCAGAGAGTGCTTCTGGAGAGGGTAACATTTATCTGGAAGAGATTCAATTTCTCGTGGAAAGCCAGTATCCGTAACCTGGTTCGTTATAAGAAACGTCTGTTTATGACGGTGTTCGGTATCGGCGGATGTATGGCGCTGATGCTGGTTGGGTTCGGGCTGAAGGATTCGATCTTTGCGATCGTAGACATTCAGTACGGAGAGATACAGCTATATGACGGAAATATTATCCTGAGTGATGACGCCACAGAAGAGGAAAAGCAGAATATTATTATGACGCTTCACGAGGACAGTGCTATGGCGGGTTCCATGGAAGGGCTTTTAGAGCAGGTTTCTGTCGGGAACGGCGGTGAATGGCATGATGTCTATCTGGATGTGCCCAAAGATGTGGAACAGTTCGAGGATTTTGTTGTTCTTCAGGACCGCGTGACGAATGAGCATTACAGTCTGGACGATTCGGGAGCTGTCCTTACAGAGAAGATGGCGACAGAGCTGGGAGTAGAACCCGGAGATACGATAACGATCAGAGATGACGCGAAGGGCGATCTGGAAGTCAGGATCAGCGATGTCTGTGAAAATTATATGGGGCATTATCTGTATATGACTCCTGCGGTCTATGAGGATGTATACGGCGAGGCGCCGGATTACAACTGTATATTCTATAAGACGACTGACCGGATCACGGAAGAAGCCGAACGTATCGGCGAGGAAGCGCTGACACTGCAGGGAACGCTGAGCATCAGTTATACAACGGATCTGAGGGAACAGGTAGACAATATGCTGGGAGCACTCGATATTGTGATCGTAGTCCTTATCAGATCAGCGGGGATGCTGGCGTTTGTTGTGCTTTACAACCTGAATAATATCAATATAACCGAACGTCAGAGAGAACTTGCAACTTTGAAAGTGCTGGGGTTCTATAACAATGAGATTTCAATGTATGTGTACAGAGAGAATATTGTCCTCACTCTGTTCGGTGCAGTATTCGGCGCCGTACTTGGAAAGATCCTCCATCAGTTTATTATAGTTACGGTGGAAATCGAGTCTGTAATGTTTGGCAGAAATATCGATCTGAGCAGTTTTATTTATGGATTTCTTCTGACATGTCTGTTTTCGCTGCTGGTGAACGGAGCGATGTATTTTAAGTTAAAAAAGATCAATATGGTAGAATCACTGAAAAGTGTAGAATAGTTGATTGGGGACGTAGTAAAATTCGATTTTACTACGTCCCCAATCAAGTTTTGCCCTGTCCCTTTTTACAGTACCTGCTCTGCAATAAGCACAACAAGCGGAAGCGTCAGCACTGATAGAAGGGTGGACAATGAAAATGCCTCTGAAGCATAAGTGTAATTCTGGTTATAACGGATCGCCATCATGATGCCTGCGGTGGCTGACGGGCAGGCAGCGGCGATGAGTGTCGTCATTGCTACTTCACTTGACAGCGGAAGGAGCAGGAGTATGGGGATACAGCACAGGGGAAGGATGATCAGCTTGATCGCCGCTACATAATACAGACGGAGATTGCGGCACATTCTTCCGATATTTGCCTGAGCTACCGAGAACCCGGCAACCATCATGGCGAGCGGCGTATTCATATCCGCGATATAATTCATGGAATCCAGAAGCACTTCGGGTATTCTGATCCGGATGAAAAACAGAAGGATAGCAACGATCGTTGCCAGGAAGGTCGGCGAGAGAAGACCTTCCTTCAGGCTCTTCAGAGAACACTTCTTTTCCATGAGAATTACTCCATGTGTCCATGAGAAGAGATTGAACATCGCCATAAATGCGGTGAGGAAAAAGATACCGCTGCTGCCGAGTACGCTCCCGATCAGAGGAATCCCGATAAAGCCGCAGTTTGAATACATTGCGTTGTAGCGGTCAATGGAGTAATCGTCTCCGCTTCCGGGACGGACGAGAACTGTTGACAGGACGATGCCGATGAGATGGCATACTGCCGCTGCGATAAAAGACAGAAAAAGTCCCCGCACTAACTCGGGGTCATAATCTGTCTGGTAAGCTGTGATGATAAGGATCGGATTGACGACAAGGAGAAGAAGGTTAGAAACGGTTTTGTTTCCGTCCTGGTTCACCAGGCCGATCCGGTAACATATGAATGCGAGCGCCATGATAAAAAACATTTTTACAAGCTGCTCAAAAATAAGGATAAACATAGTTTAAGTACTCCGTTTTCTGTTTAGTATAGCTTATCGTGGAAATAATATTACCGGTGGATACCGGCTTCAAGTTCGTCAGCCCATGTCTGCAGGCTGTACGTGTGACCGTTAAATAATTTCAGGATCACACCAGTCGGGTTGTCTTCGTTTGCGAATGCGTTTGCCTCATCTGTATCAACATGCATGGCAAGTGAGAAGGAGGGGCTGACGCGCACTACAACATCGGAGAAGATCAGGGAACGCTCGTAGCTCGTTGTGATCACGAATACGATATCATTATCTTTCACATGAGCCCGCAGGGCGTCAACGGGAGTCATATGGATATGGCGTTTGGCTACAATGACCCCTTTGTCGAGTTCGATCTTTCCCGCAGGACCGATCAGGGTGCATCCGGGTGTGCCTTCGATATCGCCGGACTGCCGGATTACGCTTTTAATACCGAGACGGCGTGCGTCTGTGACAGAAATCTCCACCTGGGTCTCCTTACGGCATGGACCAAGGATCACTACTTTTTCAAACCGTCCCTTCGGGCCGGCGACAGTGAGCCGCTCCCGGCACGCATACTGGCCCGGCTGGCTCAGTTCTTTTACAAATGTAGGTTTTGCGCCCGTCCCGAATAAGGCTTCAAAATCTTTCTGCGTAATATGGATATGGCGGGCGGAGGTCTCGATCGGTATCTTAAGGCTCATCTGTCACTTCACTCCTTTTCCTAATAAATATTAGCAGAATAAAAGTCCCTTTTCAATAATGGATTTGCGGATGCCGTCCGGCCAGGCTGTTAAGAGCAGGTAAAGAAAGGGTAAAATTATATTAAGAATATGTAAAATAATCGTTGACATGTCATAATACTGCATGTTACTTTTAAACTAGCGCGCAGATGTATGCGGCAGAAAGAAACAGACATCAAAAGACAATTACATACTGACAATTAAGATAGTTCGCAAAGGAGAAAAAAGGAATGGGAATAACAGATATACTTTCTTTGTTTGGCGGCCTGGCGCTGTTCCTGTATGGAATGCAGATGATGAGCAACGGCCTTGAGGCAGCGGCAGGAAACAAGATGAAATCAATCCTTGAGAAGCTGACTTCCAACCGGATCAAAGGCGTTGTAGTGGGAGCTGTGATCACAGCGGTCATACAGTCTTCTTCCGCGACCACAGTCATGGTCGTAGGATTTGTAAATTCCGGTCTTATGACACTGCAGCAGGCGGTATGGATCATAATGGGAGCAAACATCGGTACCACGATCACCGGCCAGCTGATCGCCCTGGATATCGGCGCGATCGCACCTCTGTTTGCAATCCTGGGTGTGGGCGCGATCATGTTCTCGAAGAGTGAGAAGGTGCACCACATCAGCAGCATCATTGCCGGTCTTGGCATCCTTTTTATCGGTATGGATATGATGGGCGCGGCGATGGAACCGCTCAGGGAATCCGAGACGTTTATCAACCTGATGACACAGTTCAGCAATCCGCTGATCGGCATCCTTGTAGGAGCGCTGTTTACGGCGGTCATCCAGTCATCATCCGCATCTGTCGGCATCCTGCAGGCGCTGGCGGCAACGGGTATGATCCCGCTCTCCAGTGCGGTTTATGTGCTCTTCGGACAGAATATCGGAACGTGTATTACTGCAGTCCTTGCATCTATCGGGACGAAAGTAAATGCAAGGCGCACCACGATCATCCATCTGATGTTTAATATCATCGGAACGACGATCTTTACGATTATCTGTATGGTGACGCCGTATGTATCCCTTGTGGAATCTTTCACCCCGGACGATCCGGTGGCGCAGATTGCAAATGCGCATACGATCTTTAACGTTGTCACAACGCTGATCCTGCTGCCGTTCGGAACATACATGGCAAGAGCAGCGGAGAATATCCTTCCGGACAGCAGGAAAGAGGACGACGAAGATCTGTGTCTGCGGTATATCCGCCCGTTTGACTCTTCCTACGCTGTGGGTAACAGTGCGATCGCCGTCACACAGGTGAAGGAAGAAGTTGAGAGAATGCTCGGTATGGTATCGAAGAATATAGAAGATGCATTCAACACACTGATAAAATATGATGAAAAGTCGCGCAGGAAGGTTGAAGAGAGAGAAGAGTATATCGACTATCTGAACAAAGGGATCTCCGAATATATTGTCTCACTCATGTCAGGTGAGATGAACGCGGATGACTCCCGGAAGATCAACGGCTATTACGCGATCATCAGCAACCTGGAGCGGATCGGGGATCATGCGACGAATATTGCGGAGTATGCGGATGATATGAAAAAATGGGATCTGAGCTTTTCCGAAAATGTGCTCTCAGAGCTGGAAGAAATGAAAAAGCAGTGCATTGCTTCCATTGAAAATATCAAAAACGTAGATCCGGCAAAAGCCGAGCAGGTGCTCGGGCAGGCGGTCGTTATGGAACAGAAAACAGACGACATGCGTGATAAATACTTCAAAAAGCAGATGCAGAGACTGAAAAAAGGTAAATGCAAACCGCAGAGCGGCATTGTATTTTCCGAAGTCCTGACGGATTTTGAACGTATGGGGGATCATGTCCTCAATATTGCCGAACAGTACAGAGAAATGAGTTAATGAATAAATTCCTCTGTTTTACAGATACTACAATTACTGACAGAAAAGAGAAGTTTATGTAGATATTTGTAAAACGGAGGAATTTTTGTATGAAAGCGACAGGGATAGTGAGACGGATCGACGATCTGGGGCGTGTCGTCATCCCGAAAGAGATCAGGAGAACGCTCCGCATCCGGGAAGGGGATCCGCTGGAGATATTTACCGACCGGGAGGGGGAGATTATCCTGAAAAAGTATTCTCCGATCGGAGAACTCGGCACTCTTGCCCGGCTCTATGCCGAGAGTCTCTCCCAGACCCTGGGATGTACGGTCTGCATCACGGACACCGATCAGGTAGTGGCGGCTTCCGGCAGCGGGAAGAAGGAACTTCAGGATCAGTTTATCGGGAAAGAACTGGACCGTCTGCTGAAGGAACGGGGGCAGATCCTGGCTGATAGCGGGGATTCTTCCTATATCAGAGTCATACCGGATATGCAGGAGTTCCGCGATGAGGCGATCTGCCCGATTATCAGTGAGGGAGATGTCATCGGCTCTGTCGTACTGCTCAATAAAGATCAGAAGAAAAAATTCGGGGAAGTGGAACAGCGCGTTGCCAGCAGTGCGGCTGACTTTCTGGGAAGGCAGATGGGATAGTTTAGCCGGCACGTTTCCTGTCATAAACCTCACCGGACAAACATAGGATATATCAGAAGGACAAATTGATGCCGCTGCGGCGGCGGACTGTGTTTGGTTTCGGGAGGAAGAAAATGGAGAAAAAAGCCAGCCAGAAGCAGGGGGCGCAGCAGAGAGCCCTCGATATTGTAAAGGCGCTTTTGTGCGCCTATGTTGTGACAGGGATCCTGCTCCTGATCCTGACCCTGCTGCTCTATAAGGCGGGGCTCAGTGAAGACAATGTAAATGCAGGGATCCTGCTGACCTACGTGATCTCCACGTTTTCCGGCGGATTTGTGATCGGAAAGCTGACAGGGGTGAAAAAGTTTCTGTGGGGACTCCTGACAGGAGTGGTCTATTTTATCCTGCTGCTTCTGATCTCTCTGGGAGTATACCATTCGCTGCAGAGTGATCTCTCAGGTATTGCGGTTACATTACTGCTGTGCGCGGGAGGCGGGATGCTGGGAGGGATGATATCGTAAAAAAGTACTTTAAAAACCTCGTCCCATATGCTATAATGTTACGAGCATAAGATTGCAGAAGAGTAGGAGGAAACAACATGAAACACATCAAGACATTGAATACACAGACATTAAACAATACAGTAAA
>DXEY01000158.1 GCA_019114745.1 Candidatus Mediterraneibacter colneyensis | reverse complement strand
CAAAGAAAAGAGTACAGCCAACTCAGCTGTACTCTTTCCAAAATCACTTTTCTGTTAAAACAGTCTGTCAAAGCGTTCCATCGCTTCCCTTGTCTTTTCATGGGTTCCAAATGAGGTCAGACGGAAATGATATTTTCCGTTTACTCCGAACCCTGCTCCGGGCGTCCCGACTACCTGAATATTCTCAAGGAGATAGTCAAACAGCTCCCATGACTCCATGCCGTTCGGGCATTTGAACCAGATATAGGGTGAGTTCACCCCGCCCGTAAACGGGATTCCTTTCCTTCTCAATGTGTCCGCGATCACGCGGGCATTTTCCATATAATAGGAAATGTTCTCCATGCACTCGCTCATACCCTGCTCAGAAAGCACCTGCTCCGCCGCGTACTGAATGATGTAGGGCGTTCCGTTGAACTTTGTGGACTGTCTTCTGTTCCACATATCGCGCACGCTCATCTGCGCGCCTGTAGACGCGGTAAATACGAGTTCCTTCGGAACAACCGTGTAAGAGAAACGCGTCCCTGTAAATCCCGCCGTCTTGGACAGGGAGCAGAACTCGATGGCGCACTTTCTTGCGCCCTCCACCGCATAGATGCTCCGCGGGAGCTCCGGCTCAGATACGAACGCTTCGTAAGCAGAGTCAAAGAGGATCACCGCCTCATTTGCCAGGGCGTAGTCAACCCACGCTTTCAGCTGCTCTTTGTTGTAGCACGCTCCGGTAGGATTGTTCGGGGAGCACAGGTAAATGATATCCGCCTTCACACTGTCATCCGGCATCGGGAGGAAGTTATTCTCCTCTGTCCCGTTCATATAGATGATCTGCTTGCCATCCATTGTGTTTGTATCAACATATACAGGGTAGACCGGATCCGGAACAAGGATCACATTGTCCTGAGCAAACAATTCTGTAATATTACCCGTATCACTCTTCGCCCCGTCCGAGATAAAGACATCATCCGGGTCAACCTCAACTCCGTTTCTCTTATAATAACCGGCAACCGCCCTGCGCACAGACTCATATCCCTGCTCCGGGCCGTACCCTTTAAATGTATCGGCAGACGCCTGCTCGTCCACCGCCCTGTGAAGTCCGTCCAGAGCGCTCTTTGTCAGCGGACGGGTCACATCCCCGATCCCCAGACGAATGATATTTTCCGCTTTGTCCGGATGTTCTTCCTCATATGCTTTTACGCGCCGCGCAATCTCTGCGAAAAGATAGCTGTCCTGTACGTTCAGATAATTCTCATTTAACTTTGGCATTTCACTTTATCTTCCTTTCCTGAATTATATTGTGCCCTGCTCCTGCCGGAACTGTCTCAGCCTGCACCTGGAAGCAGTCTGCACATCAGAAAAAAGCGGGATGCCCCTGAGATGCCGCCCCATTGCGGCAGGACAGAGACTGGATCGCCCGCTCTTTTAGTCTGCATCATTATATTAGCAGAAATCGCCGGATATTGAAAGTATTTTAATAAAAGTTTATTGAAGCTACTCTTTTCTGTTGCGTTTGATAAAATACCAATACGCAAATACGATCAGTGCAATGACGCATAAAATACTATCCATAAGATCACCTGCCTTACATATCCGTTTTTTTATCTTCCTTTTTCTTTTTACGTTCCTTATATATCTTATTTCTTAACGGGATACCGCCGCATAACAGTAATACAACGGCTAATATTGTGAAATCCATACCCTCCCTCCTTTTCTAAAACTCCTTCCTGTTCATGATCGACAGGCTGATCTTCATGGAAATCAGCAGCATTAACAGAGCAGCTGCAATTGTGGCAGCGATAAACACTCCCATACTGACCGTCGGCAAATTATCCAGTATCTGAACCAGATCAATATTGAAAAGAGCTTTTGCCCCTTTCACGATCAGAATACCGATCACCGCCAGACCTCCAAATGCTCCGATCAAAGCGATCCTTCCTTTATCGCTGCCAAATTTCAGTTGAAACGGAAGCGTGACTGCCTGGATCACGATCATGATCGGAAGGATGATCAGAGCACCCCGCATGAACTCCGTAACAGGCAGCGCGGCTTTCACCACCGTTGTGATAAGTCCCATAACAGCCGCCAGAATCCACGCCGCACAGCCAAACAGCAGACCGAGAGAGTATTTTTCAATCACATACGCATTGCGGGTGACAGGTAATGTGAAGAGAAATGCATTTCCATTATCAAAATCATCGTAACTGATCGTACTCACGGTAAAAAGCGATGCGACAAAGCTCAAAAAGCCCAGCGGAAATACCACGTCATCCGTAAACGCCATCATTCCGATCACGATCACCAGAATGATCAGCAGGAAATTCTTCTGCAGCATCATCAGTTTAAAATCCTTTATAAATAAACCTTTCACTGTTCACGCCCCCTTATCATCATAGTAATGACTTCATCTATGGAACCCTTTTCGACCGCAATTTTGGGATAATTCTCAATGTAATACTGTTTCTGGTCTGTCAGGCAGCTATATCCGTACGTCTCTTTTTTCGATCGCAGTATAAACTGGCGGTCCAATTTGCGATATTGTTCTTCGTTAACTTTCAGCAAAGCATAGTCGCTGAGCAGAACGTCCGTATCCTCATGCAGAATGATTTTTCCGTCATGTATCATATAGAGATTGTCGCATAACGACTCCAGGTCACTGGAAATATGGGAACTGATCAAAATGGAGCGCTCTTCATCTTTTTCCAGAAACTCTCTTAACATTTCAAGTACTTCATCTCTTGCAATTACATCCAGACCAGCCGTCGGCTCGTCCAGCAGCAGTAATTTTGCATTATGCGAAATCGCAGCCAGCACTTTTAATTTTGCTTTCATT
>DXEY01000157.1 GCA_019114745.1 Candidatus Mediterraneibacter colneyensis | reverse complement strand
AAATCTTAAAATTCATGTATAACATGAGTCAAATGGGTAATACTATAAACAGATAAGTAATTCGACAGCCAAAAAGCAGAAGTTCCGACAAGACAATTATACATATCTGTTTCTTATCAAAGAAGAATTTTTCCCATAGACACAGAAAATTTTACGCCCTCTAGAATAGAGGCTAGCCACCCTGTAACACGGTTGTTCCTGCCCATATACTATCACAAGCACAGGCGTCGTACAAGATCATTCCTCGATCACCTGTATTTCCAGATAATCAAACTCGATGGAATCGACAAAGCTGTCCTGATAGAAACGGGCTTTGGCATGGCGTTTGAACTCGTTGATCGTGACGTCGAGCCAGATCGGCTTGCTCAGATCAAACTCGTAACAGATCTGATCCAGCGCGTTAAATATCTTATGTGTGCGGGTGTCGTCCGTCTCATCGCATATTACGATGTCGCGGAGCATCCGGTTGTCTTTAAATTCTTTTCCCCATAATCGAAACATAAGTACGGCTCCTTTCCGTGCCTGCTGCGCCGGTGCGCAGAGGGCTTATATCACAGATGCTATTTTAGCACATGAGAGAAAAAAAGTCATTGACAAAATCCGGACGCCGAGCTTGTGCGGGATTTCAGTTTCTGATATATTAGAAAAAGAGTAAAAACGGCGCTGCAGCCGGAGCGGCTGCCGGCCTGAAAGGGGATACTGATGAAAAAAATTCTTGACCGGATCTTTATAGACGGACTGACCGGGATGGCGCAGGGGCTGTTTGCCACTTTGATCATAGGAACAATTATCCAGCAGATCGGGACGTACCTGGGCGGCGTTACAGGAGATCTGATCTTTACGCTTGGAAAGACAGCGGCAGCCCTTACCGGAGCGGGCATAGGAGCGGGAGTCGCGCGGAAACTTGAGGCAGGGCATCTGGTAGTCGTGTCCGCGGCAGTGTCGGGCATGGTCGGCGCGTTTGCCGGAGATATTATGGCGGGGGAGATTTTGGTGGACGGCAGCATAGTCCTGGCAGGTCCCGGGGAACCGCTGGGAGCGTTTATCGCGTCTTATATTGCCATTGAGATCGGAATGCTCATCTCGGGTAAGACAAAACTCGATATCATACTGACGCCCCTTGTCAGCATCGGGGTGGGTTCTGCAGCAGGGCTTCTGGCAGGGCCGCCGATCTCGGGCTTTATGTCCTGGCTTGGATCTCTGATCAACTGGGGAACAGAACAGCAGCCTTTCGTCATGGGCATTGTAGTGTCGGTACTGATGGGGATGATACTGACGCTTCCGATCAGTTCCGCGGCGCTCGGGGTTATCCTGAACCTTTCGGGTCTGGCGGCAGGGGCAGCTACAGTGGGATGCTGCTGCAATATGGTCGGATTCGCTGTAGCAAGCTTCCGGGAAAATAAGATCGGAGGGCTTCTTTCCCAGGGCATCGGTACATCCATGCTCCAGGTGCCAAATATTGTGCGCCATCCTCAGATCTGGATTCCGCCGATCCTTTCCAGTGCAATACTTGGACCGGTGGGGACGATGCTCTTCCATATGACAAACAATGCCACCGGTTCCGGTATGGGGACGGCAGGGTTTGTAGGGCCTCTGATGACCTGGCAGGTGATGACGCAGACAGAGACGGAACTGATCGTGTTTGTAAAGATCATACTGATACAGTTCATATTGCCGGCAGTCCTGACGCTTGTCATATCCGAATTTATGCGTAAAAAGAAATGGATACATTTCGGGGATATGAAGCTCGATTAATCCATTAAAAGATGATAAAAAAAGAGTGAACTCGGTTAACATGAAACATAAAATATGGTATACTTAAAAACAGTAAAAAACCAATGGGGGATATCCGCGATGAAGAGCAAACAACAGGTTGAAGCTGCACTGAAGAGCTACGAGGATGTCGACAGTTGGAAGACGGTTATATTTCTCTATAATGCAGCTTTGAAAGAGGTAGGCACAAAGCTGGAGATCTTAAACGACGAGTTTCAGCATGTACACCAGTATAACCCGATCGAGCATATCAAGACGAGGATCAAGACGCCTGAAAGTATTGTAAAGAAATTAAAACGGTATGGTTATGAGACTTCGATCGAAAATATGGTCAGGTATATCAACGATATTGCAGGCGTGCGCCTGATCTGTTCTTTTACTTCAGATATCTACCGCCTGGCAGAGATGATCGGAAACCAGAGTGACCTCAAGGTGCTCTCGATCAAGGACTATATCAGAAATCCGAAAGAGAGCGGATACAAGAGCTACCACATGCTGGTGTCGGTACCGATCTTTTTATCCGACAGCGTCGTAGATACGAAAGTCGAGATCCAGATCCGTACGATCGCAATGGATTTCTGGGCGAGTCTGGAGCATAAGATTTATTATAAATTCGAGGGAAATGCGCCAGAGTATATCAGCCGTGACTTAAGAGAGTGCGCGAAAATGGTTTCGGAACTGGATGAGAAAATGCTCTCGCTGAATGAAGCGATACAGGAGTGTATTCTTCACCAGGAAAAGCAGGAAAATATGGACGATGTTCTGGAACATGTGATCGGAAGCCGCAGGGAACAGCCAAAACTCCGTGCAGGCGAAGAGAATAGTTAATGTGCCTCAGAAAACAAAAATACCGGAGATGAAAAGAAACTCATCTCCGGTATTTTTTGTCTGCTTTCCATTATGGCTGCGCAGACATCATGCCTTTTTCTCTTCTCCGTCAGCAGCTACTTCGGTAATGGATTTAACCAGACCTGCGATCCCCTGTATCTCGGAGGGAATGATGATCTTAGTGGCTTTTCCGTCTGCGGCTTTCTCGAACGCTTCCAGGCTTCTCAGAGTGAGGACTGCATCGTCTGCACCGGCTTCCTTCAGGAAGCGGAGACCATCAGCAGTTGCCTGCTGGACTTTCATGATCGCCTCTGCTTCACCTTCCGCCTCGCGGATCATTTTCTCTTTCTCAGCTTCGGCTTTGAGGATGGCTGCCTGTTTTGCGGCTTCCGCCTCAAGGATTACAGATTCTTTGTGACCTTCTGCGACCAGGACGGTGGATTTCTTCTCGCCTTCCGCGCGGAGGATGGCCTCACGTCTCTCACGCTCTGCCTTCATCTGTTTTTCCATTGCGTCGCGGATCGCTGTCGGCGGAATGATATTTTTGAGCTCTACGCGGTTCACTTTGATACCCCATGCATCCGTGGCGCGGTCAAGCTCAGCCCTCATCTTTGTATTGATCGTCTCGCGTGATGTGAGCGTCTGATCCAGTTCCAGATCGCCAATGATATTACGCAGTGTAGTGGCGGTGAGGTTTTCGATTGCGATGATCGGGCTTGCCACACCGTAACAGAACATTTTGGGATCTGTGATCTGATAGAAGATAACGGTGTCGATCTGCATCGTTACGTTATCTTCTGTGATAACAGGCTGGGGAGGAAAGTCCACTACCTGTTCCTTTAAGTCAATCCTGCGCGCCACCCGGTCGATGATCGGAAGTTTGAAATGCAGACCGGTGTTCCATGTCGTCAGATAAGCGCCGAGACGCTCGACGACAACTGCCTGTGCCTGATGTACGATCTTTACGCATGAGATCAGGATCAGTACCGCGATGATAAGAATGATTAAAATAAAAATGCCTCCAAGTCCGATAAGTGAGTTCATACAACTTCCTCCTCATATTTTTCTACGATTAATTTTACGCCCGATATATCGACGACTTTCGCCCTGTCACCCGTTTCCAGTATGATACTGTCGTTTTTCGAGCGTACCGTCCATTCCTGCCCGTCTACAATGCTCTTCCCGGTCTGGTTCATGTTGTCTACTTTTTCCGTGATCTGTATGACCTTTCCGATCTCGCTCTCATAATTCGTGCGGATCCGTTTCCGGTTGACGTATTTCAGCGCCCATGGGCGGGTGACGACCAGAAACACGATGGATACGATGAGAAAAACGACGATCTGAACTGCCAGGCCGGCGCCAAGGATGTTGGCAAGCAGGGCGGCAAGCGCCCCGAGGGCAAACCAGATCGTGGTCAGCCCGACTGTGCAGAGTTCGATGACGATCAGTACGATAAAGATCCCGAGCCAGACCAGAGTCATGAGCTCGTGGGACGGTGTCAGTATATCTGCTGCCATATAAGTTCTCCTTTCCACTGTGTCTTATTCCCGGGGATAGTCCGAATAGTCCACTTCAAAGTATCCCTCGCTCGGTGTCAGTGTGATATCTCCATATTCAACGGTAATCTTTGTTCCGGATGGAATGATTACATTTTTGACGCCGGCGGAAGAGACATTGCCGTCGGTGGCTGAACTCTGCGGACCGTCTGCCCAGTAATACTCAGTGTCTCCATTGGGAAATTCCAGGATGACGTTGGCATAACCGGAGATGCCGTCCGATTCATCTTCTACGGAAATATCATAAATCCCTTCCGGAACGTCGGCATCAGAGGTATAGTTTCCTACAGGAAGGACGACCGCCTCAGTCAGAGGGTTCGCTGACGGTTCCTGGGTGAGCGGCTGGGCGTTTGACGTGCTGAACAGTATCAGCGCACCGTTGTCCACTTTAAGCTCCGCACCGTTATAGAGACGGATATCATCCTGCTCCAGAACATCGCCATAGTCCTCGTTTGTACTGAAATATACGGTGTCATAAATATAGTTTTCATTGTCCGTAATCGTAATGCTTCCGGCTCCGTCAGCCAGCACGGCAAGGTAGACACCCTCCGGAATATGTACGCCGACCTGGTAGACTCCGCATCCGAGGACGGTTTCGTAAGTCTCACCTGTATCTGGGATCTCACGGGTCACATAAGCGTATGGATCATAGTCTTCAAATGTATATTCCTCTTCTGACCAGGAGAAATCGCTGTCAGAGTAAGAACCGGAATCCGAGAACGCTGTGCTGATCCTGTCAATGAGTGAAGACCCGATCTCCCCTAAGGCAGGGACAAGGGCAAACAGTATGACAACGGCAACGATGATCCACGTCACACATCCGCGTTTCTTCCCGCCGGATGACGCCGGAGCTGTCCGTCTGTAAGTACTCTGTGGGATTCCGCCGGAAGCTCTCGGGGCTGCCGGTTGTACCGGAGCCTGCTTTGGAGCGGCAGTGCGTACGGTCTGCATCTGCCCGGTCTGAACGGCACGGGATTTTGGTCTTGCATGTGCCTGTTCGGCCTGTTTTTCCTCTCTTTTTTGCTGCGCGAGGGTGCTCCGGTAGGAATGGTCGCGGTCATAAACCGAATTATCCAGCCCGCAGAATGTGCACCGGTTGTTGACCAGGCGGCCTCCGCACAGACGGCATTTAATCTTTGGCATAATCCACCCCCTCATGATTTAAATGTCTATTTCAGGAAATCACAGTTATTGTAGCACATTTCCTGTGAAAATAAAATTGAATATGAAAAGTTATTGATGCTTTCCGCTATTTTCGTTATACTGTATGGAGGAAAAGTTTTATGAAAGCCAGGGAAAAAGATATGACCGGGGAAGCGAGAAAAAAAGGGATTGAGATCGGAGCAGGCGTGCTGCTCTATATTATTGCATGGGCGGTTACCGATAACTGGGAGACGCCGGGATATGC
The DNA here is from genome assembly GCA_019114745.1 of Candidatus Mediterraneibacter colneyensis. GTDB lineage: Bacteria > Bacillota > Clostridia > Lachnospirales > Lachnospiraceae > Mediterraneibacter > Mediterraneibacter colneyensis. Next base: position 12,180 of record DXEY01000157.1, on the reverse strand, counting down.
TGAGACGATATTGTTTCTGGCTGCTTATGCAGCTTTGTCTCTGACTACATACTGGGAGCAGTTAAAGAAAATCCTGAAGCGCCAGTTTATCGATGAAAATCTGCTGATGATCATTGCAACGCTGGGGGCATTCGTTGTCGGACGCCACAAAGAAGCGGTGGCAGCGATGCTGTTTTACCAGATCGGAAAGTTTGTCGAGGAGCTGTCGCTGGGCAGGACGAAGAAGTCGATCGCAAAGTTTATTGATATCCGTCCGGAATATGCGAATCTGAAGGTAGGAAATACAGAAAAGATCATACCGCCCCAGGAACTTGAACTCAGGCAGGTGATCGTGCTGCGGCCGGGGGAAAAGATCCCGGTAGACTGTGTGGTGACCCAGGGAAGCGGTACGGTCGATATGAAAGCCCTGACAGGAGAATCAGAGCCGAAGGCCGTGAGAACGGGAGACCGCCTGTACAGCGGGAGCATCAACCTGAACAGTGTGCTCGAAGCGCGGGTTATCAGGCTTTACAACGATTCGACCGCGGCAAAGATCATGAGGCTGGTAGAAAATGCAAATGAAAAAAAGTCAGACAGTGTGCATTTTGCAGATAAATTTACAAAATACTATACCCCGATCGTGATCCTGATCGCTCTGCTGACTGTAATCCTTCCGCCGATGATTTTCGTGGAGGCGAAATCAGAATGGATCTACCGGGGGCTGATCATCCTTGTGGCTGCGTGTCCCTGCGGGCTTATGGTATCCATACCGATGGCGTTTCTCGGAGGAATCGGAGCGGCGTCCAAACAGGGTGTGCTGATCAAGGGAAGCGCTTTTCTCGAAGAACTGACGGAAGCAGATACGTTTGTCTTTGACAAGACAGGTACTCTGACAGAGGGAGTTTTTCATGTGCGTGAGATCATTCCCCACAAGATGGAACAGTCGGAGCTTTTGGAGACTGCGGCACTTGCCGAGTCCTACTCAAACCATCCGATCGCAATGTCTCTGGCAGAAGCATATGGCAGGGAACCCGACCGTTCCCGTGTGGAGGATGTGGAGGAACAGCCGGGATATGGCGTGCATGCCCGCGTGGACGGCAAAGAAGTCTATGTGGGAAATACACGCATGATGAACCGGCACGGTATATTTTATCAGCCGGTCACAGATGCAGGGACTGTTGTCTATGTGGCTGTGGACGGTGTATATGCCGGAAGCATACTGATTTCTGACGTGATCCGTGACGACGCATACAAACTGCTGGGATGGATGCGCAGGAAAAACCTGGGGACAGTAATGTTTACCGGAGATAATGAGCAGACAGCGGAGGAAGTGGCATCCAGGCTGCGCATTGAAAGCGTATATGCCGAGCTGATGCCGGAGAATAAAGTGGATCTGCTTCAGGAGTTCCGGGAGAACCAGATGGAAGGCGAGAAGCTTGCATTTGTGGGAGACGGGATCAATGACGCTCCGGTTCTTTCGATCGCCGATATCGGGATCGCCATGGGCGGGCTGGGAGCAGACGCCGCGCTGGAGGCGGCGGATATTATACTGATGGAAGATGAGCCGTCGAGGATCATCAGCGCGATCCGCATCGCAAAAGCAACGCTCCGTTCTGTACGGCAGAATATGGTGTTCGCGATCGGGATGAAGGTGCTGCTGATCATTATGGCGTTCTTCGGATTTGTGACAATGCAGAATGCGATCATTGCCGATATGATAGTGATGCTGATCAATATATTAAATTCATTCTGGATGCTTCAGTATCCAGGGCAGGGAGTATAGATGATGAAGATGAAGAGAAAATGGATGACGATCATGACGGCAGCCGCGCTGGCTGCGGGCGTGGTGTGCGGATGTGCCAATCCGGAGAAATCAGGGGTGGAAGCCCTGAAAAACGGAGAGTATCAGGAGGCGGAAGCACAGTTTCAGGAGATGACGCAGAGCGGCAGCAGGGAGGACGCTGCGGAAGGATACCGGGGGCTTGGGATGACCTACTATGAGATGGAGGATTACGCCGGAGCGCTGGAGGCGTTCCGCCAGGCCGTCGATAATGGGGTACAGCAGAGCGTCCAGCTTTACAACCTGATGGGGGTCTGCGCGATGCAGACAGAGGAATATGAGGCTGCGCTGGAATATATCCAGTCGGGGCTTGCTCTTGCCGAATCAGCGGATGGGGAGGAACAGCCATCGGAGGAGCTGATCCGCGAGATGAAGTACAATGAGATCATCTGTTATGAGAAACAGTCCGACTGGGAGAACGCCAGACAGAAAGCGGACGAATATCTCAGTGAGTATCCGGATGATGAATCGGTTCAGAGGGAAGCAGAATTTTTAGAGACCCGGTAGTGCCCAGGCACTGCCGGTTTTTACTCTGGCGACTGCGGGAAGAATAGTGAAAATCACATTGGAACGAACAGGAGACGAGAGATGTTTGAGACAGAACATATAACAGAGCGCATGATCCTTGTGGGCGTCGATACCGGCAGCCAGGAGATGGCAGAGCGGTCTTTGGACGAGCTGGCGGAGCTGGCCAAAACTGCGGGAGCTGAGGTCGCCGGGCGGCTGATCCAGCCGCGGGAGGCGCCCCATCCGGCATCTTATATCGGCAGTGGAAAGATTGGAGAGCTGAAAGACCTTCTGTGGGAGACAGAGGCGGACGGGATCATCTGTGACGACGAGCTGACCAGCGCCCAGCTCGGAAATCTGGAGGCGGAACTCAACTGTAAGATCATTGACAGGACGCTTCTTATCCTGGATATCTTTGCCGCCCGGGCGGTGAGCGGAGAAGGGAAAATACAGGTGGAACTGGCACAGCTCAGATACCGGGCGTCCCGCCTGACAGGACTGGGGAGATCCCTCTCGCGTCTGGGCGGAGGGATCGGGACGAGAGGCCCGGGGGAGAAGAAGCTGGAAATGGACAGGCGGCTGATCCGCGAGCGCATCAGCAGGCTGAAACGAGATCTGAGAGAGGTGGAGAAGCACCGGGAACTGGTCCGCAGCCAGAGACGGCAGTCAGGGCTTAAGGTGGCAGCTCTGGTGGGATATACTTCTGCCGGGAAGAGCAGCATCGAGAATGCGCTGACCGGCGCGGGAATCCCGGAGGATGCGATGCTTTTTTCCACTCTGGATACAACGACCCGCGCCCTCATGCTGGACAGTAGCCAGGAGATCCTGCTCACGGATACTGTCGGCTTTATCCGGAAGCTGCCCCATCATCTTGTGGAAGCCTTTAAGAGTACCCTCGAGGAGGCGAAGCATGCCGACATTATCATCCATGTGGTGGATGCGTCGAATCCGCAGATGGACGAGCAGATGTATGTCGTATATGAAACGCTCCGCCAGCTCGGCGTGGAGGATCGTCCGGTGGTTACCCTGTTTAATAAGCAGGATCTGCCGGAAGCCGAGGCATCGCAGAGAGATTTCCAGGCGGATTATTCGATTCCCGTATCCGCAAAGACGGGACAGGGGCTGGATGAACTGAAAAAAGCCCTTCTTGAGATCATCCGGCGGGACCAGATCTACATTGAGAGGCTGTATGATTTCCCGGAGGCGGGAAAGATCCAGGTGATCCGCAGCCGGGGACAGCTTCTGTCGGAAGAGTATGTCCCTGACGGGATCAGGGTAAAGGCATATGTTCCCCGGGAGATCTACGGAAAATTGTGAGACATAACATAAAAGGAGAATACAGAGTCATGATAGTGATCGAACAGGAAAAATGTATCGGCTGCGGGCTGTGCGCCAAAGACTGCCCGGCAGATAAGATCAAAGTGGAATCGGGAAAAGCGGTGTACACACCGGAATGCATCCAGTGCGGGCATTGTGTGGCAGTCTGTCCGAAAGGTGCGGTGTCGATCCCTGAGTATGATATGGACGATGTGGAGGAGTATACGAAAGAAGCGTTTGCCGTGGATCCGGAGAAATTCCTTCATGCCGTGAAGTTCCGCAGGAGCATCCGCTCGTACAGAAATCATCCGGTAGAAAAAGAGAAGATGGAGAGGATCCTCCAGGCAGGGCGGTATACTCCTACCGCGAAGAACCGGCAGGGGTGCCGTTTTATCGTGATCCAGAACGAGCTGGAAGAATTTAAGGAACTGTTGTGGGATGAGATCCCGGATCTGGCGGATCGGATCAAAGGCGAACTGCCTCATTACGCCATGCTGTTTAGATTTATGTACCGGAAGTGGAGGGACCGCGGAGAAGATTCGCTCTTTTTTAATGCGCCTGCGTGTATCATTGTCGTGACGGACAATCCGCTGGACGGCGGGCTGGCTGCTGCGAATATGGAGAACATGGCTGTGGCAGAGGGCGCAGGGGTCTTATACAGCGGGTATCTCCAGAGGATCATCGGGGCGTCGCCGAAGCTGAAAGAGTGGCTCGGATTCCCGGAAGGGACGCCTGCCTGCTGTATGCTGATCGGATACCCGGATGTTACATACCGCAGGACTGCACCAAGAAAACAGGCAGATATCGTGTGGAGATAACTGCCTGTTTCAATACATATATGATGGATCACAGAAACGGTCTGGAAGGAGTCTCGGGGTAACTGCCCATGGAGACGAGAAGCCTCAGGCCGTTTTCTCTTGCCGTAAGGACTGCGTTTTTGACCGCGGATGCATCGCCTGTGACGGCTGCGATCACCTCATTGGAATGGCTCGTGCCTCTGTCCGGCGTCATGTACCGGACGATCTCTACGGGTGAAGATTTTATGGCAAGGTCAGCCATGACAAGGCCGATGGCAGCAGGCGACCCGCAGAAGAAGCCGAAAGGACGTCCCACAGGCGCGCCGAACGCCATGTGGAGCGCTGCATCCGCACAGGCGGAGTAGGTGAACTCCAGATGCCCCGCCTGGCTGATGTAGAGCTCCCCGGCATATTTCTCAATGTATTCCAGGGAAATCTCGACCGCACGCCTGACATCGGAGACGTTGTCCCCGCCCAGAATGATGAAACAGCCGTGTCCGCCCCAGCCTTTGGTATCTCTCGGGAGTTCGATGGATACGACCTCGGTGTTGGTGGATTTCACTGCTTCGTCTACCGCGTTGATCTGCCCGGCAGCTCCTGTCCTGGAGCTGATCAGACCCAGGCTGCGGTATGGCTTTTTTAATTTCATCTGCTCTAACAGAGCCGGTTCCGTCCCCGGGATGACCAGGCCGATCGTATCGAGGACGGTCGTCCCGACAAACTCTGTCAGGGAACAGTCCACAGGGATCTTTGTCAGATCGTTTACATCTATCATAAGGATGCCTCCTTGTATTTACAGGTTCATTTTTCTCAATTAGATCATGCCGCCGTCCATGCCGATGATCTGTCCGGTGAGGTAGGCGGGACTTTCCGCAATGCGCAGGATCATATCGGCGGCTTCTTCCGGCGTGCCGTATCTTCCTGCCGGGATCTCTTCCTCGAGGGCTGCCCGCTCCTGAGCGTCCAGCCTGGCGTTCATCTCCGTGTCGATGGCTCCGCACGCCAGGGCGTTTACCTGGATATTACTGGGAGCCAGTTCTTTTGCCAGCGCTTTTGTCAGCCCGTGGAGTCCTGCTTTGGCGGCGGAATACGCGGCTTCACAGGAAGCGCCCGCAGTCCCCCACATGGAGGAGACGTTGATGATCCTGCCGGATTTGCGCGACACCATATAGGGAATCGCCGCCCGGCAGCAGTAGAACGCGGAGGAGAGGTCGGTGTCGATCAGAGTCCTCCACTCGCTGTCCGTCATGTCGCTTAACAGGCCGAACCAGGCGCGTCCTGCGTTGTTTACCAGAACGTCGAGTCCGCCGCACATGTCCGAGATCTGTCCGAACATGGAGCGCACGGCGTCGGGATCCGACACGTCGCCCGGAAGGGGCGTGCATGTCCCTCCGGCAGAGCGGATCAAAGCTGTGGTCTCGTCCAGCAGGTCAAGAGAAGTTCTGCAGTTGATAAATACGTGGTAACCGTTTCCGGCAAAGGCGAGGGCGCAGGCGCGGCCAATCCCCCGGGATGAGCCGGTCACCAGGACGTTTTTCTTTTTCATAATGGTTCTCCGTGATCGTTCTCTGTCCTTTTAGTATAACATAGCGGGGAGTGCGAGGGAATATTGATTTTCATAATTGCATATGCTATAATGCCGATAGGCTAAGAGATATAAAAAGTCCATTGTGGGCACAGACGAAAACCCCGGAGATGCGACCTCCGGGGTTTTCTATTCCATTTTTTATGGCGGCTTAGACCATAGGCTGGTTGCCTGCTTTTTATCGTTGTCCAGCCATTTGCAGATGAGATGGCTAATCACACCCGCCGCGACAGCGATAATAAGAGATATAAAAACTTCCATTGCAAGCACCCCCTTTCTGTTACCAGATTTGGGGAGGCAACGTACTGATTATAACATAATTACGAAGTGTATTCTACTTCTCTCTCTACTCTAAATAGTCTGGATATTCCTATTCTAAATCTCATATAGCGTATGAAAATATTGACTTTTCATTGTACTTACTTCCTGCCTGTGTTAAAATTTATTTGACAATCGATATACGGGTATTGATCATTCCGCGAAGCGCACTACACGGGGAATGACCAGGTCTTTGCGGAGGGTATGACATGATAGATGACGCCATGGATTTTGCGACGAAAGCACATGAAGGACAGTTCCGGAAGGGGACGAGACGGCCATATATTGTCCATCCCATCGAGGTGGCGGATATTGTGTCGACGATGACGAAGGATGAGGAAGTGATCTGTGCGGCAGTGCTGCACGACACGATCGAGGACTGCCGCGGGATCACATTTGACATATTAAAGCTAAGGTTCGGGAGCCGGGTGGCGGAAATGGTGGCTCAGGAGAGCGAAGATAAGTCCCTGAGCTGGGAAGAGCGCAAAGGCGCAACGATCCGGAGACTGAAGGAGGCGCCCCTTGAAGTGCAGATGATCGGGCTGGCGGACAAGCTGTCCAATATGCGGGATATTGACCGGGACTATCCTGTCGCCGGAGATGAACTGTGGACGAGGTTCCGGATGCAGAGCAAATCAGCGCTGGCATGGTATTACAAGGGCGTGCGGGACGCACTGGCGGATCATTTCTCAGGGATCGGAGCGTATGAAGAATACTGCAGGCTGATCGAGAAGAATTTCGGGCCGGATCCGGCTCATACCGAATGGATGAAAGGAGACCGATAGCAAATGGCGGGGAAGACGAAAGTAATCTGTTTTGCAAACAATAAAGGAGGGAGCGGAAAGTCAACGACATGTTCCAATGTGGGCTACGGCATGACGCAGCTCGGCAGGAAGGTACTGCTGATCGACGGAGACATGCAGTTGAATCTTTCCCTCTCTCTTTTTGATGAAGATACTGTGCTGGGATTTGCCCAGGGGAACAAAAACCTCTATGAGGGGATCCGCAGGCAGGACGATCTTAAGGACTATATCGTACATACGCCCTATGAGGGACTTGACCTGATCCCGTCATCTACGCTGATGAGCTCTATCGAGTATGAACTTTTCACGAAGTGGCAGAGGGAATATATCCTGAAAAAAGGGCTTTCTTCTATTATGGAATCAGGAGAATATGACTATATCCTGATCGACGCGCCGCCGACTCTGGGAGGCTGGGTCATGAATATCCTCTGCGCGTCGGACGAGATCATCATCCCGGTGGAGGCGTCTCCCTGGGGGCTGTTCGGGCTGGGCAATATGTTTGAATTTCTTGACGAAGTGAAGCAGATCGCGCCGGAGCTCAGACTGGGCGGCATTGTGATCACGAAGGTGGACACGAGGAAGAATTATTTCCGCCAGACGTTAGAGACGCTCCGGGAGCTTGACGATGTGAAAGTGTTTGACACTTATATCCGGGTGGACAGCGGGATCGAATGGTCGCAGGATAACAACGCGCCGGTGATGGCATATAAAAAGAGCAGCAGGAGCGCGAAGGAATACATGGAACTGACGAAAGAGATCGACGCAGATGCATGAAGAACTGTTGAAAGAACTGTCGGTCATCACGGAAGAAGAGCAGAGGATCCTCGGCGGGAAGACGGAGATCGACCAGCAGATATATACAGAAAAGAAAGAAATGGTCATTGACAGCCGAAAGCTTCTCCAGAAGGGGAAGCTTATTCAAGTCCGCGCCCATACGAGATTCGTCCATTTTCCGAAACATACGCACAATTATATCGAAGTGATCTATATGTGCCAGGGGACGACGACCCATATTCTGAACGGAAAAGAAGTGGTGCTCGAAGAAGGCGACCTGCTGTTTTTGAACCAGAATGCCGTTCAGGAGATCCTCCCGGCAGGAAGGGACGATATTGCAGTCAACTTTATCGTGCTCCCCGAGTTCCTCGACACGGCGTTTTCCATGCTCGGGGATGAGGAAAACCAGCTCAGGGACTTTCTTGTGGGCGCACTCTGCGGCAGGGACGGGGAAACGTCATGGATGTATTTCCATGTGGCGGATATCCTGCCGATCCAGAATCTGGTCGAAAATATGGTATGGACGATTTTTTACGATTCCTCCAACAAGAGGAGCTGTAATCAGATCACCATGGGACTTCTGTTCCTCCAGCTCCTCAACTACATGGACAAGATGGAGACCGGAGGATCAAAGTACGATTCGGAACTTACGGCGGCTGTACTGAGCTACATCAACGAGCATTATAAGAGCGGGACGCTCTCTGAGCTTGCCGGGCAGCTCGGATACGATGTATACTGGCTGAGCCGGGAGATACGCAGGCGTACCGGGAGAACGTACAAAGAACTGCTGCAGGAGAAGCGGATGCAGCAGGCGGTCTATCTGCTCACAAACAGCGAGATACCGGTGACGGATATCATAGAGTCTGTCGGATATGACAATACCAGTTATTTTTACAGAAAGTTCCGTGAAAAGCACGGGATGAGCCCAAAGGAGTACAGAGGGCATTTTGTACAAAACGACGGTACAGATTTTGTATAAACTGCAAAGAAGAACGCTAAAAGCATTGAATAAGTGCAAATAAGGATGCTGTTTTATATAAATAGCGTCCTTTTTTTGTGCTCTTTTGCTAATTATAATGAATACAGAGAAAAAGAGAAGGAGGCACAAAAGTGGAGAAGTATTATTTAGCCGTTGATATCGGTGCATCCAGCGGTCGCCATATGCTTGCGAGCATGAAAGACGGGAAGATGCAGCTTGAGGAAGTGTACCGTTTCCCGAACGGGATGGACAACAGGAACGGGACACTCTGCTGGGATGTGGAACGCCTTTTCACAGAAATCAAGAATGGCCTGAAAAAATGTAAGGAGATCGGAAAGATCCCGGTTTCCATGGGAATCGATACATGGGGCGTGGACTATGTGCTCCTGGATAAAGACGACAAGATCCTCGGAGATACAGTAGGATACCGCGACAGCCGTACAGAGGGGATGGACGGGAAAGTATATGAGATTATCTCCCAGGACGATCTGTATGCGAGGACAGGTATCCAGAAGCAGATCTTTAATACGATCTATCAGCTCATGGCAGTGAAGCAGTCCCATCCGGAATATCTGGAGCAGGCGGAGACGATCCTCATGATCCCGGACTATTTCCACTATCTGCTCACCGGTGTGAAGAAGAACGAGTATACAGAGGCAACGACAGGACAGCTCATCAGCCCGAAGACGAACGACTGGGATTATGAACTCATTGACATGCTGGGATATAATTCTAAAATGTTCCTTCCGGTGTCAATGCCGGGAACAGTAGTCGGTGATTTCACGGAAGAAGTCCAGAAGGAAGCAGGATTTAACTGTACGGTAGTACTGCCGGCTACGCATGACACGGGCAGCGCGGTGCTGGCGGTTCCGACCAATGACGACGATGCGGTCTACATCAGCTCCGGCACATGGTCGCTGATGGGAATCGAGAGGAAAGAGGCGGACTGCTCGATGGCGAGCATGAAAGCCAACTTTACAAACGAGGGCGGATATGACCACAGATTCCGCTACCTGAAAAATATCATGGGGCTGTGGATGATCCAGTCTGTAAAGAAAGAGTTTACAGAAGACCTGTCCTTTGCCCAGATCTGTGAGATGGCGTCCAAAGAGACGATCCCGTCTATCGTGGACTGCAACGACGACTGCTTCCTTGCTCCGAAGAGCATGATCGAGGCGGTGCAGAAGTTCTGCCGCGACACAGACCAGCAGGTGCCGGAGACAGTCGGCGAGATCTCATCCGTGATCTATAACAGCCTGGCAAAATGCTACGGCGATACGGTCAAAGAGATCGAGGATATCACAGGTAAGAAATACAGCACGATCTATGTTGTGGGCGGAGGCTCCAACGCCGGATATCTGAACGAGCTTACGGCAAAATATACCGGAAGAAAGGTATCCGCAGGGCCGTCTGAGGCGACCGCGATCGGAAATATCATCGTGCAGATGCTCCGCGACGGCGTGTTCGCAAGTCTTCCTGAGGCAAGGACATGCGTAAAAGAGTCATTTGACGTAAAAATGTATGAGTAATTAATTCAATCATAACAGACAGGAGGATTTCATAATGTTAGTTGAGACAAAAGCAAGAGTAGGCGTATTTTCTATCGCACTGGGCGCGTACCTTCCGCAGTTCCCGTCTCTGGTGCCGGAGTTTGAGTCCCAGTATGAGGCGTTCAAGAAGACGATCCCGGACACGGTAGAGATCATCGACGGCGGTATGGTGACGACAAAAGAGCAGTCACAGGAGGCAGGAGACAAGTTCCGCGCAGCAGATGTGGATCTGGTGATCATGCAGCTTCTGACTTATGCGACATCCTACAACATGCTCCCGGCAGTAAAGGATCTGGATGTGCCGGTCGTACTGGTCAACGTACAGAAGTTAAAAGCGCTTGACTATGACCACACAGACATCGCTTCCTGGCTCGGCGAGGGCTATGCATGCGGCGCAGTAGGAGAGATGGTAGCTGACCTTGAGAGATACGGCAAGAGACATGCGGTGATCACAGGCGTTGTCGAGGGCGGAGACCCGGGCGTACAGAAAGAGATCGAGGAATGGTGCCGTGCGGCTCAGGTAAGAAGAAGATTCCGCGATACAAATATCGCGCAGATCGGAAGGCCGTATCCGGGTATGATGGATCTCTATATCGACGAGTCCAACCTGTACAGAAGGATGCACCTGTATACAAAACAGTTTGACTGGGAAAAGATGTGGGCAATCGCTGACGATATTACAGATGAGGACGCGATCCGTGCAAAGGCACAGGATATCCTTGACACCTTCGATATCGAAGGCGGCGGAAGCATCGAGGAAGTATGGGAAATGGCAAAATATGTGGTCGCTTTTGAGCAGTGGGTAAAAGACGAGAAACTCGGACTGATCGCTTCCCACTACGACGGATTCGCACAGGGCAAGGCAGGCGTGCTCGACAGCATGCTCATCCCGGCGTTCTCCATGCTGATCAAGCAGGGAACAGCCTGCGCGGTTGAAGGCGATATGAAGGTTGCCATGGCAATGAGCATCCTAAAGACGATCTCAGGCACAGGACAGCTCGCAGAGATGTACTCGATCGACTTTAACGATGATATTGCGATCATCGGACACAGCGGATCAGGCGATGCCGACATTTCCGACAAAAAACCGACGATGAAGATCGTGAAAGTATTCCACGGAAAGACAGGCGGCGGATACCTGACACAGTTCTATCCGTATACAGGCCCGGTTACATACCTTGCCATTACACAGGATGGAGACGGACACTTTAAGTTCATCGTGGCAGAGGGCGTCAACGAAGAAGGAAAGATCCTTTCCTTTGGCGATACAAACATGAGAACACGCTTCACATGCGGAGCAAGAGAGTTTGTGAACCGCTGGAGCGAGTGCGGGCCGACCCACCACTTTGCAGCCGCTACGGGAAGACATATTGATACGATCCTGAAGGTAGCGAAGATCTTCAACGTACCGGTTGATATTGTAACAAGATAACCACTTTTTTCTCCCTATAAATAATTTTTCCTGAAAAGTCTGAATGAACAGATGCCGCCGCGGGCAGGCAGCGTATCCTGGTGATACTGCTGTCTGCCCGCGGCGGCTTTTGCGGTTTTTTATGTTTAAACAGGAGGGGATCGGCAAAAAATAGTTATGAACGATCATGAAAAATCAAATTTGTGCAAATTAAACCAAAATCAGTCAGAAAATATGTGAATTATTTTGATTGAATTTGAAAGAATGTGATTGTATAATAAAATCACAAAAGGAAAAGGAGAGAACGAAATGATCTACAC
>DXEY01000017.1 GCA_019114745.1 Candidatus Mediterraneibacter colneyensis | reverse complement strand
GGTTTCCCGATATGCTTCAAAATAATCCTTAATACAACCGGGATATACATCCAAATACTTTCTACATACCCTTTTGTACAATCTCAACATTTTCTCATCACACGCAAAGTCCAGTAAATAATCTAACAAATGTGACAATTCATCTTCCGACACAGTTCTGCGGCACACATCTTCAACTAATGGCAAATAAACCTTGTAGGCTTTCTGATGTAATTGGACTATCTGCTCTGCAATCTGGTAAATATTTTCATCCATTTAGATTACCTCAAAATGCTTTAGCGCCTCCATGATCGCTTCTGCCTTTTCTTTCGGCGGATGTTTCCTCGGCTGCTTCAATTCCTCTGTCGCATTAGGCGCATCATACATTGTTAATCCCAATGCCTTTTTCACTTCTGCAATATAAGCGGTATGTACCTTAAATCCATACTTCTTCTCTACATATTCCTGTATCATCTTATATGTGATTTTCGGTTTCGGCTGATATTTCTTCGCCCGTTCTGCAATCGCATCCAACGATATCTTATCGTCGCCTTCTCCAAATTCTACTTTTACGTTGATAACGCTATCTGGTGATTTGTGGGACAAAAGTACTACCGTCTCCACATGCACCGTCATCGGAAACTGATCCACCGCCCGGACTCTCCTCAACTCATACCCCTTCCCGCACAGCATCTTCAGATCCCTTGCCAGCGTCGCAGGATCACAGCTCACATACACGATCTTCTCCGGCTCCATCGCGGTGATCGTCTCCAGCAGTTTCTCATCGCATCCTTTGCGCGGCGGGTCTACCACGATCACATCGGCATGTGCCTTCTCACCATGCTCCTTTTCATACCGTTCATAGTAGTCCGGCAGCACTTCCTCTGCTTTTCCCACATAGAAGGAGGCGTTCTCGATCCCGTTGATCTGCGCGTTTCTCTTCGCATCCCGGATTGCCTGAGGCACGATCTCCACGCCATATACCTGCCCGGCTTTCTGCGCGAGGAACAGGGAGATCGTACCGATCCCGCAGTAGAGATCCCATACGGTCTCATCCCCTTTCAGGTCTGCATATTCTAAAGCAAGTGAATAGAGTTTCTCTGTCTGGACCGGATTGACCTGATAGAACGACAGCGGGGAGATCTGATATTTGATCTCTCCGATATAGTCTGTGATAAATCCCTGTCCCCAGAGAACGCGGTAATCCTCACCCATGATGACGTTTGTCCGCCTGGTATTCGCGCTGACCGAGATACTCGTCATCCCGGGCAGCGTCTTTAGGGACTCAACCAGCTCTGACGCATTGGGCAGTTCTGTCCCGTTGATCACCAGACAGACCATGATCTCCTTTGTCGTAAAGCCATAGCGGATCAGCGCATGGCGGATGAGTCCCAGTCCTGTTTTCTCATCATAGGACGGGACGTTGTTCTTTTCCATGTATTTCAAGATGATCTCGAGGATTTTCTGATTTTCCGGCACGCCCAGAGCGCAGTCCGTATTGGCGATGATATCATGGGTTCGCCCGGCGTAGAATCCCGTTACCGGCTTTCCGTCTTTGGATGTGCCGAAGGGAAACTGCGCCTTATTCCGGTAGCCGAATGGCTCTTCCATCCCCACAACAGGCTCCATGACCCGGTCGATCAGCGCACGGTCAAATCCTCCGATGCGCTCTAAGTTTCCGCGCACTTTTTCTTCTTTAAATTGCAGCTGCCTTTCATAAGACATCTCCTGGATCTGGCATCCGCCGCACTGGCGCGCATACCGGCACCGGGGCTCCTCGCGGTATATCGAAGGCGTAAGGATCTGCATCAGCTTTGCATATCCGTAGTTTTTCTTCGCCTTCATTACTTTTACTTCCACCTGGTCCCCGATGACCGCATCTTTGACAAAGAGGGTATAGCCATCCAGTCTGCCTATACCCTCTCCGTTTACTCCTATATCTGTGATCTCTATGATCGCTGTATCGTTTTTCTGCATGTTACGCTCCTGATGTCCTCCTCAGATTCGATTCAAACAGCCGGTTGAAACCGAGCCATTCCATTCCCGTCTTGCCTTTGAAGATTTCCGTCAGCGACTGCATCTTGGCGTCTGCATTGTCAGCCAGGTTCAGCGCCAGCGCCTCCGCAAGGGCAGGTTTCTTCGGGGAACCGTACTCCAGCTCTCCGTGATGGGCGATGATACAGTGTTTCAGCTCATTCGCGAGTTTCTCCGGAAAGCCCGGGATCGTGCGGAGCGCCTCATCGACCATTTCCACACCAATCACGATATGCCCGATGAGCTGTCCCTCATCTGTGTAGTCGTTATCCGGGAAGGACGACAGCTCTTTCGTCTTTCCGATGTCATGGCAGATTGCCGCAGTCAGAAGGAGATCCCGGTTCAGGATCGGATAGGCGCCTGCGAAATATTCACAGAGATGTACGACGCTCATCGTGTGCTCGAGAAGCCCTCCCGAGAAGCTGTGATGCACTGTTTTTGCAGCAGAGTGGCGTTTGAACCTGCCGATAAACTCTTCGTCCTTTACAAAATAGTATTCCAGCACTGCTTTCAGATACGGGCTGCGGATCTGGCGGATATACGACAGCAGTTCCTCGTACATGCTCTCCACATTTTTCTCAGTTGTAGGCATATAGTCGGCGGGATCATATTCGCCTTCTTCCGCCCTGCGGATCTGTTTGATGTTGATCTGCAGGTTTCCGTTATAACTGATCACGTCCCCGTAGACTTCGATGAAGTCTTTTTCATCATAGTCCGCGATTCCCTGGGAGTTCGGATCCCATACTTTTCCGTCCAGTATCCCGGTCTTATCCTGCAGGAGCAGGTTATCGTACGGTTTGCCGTTTCTTGTCTCAGCGGAACGTTTCCCCTTACACAGATAAACGTTCCTGATTGTCTCACCCTCATGAAGCCCGTTGATATATCTCATAACTATCCTCTTTCTGTCTTATTCTTTATTCGTTGCTTCCGACTGTGACGTCAAAATTCACATCCACATAGCCGTCCGTTCCAAGGCGCTGTCCTACCAGGCGTATCATGTCCCCGGTTTCGGTTTCGAGCACTGCCTGCTGGTAGGTGCCGATGCTGGTCACGTCTTCGCCGTCCACCCGGCAGATGATGTCGCCGCTCTGGATTCCTGCTGCCATTGCCGGAGAGTCCGGATCTACATCCACCACATAAATGCCTGCGGGCATTCCCTGTGTTTCCTGGAGTTCATGCGTCACCGTTGTGCCGTAAATACCGATATAGGGCACGCTCTCGCCGTTTGCCAGCAGCTCGATCACTGACTTCAGGTCAGAGATGGCATAAGCGTTGACCACACTGGTCTCCCTGTCCTCCCAGATCGACGGGGAGATCATACCGATCACTTCGCCTTCTATATTGAACAGTACTCCCGATCCGTTTGCATCCAGCGGAATATCTGTCGAGATCACATCGCATTCCCCGTCATAAAAGGATTCTTTATACCCGGTCGAACTCACGATACCATAATCCATCCCGTCGGCGTAGCCGAACATATCGCCCAGCGCCATAACCACATCGCCCTGTTTGACCAGATTGGAATTTCCCAGCACAGAAACTTTGATCGCCGCCCAGGTAGCGTCTGTGATATCGCCCCGCGGCACGCTGAATATGGCCAGTCCGTTATTGATGTCATGTTTCTTAAGGGAAGCCGTATATGTACTGGCGTCCTGAAAGGTCACCGTCCACTCCTGTACATCTCCACATACGGAATTGTCCGCCAGGATCAGGAGTTCCTGCCCGTTGTCCGCGGTGATCACTCCGGTCACCCCTTCACTGATTCCGGTAAGCCGGGCATCCCAGTTCTCCGATGCCTGGGCCGGTTCTACATAGACGATCCCCTTCCGCGCCTCCTGTGCCCGTTCGTTCATGGAAGCCATGATCTGCTCGTAACTCTCTGTATCCAGCACCGGGTCCGGCTGTTCCGCCTCCGCATCTTCGGTCTGCTCCTCCTGCGGTTCTTCGTCCTCAGGGATCGATACGGTCTCAAGATCCCCCCGGAATACATCCTGAATCCATGGTTTAAGCGCAAAAAAACCAAGACAGGCAAACGCCCCCAGGATCACGCCGTATACCGCCATCCTGACAAGATGTTTTGCGAGCTGCTGCCTGCTGATCGGTTTTGGTTTGATCGTTTCCTGTAAGAAAGAATACTTGCTCTCTTCCGGTTCCTGCTCCGGATTCTGATTCGGTTCTTTTTCGTTCGGCATGGACTCTCTTCCTCCAGATTCTAGTATAACCGATTCAGAAAGATAGTTCAATCATTTGGAAAAGACTTTTCTTTATCCCCGGAATGGGGTAAACTATTTACATGTGAAACTGCAGCGCCGGAATTCAGGAGCTGGCGCTTCCGTATATCAGCAAGAGGTATCTATGAATCAGAAAACATTAGTAAAACTTGAATTTGATAAAATCACTGCCCGCCTCGAGGAAGAGGCAGGCTCTTTCAGAGGCCGCCAGCTCTGCCGGCGTCTCAGACCGATGACCGACCTGGACAGGATCGACACGTACCAGGAGCAGACTGCCGCCGCATACACCCGGATCGTCCGGAAAGGACGGATCTCTTTCTCCGACGCCGCGCCGGTGGAAGAATCGATGAAACGACTGGAGATCGGCGGGGCATTGAGCATCTCCGAGCTGCTGCGCATCTGCCGGCTTCTCGCCAACGCCGCCCGGGCGCGGGCTTACGGGCGACATGACACGCAGGAGGATTCGGCAGACTGCCTGGACGCTTATTTCGACCAGATCGAGCCTTTGGCGGATCTGACCGGAGAGATTGAACGGTGCATCATCTCAGAAGACGAGATCAGCGACGACGCCAGCGCGGCGCTGAAGCATATCCGGCGCAGCATGGGAACCATCAACGATAAGATCCACAGCACCCTCACCAGCTTGGTCAACGGTTCCATGCGCACCTGTCTGCAGGATCCGATCATCACCATGCGGGGCGACAGATACTGTATCCCCGTCAAAGCGGAGTACCGTTCCCAGGTACAGGGACTGATCCATGACCAGTCTTCCACCGGATCTACTCTGTTTATCGAGCCCATGGCAGTCGTGAAGCTCAACAATGACCTGAAAGAACTCTATGCGAAAGAACAGGAAGAAATTCAGGTGATCCTTGCCCGTCTGAGCGAAGAGACGGCGCAGTATATCGATGAGATCCGCGCCGACTACCGGGCGATGACCGATCTTGACTTCATTTTTGCAAGGGGCGCACTCGCGCTGTCCATGCGCGGGAGCAGACCGGTACTCAACCGGGAAGGACGCATCCATATCCGCGAGGGGCGCCATCCGCTTCTGGATCAGAAAACGGTCGTGCCGATCACTGTAACGCTGGGAGAGGATTTCACCCTGCTGATCGTCACCGGTCCGAATACCGGAGGCAAGACTGTCTCTCTGAAAACCGTGGGGCTTTTCACCCTGATGGGACAGGCGGGGCTCCATATTCCCGCGGGAGACCGGTCCGAACTGGCAGTCTTTGACCAGGTCTATGCGGACATCGGGGACGAGCAGAGCATCGAACAGAGTCTGAGTACATTTTCTTCACATATGACAAATATCGTCTCTTTTCTGAAGAAAGTTGACGAGCGTTCCCTCGTCCTGTTTGACGAACTGGGAGCCGGTACAGATCCCACAGAAGGAGCGGCGCTTGCCACATCCATTCTCTCTTATCTGCACAGCAGAAATATACGCACGATGGCAACTACTCATTACAGTGAGCTGAAGGTATACGCCCTCTCGACCCCCGGCGTGGAAAATGCGTGCTGCGAATTTGATGTGGAAAGTCTCCGTCCCACATACCGTCTTCTCATCGGGATTCCCGGAAAGAGCAACGCATTTGCCATCTCCGGGAAGCTGGGCCTGCCGGACTTTATCATCGACGACGCCAGGAAGCGCCTGAGTGAGCAGGACATTTCTTTTGAAGATCTTCTGTCCGATCTGGAAGCGAGCCGCCGGACTATCGAAAAAGAACAGGCAGAGATCGCATCCTACCGCCGGGAAGCGGAAGAGTTAAAAGCGCAGATCCAGAAGCGGCAGGATAAGATGGAAGAACAGCGGGACCGCATCATAAGGGAGGCAAACGAAAAAGCGAACGCCATCTTGCGGGAGGCAAAGGAGGTCGCTGATGAGACCATCCGCAATTTCCACAAATTCGGAAAAGAAAATATTTCCGCCGCGGAAATGGAGAAAGAACGGGAACGCCTCCGCAGGAAGATCAAAGACACTTCTTCGGCTGCATCGCTGAACACGCGCAAGTCGAAGAAAACCTATAAACCGGAAGATTTCAAGCTCGGCGAAACCGTGCGCGTCCTGAGCATGAACCTGACCGGCACCATTCAGACGCTCCCCGATTCCCGGGGCAACGTCACCGTCCAGATGGGGATCCTCCGCTCACAGGTCAATCTGTCGGATCTGGAGATCGTCGAGGATGCCTCCTCCTATACGCCGAAGAAGATGAACCGCACGTCAAAAGGCAAGATCAAGATGAGCAAGTCACTCTCGGTAAGCCCGGAAATCAATCTTCTCGGAAGGACAGTGGACGAAGCGGTAGCCGAGCTGGACAAATATCTGGACGACGCCCTGCTCTCCCACCTGGGCAGCGTCAGAGTCGTACACGGGAAAGGCACCGGGGCTCTGAGGAAAGGAATCCACGAATATCTGCGCAGGCAGAAACATGTCAGGTCATACCACCTGGCAGAATACGGCGAGGGAGACGCCGGCGTGACGATCGTAGAACTTAAATAACCATTTGGATTGACTCTGAAGGAGGTACTGGCATTATGATAGGAAAACAGAAGATCCTGATCGTAGACGACGACGAGAATATCGCAGAACTGATCTCGCTCTATCTGACCAAAGAATGTTTTGATACAAAGATCGTATACAACGGTGAAGATGCGCTGACGGCGTTCGACAGCTACCAGCCCAATCTCATCCTGCTTGACCTGATGCTTCCGGGCATCGACGGATACCAGGTGTGCAGGGAGATCCGCGCCCGGGCGTCCACTCCGGTCATCATGCTCTCCGCCAAAGGCGAAGTATTCGACAAAGTGCTGGGGCTGGAGCTCGGCGCAGACGACTACATAATGAAACCGTTTGATTCAAAAGAAATGGTCGCACGAGTCCGCGCCGTACTCAGAAGATATCAGCCTGCCAGGGCAGACGCCCCGGAAAAGGACAGGACAAAATGCGTACAGTACGATGGGCTGGAGATCAACCTGACGAACTATTCTGTTCTCTGCGACGGCCAGCACATCGAGATGCCCCCGAAAGAGCTGGAGCTTCTCTACTGTCTGGCGTCCTCCCCCAATCAGGTATTCACCCGCGAACAGCTTCTGGACCGCATCTGGGGTTACGAATACGTGGGGGATACAAGAACTGTGGATGTCCATATCAAACGGCTGAGGGAAAAGATCAAAGACCATCCACACTGGAGTCTCAGCACAGTATGGGGGATCGGATATAAGTTTGAGACAAAATAGACGGAGCTTAAGACATGAAAAGTATACTGCATCTCAAATTCATAGCGCTCTATATTATTTTCGGGTTTCTGTGTGTGTTCACGGCCGGAACGCTGACGAGGCAGCTCGTCACCAACCGGCTCATGGAGGACTCTTCCCAGACGCTCTACCGGGAGGCGACGCTGATCGCCAGTGATTACCTTCCTTCGTATTTTTCGGACGATTCCGATTTATATGCGGTACAGGCGCAGCTTGCAGCCATGCGTCTCTATCTGGAGTCATCCCTGTGGTTTGTGGATTCTACGGGTACCATGATCACCTCGTCCAATCTGGAAAATACATCCTCCCCGGAAGCGATTGAAAACTTCAACCCGGCGGAGATCGGAGGAAACCAATACATGTCCGGCACTTACCACGGCTATTTTGAAGAGGAAGTGATCACTGTTATGGCGCCGGTAACAGAAGGTTTTTCCACCAGAGGCTACCTTCTGATCCACAGCCCGATCTCCAATATCGAGGAGCGGTGCCACAAGGTCATGATCCCGGTTTATATCACGCTTCTGGTCATTTTCGGGCTCTCCTTCATCTTCCTTCTGGGGTTCCACTACTTTGTCCACCGCCCGCTCAGGCAGATCTCGGAGGCGGCGCGCCAGTATGCCCTGGGAAACCTGGAGTATGAGATTCCCGTGCATTCGCACGACGAGATGGGATATCTCTCTGCATCCCTCAACTATATGGCGGCACAGTTAAAGGATATGGACGACTACCAGAAAAAGATCGTCGCCAATGTGTCTCATGATTTCCGTTCGCCCCTCACTTCTATCAAAGGATACCTGGAAGCCATGGCGGACGGCACGATCCCGCCGGAATTATATGAGAAGTATATCAACATCATTTTATTTGAGACAGAGCGGCTCACCGATCTGACAGGAGACCTGCTCACCTTAAATGAATTTGACACAAAAGAACTGCTTCTGGATAAAACAGAATTTGACATACAGGACATGATCAAAGGGACAGCCGCATCTTTTGAAGGAGTATGCACGCCCAAACACATTTCCATCGAATTGCTGCTCATGCCCGGAGCCGTCATCGTATACGCAGACAGGCGAAAGATCCAGCAGGTACTCTACAACCTGATCGACAATGCGATCAAATTCAGTGAGAACGAGTCCACTGTCACCATAGAAGTGAGCGAGAAAAATGAGAAAACATTTATTTCTGTAAAAGACCGCGGTATCGGAATCCCCCGGAAAGATCTCAACAAGATCTGGGAGCGTTTCTATAAATCTGATCTTTCACGCGGAAAAGACAAAAAAGGAACCGGGCTCGGACTCTCTATCGTGAAAGAAGTGATCCAGGCACACGATGAACACATCAATGTGATCAGCACCGAGGGAGTCGGTACAGAATTTATCTTCTCTCTCGCCAGAGTCCGGTAACCCGGCTTATTTCCTACTCGTACAGCATCGCCTGTACGGTCTCGTCCTCTATATTATCACGGTCTACCCAGATATATCCGGTGTCCACCACAGCTTCGTTTCCGATCTCCAGGATGGTTCTTGCCGCGGCCACCACCGTGGCATATCCCATCCCAAAAGGATTCTGCACGACAAGCCCGTCGATGGAGCCGTTCTCGAGCGCAGCGATCTGATCCGCTCCCGCGTCAAATCCCATCACGGTGACGTCTTCCGTTTTTTCCATGTTCTCTATCGCATTGGCTCCCAGGAGCACCGTCTCATCATTCGTCCCAAAGCACCCCTTCAGATCCGGATGCTTTTCCAGGTAATAGACTACCGCGTCCTCATCGCTCATCCCTCCTGCGATGGAATCAATATCCTCAAGCCGCGTCCTTGCCTCTTCAGACATAGAACTTTCCTCAGCAGCCGCATCCTCTGAAGCTGCGTCCTGGCTTCCGTCAGCCGCCTCATCCTCAAGGCCTGACGCCTCCGCGCTCCACTGGGCGAGCTGCTCCGCCGATACGCCGAGCTGTTCTGCCGCAGCCTGTCGTTTGAGTTCATCCATCTGATCCAGATAGATCGTCTCAACGATCGTAACGTCCGGGTGGTTCGCGCTGATTTCTTCCTGGAATGCTGCCACACGGTCGCCTGCATTGCCCGATACCGAATCCGGCACGATCAGAGCCACCTCTCCGCTGTCCCCGATCGCCTCGCACAGACGGGACGCTCCCATCGCCGCAGCGGCAGTATTATCCGTCATACAGGTACACTGGATTCCCTGATAGCTGTTCCCCGAATCAAAAGCAACGATCGGGATGCCGTTTTCTATGGCAAGGTCAAACTGCACGGACGATGCGTTTTCGTCGATACTCGCGATCGCGATCACATCCGGATACCTCGCCATTTCCTCATCAAGAATATTGACCTGCTCGTCAATGTCCTCCCCGTCAGACGGTGCGTTAAACAGCACTCTGACCGCATCGTCCCCGCTGTATCCCAGGCGCTCATTGATGTCGGCCGCAGCCTGCTCCACCCCCGCCTTCACCTGCTGCCAGTAAGACGAATCCTCTGTTTTTCCGATCACGGATATATAAGTTCCCGGCTCCAGATCAAGCTCGTCGATATCCGTATAGACCGAAGGCGTAACAGCATCCAGATTTGCCTGCCACTCCGGCGTTTCCGGGGTATCCCCTGTAAACACATTCTCATCTTCCGATGAACTGCACCCGCACGCTCCCATTACCATACACATGGCAAGGGAAATACATACCATTGATCTCCTTTTCATTCTCCGCCTCCACATATTTCCAAATCTGTTATTTAAAACCCATATATTCTACATCATTTTTCTATCATACACCAAAATCCGAAAAAAGGAAGTGATTTTTTTCTGAATTTTTATAGAAGTATTAAATTTAGAACACTTAAATCTCTTGTATAATCATTTTCATTGTATTAAAATGATGATAGCAAAAAGGTATGACCTTTTTGTTGAAATCAAAAAAGGAGGGTACATACTATGGCACACGTAATTAGTGATGAATGTGTAAGCTGTGGTTCTTGCGAAGGCGAATGTCCAGTAGGCGCTATCTCCGAAGGCGATGGCAAATATGAGATCGATGCTGATGCTTGCGTAGACTGCGGAGCATGTGAAGCTGCATGTCCTACAGGCGCTATCTCAGCAGAGTAATGATAAAATATCGCAAAGTGATCACAAGCAGACACCGTTCCTCATGGGACGGTGTTTTTTTGTCACAATTTTGCGAACGATTCTTGAAGTTGAAGGAAATCTGCTGTGCTATAATGGCCTTAAAGCGAAGCTGATATAAAGGAGGTATAAATATTAATGGGTGAGGTCAGATTTATGATTTCCGAAGCGGCAAAACAGGTAGATGTGGAATCCCACGTCCTAAGGTACTGGGAAGAAGAACTCGGTCTGACGATCGGCCGCACGGAAATGGGCCATCGATATTATACGAATGACGATATCCAGCTGTTTCGCTGTATAAAAAAACTGAAAGATGAAGGGATGCTTTTAAGGGAACTGAAGCCCCTCATTCCCGAACTTAAGGCGACGCGTCTGAAACTGAGGACAGTATCTGCAGACACAGCAGGCGTCTCGGATCCGGCGCTTCCGCCCGCTGCCAGGACACCTGCCCACCCCCCTGCCGAAACGCCCGCCGAAAACGGGGAGGTCGTGATCCAGCTGGAAAAACTGGAGCAGATACGTGCACTTTTCGGAGAAGTATTCCGCGAAATTCTCACAGAAAATAACGGAGTATTAAAAAAAGACATCAGCAGTACCGTAACCACTGATGTCATGCACGAGATGGATTTTCTCCTCCAGGCAAAAGAGCGCCAGCAGGAAGAACACTTCCGCAGGCTGGACACCCTGATCCGCCAGCAGCAGACGACCCGCAGGGAAGCTGCCAGAGGCGGCGCTATTCTGAAATTGAGAAAAATCTTTACATAATGTGCCGGGACATGCCGGCGTCCGATGCCGCATCACTGCTGCCGCAGTTCATTGCCAAAACGTGTGTACTGCGGCATCCATGCGAGACGCACTGTCCCGATCGGGCCGTTTCTCTGTTTTGCAATGATGATCTCCGCGATGTTCTTATCCTCTGTATCCGGATTGTAATAATCATCCCTGTAAATGAACATACATACGTCCGCATCCTGCTCGATGGCTCCGGACTCACGGAGATCTGAAAGCATGGGGCGCTTATCTGTCCTCTGTTCCACGGCGCGGCTCAGCTGGGACAGGGCAATCACCGGAACATTGAGCTCACGGGCAAGGCCTTTGAGCGCCCGGGAAATCTCTGAGATTTCCTGCTGGCGGCTCTCATTTTTTCTGCCGCCGCTCCCGCTCATAAGCTGCAGGTAGTCGATAATGATAAGGTCGAGCCCCTGCTCCAGTTTATATTTCCTGCATTTTGAACGCATCTCAGAGATAGAGATACCGGATGTATCGTCGATGATCATCCTGGAATTTCCTATGATCCCCGCTCCCTCGATCAGCTTTTCCCAGTCGGTATCCGAAAGATTTCCCGTCCTTAAGACCTGGGCATCTACATGGGATTCCAGAGAGAAGAGACGGTTCACGAGCTGCTCTTTGGACATCTCGAGACTGAAGATCGCCACCGCACGGTTCTGCCGGAACGCCACATGCTGGGCGATGTTCAGCACGAACGCGGTCTTACCCATGGATGGTCTGGCTGCGATCAGAATCAGATCCGATGGCTGCAGCCCCGACAATTTATAGTCAAGATCGCTGAATCCGGTCGGGATTCCCGTAACATTTCCTTTCGTCTTAGACGCCCTTTCGATCACATCCAGAGCATTGAGCACGACCTCTTTGATCGGGACATACTCCTGGGAATTTCCCCGCTCTACCAGTTCAAACACCTGTTTTTCTGTTTTCTCCAGAATTTCTTCAAGGGGCTCGTTCTCAAGATAGCAGGTATTGGCGATCTCTTCGTTGATCCTGA
>DXEY01000156.1 GCA_019114745.1 Candidatus Mediterraneibacter colneyensis | reverse complement strand
TGATGATTGACAATAATTTTAATAGTATTTACTATATTGTTAGTTACCGAACAAATATTTTCGGGATGAGAAAGGAAGTGGAGCAGCAGTGTGCAGCGGCGAAAGTCAGGAGAGACGTGACAGCGGCCATGACGTAGGACGCCTGATCAATACGCTTTCCCATCAGTTGAAGCGCCAGATGTGCGTACAGGAAGAGGAGGACAGCCTGACCACAAATATGCAGCGGCTTGTACTGCATTATATTCTGTTTGAGTCTCTAAAGGGAGATATTTACCAGAAGGATGTGGAGAAGGAGTTTCAGATCCGCAGGTCTACCGCCACCGGTACGCTCCAGATCCTGGAGAAGAACGGATTTATCACCCGGGAAGCAGTAAAACGCGACGCAAGGCTCAAGAAGCTGGTGCCGACGGAAAAAGCGCAGGGCGTCCGCAGGCATATTCTGGAGAATATCCAATATATCGAGGCGCTCCTGGCAAAAGATATTCCCGGGGAGAAACTTGAGGTGTGCCGCGAAGTGCTCAAGCAGATGTCGGAAAATTTGTCGGTAAATGAAAAAAGGAGAGAGGAGATATAACAGACCATGAATAGAATATTACTTCGTTCCGTCAGGGAATATAAGCGGGAATCTTTTCTGACCCCTGTGCTGGTCTGTCTTGAGGTGCTGATGGAAGTCCTGATCCCCCTGCTGATGGCGAATATCATCGACGTAGGGATCATGAACGGTGATATGGGCTATATTGTCAGAGTAGGGCTTCTGCTGGTCGTGATGGCAATGCTTGCCCTCGTATTTGGTGCCAAAGCAGGACAGCTGGGCGCGATCGCATCTTCGGGATATGCAAAAAATCTGCGCCATGATATTTTCTATAAGATACAGGATTTCTCTTTTGGAAATATAGACCACTTTTCAACGTCCAGCCTTGTAACAAGGATGACAACGGATATTACAAACGTGCAGATGGCATATATGTTTACGATCCGCCTTCTGGCAAGGGCGCCGATCATGATCATACTTTCTCTGATCATGACACTGACTATTAATGTGAAGATCGCCGTTATCATGCTGATCACCGTACCGATCCTGGGAGGCGCGCTTATTGGCATCGCGAAGATGGCGCACCCGCACTTTGTGCAGGTGTTTGATGAGTACGATGTGCTTAATAATACGGTACAGGAAAATGTGAACGCCGCGAGAGTGGTGAAGGCATACGTGCGTGCCGACCATGAAGTGGAGAAGTTTGGAAAGGTTTCCACACTTGTATTTAAACTGTTTACAAAAGCAGAGAAGATCGTGGCATGGAACTCACCGATCATGCAGTTTACCGTATATACTGTGGTTATCGTCATGGTGCTGATCGGCGGTGAGAGCATTATCTCAGGGACGATGCAGACCGGGGAACTGACCAGTGTGATCGTTTATGCACTTCAGATCCTGATGTCGCTGATGATGGTTACATTTGTGTTTACGATGATCATGATCGCCGAGGCATCTACGGACCGTATCACGGAAGTGCTTACGGAAGAGCCTGAGATGGCGGATGCTCCGGAGGCTGTCACGGAAGTGGCGGACGGCAGCATTGATTTCGATCATGTGAACTTCAGCTACGCGGGAGAGGGCGGCAATCTTTCTCTTAAAGATGTAAGTCTCCATATTAAAAGCGGGCAGATCGTCGGCATTATCGGCGGCACCGGAAGCGCAAAGTCTACGCTTGTGCAGCTGATCCCCCGCCTGTACGATGTGACGGGCGGAAGCGTGAAAGTCGGCGGTGTGGATGTGCGGAAGTACGGTCTGGAAGCGCTGCGCGACCAGGTGTCAATGGTGCTTCAGAAAAATGTACTTTTCACAGGCAGTATTTATGATAATATCCGCTGGGGCGACGCGAACGCCAGCGACGAGGAAGTGCAGAGAGTCTGCCGTCTGGCACAGGCGGACGGGTTTATCAGGGAATTTCCGGGCGGATATGATACGATGATCGTTGAGGGCGGAAATAACGTGTCCGGCGGACAGAAGCAGAGGCTGTGTATTGCAAGAGCCCTGCTGAAGAAACCGAAGATCCTGATCCTTGACGACTCGACCAGTGCGGTGGATACAAGGACAGACGCCCTGATCCGGCAGGCATTCAGGGAGGAGATCCCGGATACAACAAAGATCATCATTGCCCAGAGAATCTCATCTGTGGAGGATGCGGATATGATCATTGTTATGGACAACGGTGAGATTAACGGGATTGGTACTTCGGAAGAACTTCTTAAGACGAATAAGATTTACAGAGAAGTATATGAGTCGCAGATGAAGGGAGGTGCTGAGGATGAGTGAGCAGAATAGTAACAGTGTTCCCCCGGTCCGGCAGAGAACGGGCGGCGGCCCGGCGGTGACCAAAGGAACGATCAGGACAGCAAAGAGACTCCTCAGCTATGTGGTCAGCACATATAAAGTCCAGTTTGTGATCGTGTTGATCTGTATATTGATGAGTTCTGTTGCATCTATTTCGGTATCGCTGTCTTTGAAATTTTTGCTGGATGACTTTATTATTCCTCTGATCGGACAGCAGGATCCGGATTACACGGAGCTGTATATGGCGCTTGTTGTACTCGGCTCGATTTTCCTTGCGGGTGTGATCGCTACTTTTATCTACAGCAGGATGATGGTGGTGATCGGACAGGGAGTGCTTAAACGTGTCCGTGATGAGATGTTTGAGCATATGCAGACGCTGCCGATCCGCTATTTCGACCAGAATACAAACGGATCTATCATGAGTCTCTACACGAACGATACCGATACCCTGCGCCAGATGATCAACCAGTCTATCCCGCAGGTGCTTATGTCGGCGTTTACAATTGTAGTTACATTTATTTCCATGCTTCTTTTGAGCCCGATCCTGACCGCACTGGCGGTACTGATGATCGTTGTTATGGTGGCGGTCTCCAGAGTCGTGACGGGCAACAGCGGGAAGTATTTCATCCGCCAGCAGCTCGACCTGGCAGACATTACCGGTTTTGTCGAGGAGCGGATGAACGGACAGAGAGTGATCAAAGTGTTTAATCACGAGAAGATCTCGGAGCAGGAGTTTGATGAGCTTAACGAAAGGCTTTTCACGAGCGCGTCCAACGCCCATACATTTGCAAGTATGATGGGACCGATCATCGGGAACCTTGGAAACCTGCAGTTCGTGCTCACCGCGGTGTTCGGAGGCTTCCTTTCTGTGGCGGGCATCGGAAATATAACGCTGGGCGTTATGGCTTCCTACCTGCAGTTTACGAAGAGTTTTACACAGCCTTTTATGCAGGTTGCACAGCAGTTTAACTCGATCATCATGGCGCTTGCCGGAGCAGAGCGTATTTTCAATATGATGGATGAGCCGTCAGAGGTGGACGACGGTTATGTCACGCTTGTAAATGCAAAGAGAAATCCGGACGGAAGCCTTACAGAATGCGAGGAGCGCACCGGGCTGTGGGCGTGGAAACATCCCCATCAGGCGGACGGTTCTATCACATACCAGGAGCTTAAAGGCGATGTGCGTTTCTACGATATGACATTTGGATACACGCCGGACCACATGGTACTCCATGACCTGACCCTGTACGCAAAGCCGGGACAGAAGCTGGCGTTCGTCGGATCCACCGGAGCCGGGAAGACGACGATCACAAACCTGATCAACCGTTTCTACGATGTGGCTGACGGAAAGATCCGTTATGATGATATTAATATCAATAAGATCAAGAAGGCTGATCTGAGGCGGTCGCTGGGAATCGTGCTTCAGGATACGCATCTGTTCACCGGGACGATCAAAGAAAATATCCGTTACGGTAAGCTCAATGCTACCGATGAGGAAGTGGTAAAGGCGGCAAAACTTGCCCACGCCGATGGATTCATCCGTATGCTGCCTCAGGGATATGATACGCACCTGAGCGGTGACGGGGAGGAACTTTCACAGGGCCAGCGGCAGCTCCTTGCAATCGCCAGGGCGGCGATCGCAGATCCGCCGGTGCTGATCCTGGATGAGGCGACCTCGTCCATCGACACAAGGACGGAGCAGATCGTGCAGAAGGGTATGGATAACCTGATGAAGGGACGTACCGTATTCGTCATTGCCCACAGGCTGTCAACGATCCGCAACAGTGATGCGATCATGGTACTTGAACACGGACGCATCATCGAGAGAGGCACGCATGAAGAACTGCTGAAACTAAAAGGGACATATTATCAGCTGTATACAGGAAAGCTGGAACTTTCGTAAAAATTGGGGACGTAGTAAAATTCGATTTTACTACGTCCCCAATTCGATTTCAGGGTGTCCCTTTTTGGAATCTCCTGAAAATATGTCCCGATTTTACTGCAGTTTCTCCCCGGTCAGCATCTCATAGCTCTGCAGATATTTGTCGATCGTTTTCTGTACGATATCGTCCGGAAGAGTCCAGTCGTTATCCGGATTGGCTTTGAGCCAGTCGCGGGCGAACTGTTTGTCAAAGGATGGCTGGGAGTGTCCCGGCTCGTATCCGTCTGCCGGCCAGAAACGTGAGCTGTCCGGTGTGAGCATCTCGTCGCCGAGGACGATATTGCCGTTTTCATCCAGACCGAACTCGAATTTCGTATCAGCAATGATGATGCCGCGGCTCAGCGCATAGTCCGCACACTTTTTGTAAAGAGCGATCGTGTAATCGCGGAGTTTGGAGGCATATTCCTCTCCTTTTCCCGGAAATGCTTTCTCAAGGCAGTCGATGCTCTGCTCATAGGAAATGTTTTCGTCGTGGTCGCCGATTTCAGCCTTTGTGGACGGAGTGTAGATCGGTTCCGGCAGTTTATCGGATTCTTTCAGCCCTTCCGGAAGTCTGATACCGCATACTGTGCCGTCTTTCTGATAGCTTGCCCAGCCGCTTCCGGTAATGTAACCGCGGACGATGCACTCGACAGGAAGCATTTTGAGTTTTTTGCACATCATGCTGTTTCCGGTAAACTGCGGCTGATGGAAATATTCAGGCATGTCGTTTACATCGGTAGAGATCATGTGGTTTGGAAGGATGTCCTTTGTCATGTCGAACCAGAATTTGGACATCTGTGTCAGGACGGTTCCTTTTTTTGTTATCGTGTTCTTAAGGATCACATCGAAACAACTGATCCTGTCTGTAGCTACAAGAATCAGGCTGTCGCCGTTGTCATAGATTTCGCGTACTTTTCCTTCTTTGATTGGTTTCATTTCGCACACCTCATTTGTTTGTAATATTGATATCCTCTTGCATAAGAGAAATGTTCCACTATTAGAGTAGACAAAACCGGAAGAAAATACAAGAGTTTCTTTCATTATAAGTATTGATTAAGAGTTATAAGTAAAAATACAGCAGACGGTACGGCAGACCCGCATAATATATGGTATAATCTACCATATTACGCCGGATAGATCAGACAGATTAAGGAGGACGGGAGATTGACCGATCAGACAGGAAAGAAAAAGGCTGCCGGTGATATCGGGAAAATCGGTTGCCGTATCGCGCAGTTTTGTGTAAAATCAGGGATGTATCTGCTTCCCTGGCGAACCCCGGAGGTTATGAAAGGGGAGGGAAGCTCCCGAAGGCTTCCTGTGGCGGTGAAGCGCAAGAACCTGAAAAAGCCTTTAGTGGTAACAGGCCCTGCGGTGCGCGGCCGCGGCCTGCCGGACGGGATGCTGGAGACAATGGAGAACTTCAAGATCCCGTATGTAATATTCGATGAAGTGACGCCAAACCCCACAGACTCGGATGTGGAGAAGGGAGCAGAGCTTTTCCGGGAAAATCAGTGTGACTGTATTATCGCCTTCGGCGGCGGTTCCCCTGTGGACTGCGCCAAAGCGATCGGGGCAAGAGTCGCCCGCCCGGGAAAATCGGTGAAAAAACTTCAGGGGTTGTTTAAGATCCTAAAGCCGATCCCGGTGCTGTTTGCGGTGCCGACTACCGCCGGATCCGGCTCGGAGACGACGATGGCGGCGGTGATCACGGAGGCAGCAGCACATCACAAAGCGCCGATTATGGATCTGAGCCTGATGCCCAAATATGTCGTTCTTGATCCGGAGCTGACAGTGGGGCTGCCGCCGGAGGTAACGGCTTCCGGAGGGATCGATGCGCTGTGCCATGCGGTGGAAGCGTATACGAATCACACGTACAATACCCGCCTGGAAAGGAAACTGGCGCTCCGGGCAGTGAAGCTGATCTTCGAGAACCTTCCAAAGGTGTACGAAGACGGTTCTGACCTGGAGGCAAGGCAGAAGATGCAGGAGGCGGCCTTTTGTGCAGGCAGGGCGTTTACCAGAGGCTGCGTGGGATATGCACATGCCCTCGGGCATCCGCTGAGCGGGCTGTACGGCACTGCCCACGGGATTGCAGTGGGAATCCTGCTTCCGCACGTGCTGAGATGGTACGGCGCGTCGGCGCAGAAGAGACTCGCAGAACTGAGCGACGCCTGTGCCCTTACGGCGGAAGGGGAAAGCGTCCCGGCAAAGGCGGAAGCATTTATAAAATGGATCGAAGAACTGAAGGAGAAGCTGGGGATTCCGGTGTACCCGGAGATGATCCGGGAGGAGGACGTTGATCAGATCGTGGAGTGGGCAGAGCGGGAGGCAAATCCCCTGTACCCGGTACCCGAAATCTGGAACCGTGCGGAGATGAAAGATTTTCTCGGCACACTGATTCCCGCTCCGGCAAAGGAGATCCCGGAGCAGGAGCAGACAGAGACGGAAAAAGGAGCAGACCATGATAATTGATACACACGCACATTATGATGACGAACAGTTTGACACCGACAGAGATGAACTGCTTAAAAAGATGCAGGAGAACGGGATCGGCGTGATCGTAAATGCCGGCTCGACCATTGAGTCCTGGGATAAAATACGGCGTCTGACAGAAGAGTATCCGTTTGTTTACGGGGCAGTGGGCGTCCATCCGGACGAGACGGGCTCCCTCGATGAGGCGGGAATGGCTGAGATGGAGCGTATGCTTGATCTTGAGAAGATCGTAGCGGTAGGAGAGATCGGGCTTGATTATTACTGGGATAATGAAGCCCATGAGGTACAGAAGAAGTGGTTCATCCGCCAGATAGAACTTGCGCGGGAGAAAGAGATGCCTGTGATCATCCATAGCCGTGAGGCCGCCGCGGACACGTTTGAGATCATGAAGGAACATGCTGCGGGGATGAAGGCGGTCATCCACTGCTATTCCTATTCCCCGGAGATGGCGCGGGAATATGTGAAGATGGGGTACTATATCGGCGTGGGCGGGGTAGTTACCTTTAAAAATGCGAAGAAACTCAAGGAAGTGGTCGAGGAGATCCCGCTTTCTTCTATCGTATTGGAAACGGACTGCCCGTATCTTGCGCCGGAGCCGTACCGGGGGAAGCGGAACTGCTCCCTGTATCTCCCGTATGTGGCGGAAAAGATCGCCCGGATCAAGGGAGTGAGCGTGGAAGAGGTCGTGAGCCGGACGGAGGAAAACAGCAGGGATCTGTATGGTCTCCGGGATAATTGAGGAGGATGAGATGAAACAACCGACACTGGGAAATCCGCAGGAAACGATCGCGGTGCTCCAGAAATATAATTTTGTGTTCCAGAAGAAATTCGGGCAGAACTTTCTGATCGATACCCATGTGCTTGACAAGATCATCCGGGCAGCAGGGATCGAAGAAAACGACTGCGTCCTGGAAATCGGACCGGGTATCGGTACGATGACTCAGTATCTCGCCTGTGCGGCGCGCAGGGTGGTCGCGGTGGAAATCGACCGCGCCCTGATCCCGATCCTGGAGGATACGCTGGGCGGATACGACAATGTCCGTGTCATCAATGACGACGTGCTGAAAGTAGATATCGCGGCGCTGGCGGAAGATGAGAACGGGGGACAGCCCCTGAAGGTAGTGGCGAATCTCCCGTATTACATCACAACCCCGATCATCATGGGACTTTTTGAAAACCATGTGCCTGTGAAGAGCATTACGGTCATGGTGCAGAAAGAAGTGGCGGACAGGATGCAGGCGGGCCCGGGCAGGAAAGATTACGGCGCCCTGTCTCTGGCTGTCCAGTATTATGCGCGTCCTTACGTCGTGGCAAATGTTCCGCCGAACTGTTTTATGCCCCGTCCCAAGGTGGGGTCGGCGGTCATCCGCCTGGATCGCTATGAGGAACCGCCGGTAAAAGTCAGGGATGAAAAGCTGATGTTCCGGATCATACGGGCGTCCTTTAACCAGAGGAGAAAGACACTGGCAAACGGGCTCAAAAACTCGCAGGAACTGGACTTTACAAAGGAAGAAATCGAAAATGCCATAGCGTGTCTGGGCAGAGAGCCCGGTGTAAGAGGTGAGACACTGACTTTAGAAGAATTTGCTAAATTATCGGATATATTAAGCGAATCATAAAATATACCGGAAAATATATAGTAAAAA
>DXEY01000155.1 GCA_019114745.1 Candidatus Mediterraneibacter colneyensis | reverse complement strand
TTTAGAATTGTTTATACTTCTTTTATATAAGTGAATATTCTGTGTACGGCGGTGTTTACAGACGTCACAGGACAACAGATGACGGTATACGTCCGGGCAGGTGCAGTGTATATTCTTCCGGGTCACCGCTCATACAGGAACCTTGCATGTTCGTATACTTCGGCAAAATCAATCTCCATGGCCCCGTCCCATATTCCGACGGGAACTTTCGCATCAAATCCATAGACCACCGGATATTCATCGTGTTCAAAGTCATACACGATGACTTTCTTTTTCTCCGGGTCGATCATCCAGTACTCCCGCACCCCTGCGTTCAGATATTTGTTCAGTTTTATGACCGAATCCTTTTTTCTGGTCGATTTCGCGAGTACCTCGATGATAAAATCGGGAGCTCCGTATATACAGCGGTCGATGATCTTATCCCGGTCGCACACAACGACCACATCCGGCTCTACCATCGTCTTATCGTCGCAGTCGAGCTGTACATCCACAGGAGCGATCATGGGCAGGCAGGCGCCTCCTCTGTCAAGGACATACTGGAGCAGCCTGCTGTAGATATACCCCCCTATGATCTGATGTACAGAAGCCGGAGCCGTCATATCATAGATCACTCCGTCGATCAGTTCCACCCTGACGTCTTCGGGAAAACGATAATAATCATCCAGGGTATACCCGCCCTGCTTTTTCACCGCATACGCCGCGGCAGTCTCACGCACAGCAGCGGTCTCCCGCTCCCCGAGCACCCGTTCCAGCGCCATAAGCGTATCATAGCGCGGGGTCAGAGTAATACCGCCGAGCACTTTCTGGACAGTTCCCAGCGGGACCCCTGAAAGCTCCGAGATCTGAGCATAGGAAAATCCCAGTTCTTTCTTTCTCTCCTGCATTTCTTTTACCGTCATGATACACACCTCTTTTCTCCTGCCATCCATACCAGGAAATTCCGTCCCGTATCCGTGGTATGTACTGTTCCATCACTTTATCTGTTCTCATTATATCCAAAATATATCCGCAAATCAACCGCAATCCATTTGCTTTATTATATTTTGGATATTTCATCAGTCCAAAGCACGGTTTCCATAATCCCGATTATCTGTTATAATCATTCCAGACCATTGGCAGAAAGAAGGGTATATCATGTCACGACAAGATAACGAGAACAAAAAGAGCTCTTTTATAAAGGAATTACTCCTGTGGATTGCCGCCATTGCAGCCGGGATACTGACCGCTGTTTTTATCAGCAACTTCATCATCGTAAACGCAGAGATTCCCTCCGGCTCCATGGAAAACACCATCAAGCCCGGTGACCGCATCCTCGGAAACCGGCTTGCCTATCTCAACTCTGATCCGGAGCGTTTCGACATTATCATTTTCCGCTATCCGGACGATGAGAGCCAGCTCTTTATCAAGCGAGTGATCGGGCTTCCCGGAGAAACAGTGGAAATCCGTGACGGCAGCATCTATATAAACGGATCTGACGAGCCCCTTCAGGATGTAAACATAAAGGAGCCCATGGAGGGCTCCTTCGGACCATATACTGTCCCGGAAGACTGCTATTTTGTTATGGGCGATAACCGCAACAATTCAAAAGATTCCCGGTACTGGGAGAACACTTTTGTAACAAAGGATGAAATCCTGGGCAAAGCATTCTTCAAATACTGGCCGCTCAATGAGATGAAGGCATTCTGAACATTCACTCTTCTTCCCGGACTTCGTCTTCCCGGGCTTCGGCATCCTCGATCAGCGCGGAGTCCAGTTCATCCATATCCTCCCGGGCGATCGTAAATTCCCGGCTGCCCTCCTTTGTCACATGGAGCGTCACCTCTCTGGCGCCTCCATAGAGCATGCCGGAATCTACCCTCTCTTTGAGAACTTCGTAATAGATCTGGTAGATCCGGCTCTGCATCTCGGCATCTAAGGGCATCTCCGCCCCGTTCATCACACTGTCCGTCACCTGAGACGCATATTCCTCCGCCCTTGTCTGGAAAAGTTCATATGTATCGGGGAACAGCGTGATCGGTTTGATCGTCACAGCGACGGTATAGCTCCCGTCCTCTTTCCGCTTCGGCTCTCCCACTGTATAATTCACCTTTCCCGCAATCTCGCCGAACAGTTCCCGGTACCTGGGCCGCAGTTCTTCCGGCATCTCTGAATCCTCAAATCCCGCCATTGTCGCGTCCAGATTATTCTCAAAGATCTTTTCCGCTTCCTCTTTCGGGACTCCTGTAATTTCAACATACTGATCTGTTTCATTTTTATACGAGGTATCCAGCACTGCCTGCACATACTCTCCCGCGTCAAACCGGTTGATATAGAGCCACCCTCCTGCAGCCGCACCCGCAAGAAGAGCGGCAGCGGCTGCCGCGATCAGGATAACCCGCTGTTTCTTTGATAGTTTTCTTACTGTTTTCTCTGCCATTTTCTTCCTCCTTTTTCGCATTGCCCCCAGTATATCACTGCGGATCTGCAAAAAAGGAAGAATCCTGTCACTGCTGCCGGTAAATCTGGGCGCAGTTTACATGCACCACCGAACTCGTCTCCTCATCCTTTACGGCAGCGTCAACGTCTGCGGAATGGTCAAGGGGGCACAGAAGCGGCTGGATGTCCAGTTCATCCGGCACGAGGAACTGCCTGACGGCGCTGATCTCATCCTCACCTTCATAGAACGACATATAATTTCCACCTGAAACCGCCCTTCCTTCCCCTGAAACATCATACTCCCGCATCATTTCTACTGATTCTATGGTATAATCTGCCAGTCCCTTTTCCACATCGATCCCATACTTCACCAGACAGCCGTATGTTTTCTCAAAGAACGGATAAACATACAGATCTGTAATGGCTCCGTCTGTGGCAGACTTGATCCTGACATATCCGTATGGAAGCGTATCCCTGAGCTGTTCCATCTGAAGGCATGCCACATCTTCCCGGTAAGCATCCAGAAGTTCTTCTTTCTGGCTTTCCGTGATCTGAAGCGCCGTGCCTGTCACCCCGTTTTCCCATGTAAACCTGTCTTTTCCGGCATCTTCCTTCAACAGCCCGGGATAAGCCGCTCTCTTATACTCATCTGTCTCGTACACTGCGGCGAACATATCCACTTCTTCTCTGCTCAATGGATAGGATCTGTAGTGTCTGCTGCCGTCCGGCATATGATAACAGACCGTCATATCCGTATATGCCTTGTCTCCCGTTCCCACGCAGCCGCTGTTTACAATCTCCCGAAGCCATCCGAGCGCAGCCGTGCGCCCTTCTCCCTCCAGGAAGTATTGCTCCATCTGCTGTTCTGTACTGTATTGATCCCCGCTCCTGATGTCCGCGTACCGGGCGTAACTCATGTCCAGGCCGTCGATGCTGATTCCCACGCCTGCGGCATTTTCAGGGAAATAAGCATCGTATGCCGGCGCTCCTGCGGCAAATGCTGCCCCTGCCGCCACAACTGCCAGCCCGGTCAGGATCATCTGCCATTTTCTCCGAAACATCTTTTTCCGCTGGTCATTCACAATATACTCCAGCAGGGAGTGTACTGCCAGAACCGCGGCTGCGGAACAGGCTGCCGATACCGCTGCCGCAGTCCCGGCTCCCATTGTCCGGGGATCGGACAGATCCGTCACAAAGCCGAACATCCAGAACCCTGCCAGAAATCCGGCCAGGATCTCCACAGCCCTTTCCCCGGCCGCAAGCGTAAACATATTCCCTGTCTTTTCCACTTTCCGGTACCTCCACGCTGCGGCAGACAGGAGAAGGAGCAGTGCGATCCACAGAACTGCCGCGGCCACAGAAGAGACTGAAGGCGTGTAACTCAGAAGAGACGGTTTATCAAAGAGATCCATTCCCGTCAGGTCACAGGTAAGACGTTCCGGGGACAGCCAGATCTCCGCCTGTTCCAGAAGCGGGTTTCTGTAATAAGATGTAAAATAACTCTCTGACAATGTCTCGCAGACCTGTCCCGCCGCTACAGCGCCATACACGATCAGTCCCGCGCATGTCAGCAGGGCAGATACCACATGTCCGCAGACTACGGCGCACAGAACCCCGATATGATAAAACAGCAGCAGTGACAGGCCATAAACCAGTATACTCTTCCCTGTGTATCCGCCCGCGTATGGAGCAAATCTGGAATCAATTGCCGCCTGGCAGATCCCGCATACAGCCAGGACAATCGTCAGGGGAACAATAGTATGGACGATACCGTGCACATACCTGCTCCAGAAAATGACGTTTCTTCCCGACGGAAGACTGTAGTAAAAGTCCTGCTTCTTCCGGGAAAACAGATAGGAAAATTCCAGGAAAGCCGTCATAAGCCCCAGAGCCATACAGATCCATCGCAGTTCCATTGCCGGACCTCCGATGCCAAAAGCCGCATAATCCGGATCAAAGCTGACACGGCTTACTGCGAGGGCGCCGTAGGCCAGGAACACTCCCCATCCGGCGGCTGCGATAAGATGTCCTCTTCCCGCCTCCCGGAACCAGTTAAGAAAGCACTTCGCGGATATCATATCCTTTCACCTCCAGCTCTGCGATAAAGATTTCCTCCAGGCTCATCGGCACTTCCTGAACAAGAACCGGATGCATCGAACACAGTTCTTTCTTTATCACCTCTTTTTCTCCCCTTGCGATCAGAGTCACAAACCCTCCTTCCACATGGAGCCGGATCACATCTGCACGCTCTTTTGCCCTGTGCCTGATCGTTTCCACAGTCTCAGATATACCGTCGTCCACCCGGAACGCGCACTGGAACTTCCACACATTCTCCGCGCGCAGACGCATATCTCCCGCAGTGACCACACCTCCTCTGTGCAGGATCGCGATATTGCTGCAGATATCTTCCAGTTCATTGAGTTTGTGGGAAGCTACCACCACAGTAAATTTCCGTTCTTCCATCTCCTGCCGGAAAAGCCGCTTCATCACGTCAGCGGCGATTGGGTCAAGCCCGTCGAAAACCTCGTCGCAGAAAAGATATTTTGTCCCGGCGCACAATGCCATGGCCAAAAATGCCTGTCGCTTCATCCCCTTTGAAAACGTGCGGACAGGCTGTCTCATATCCAGATTCAGCATATCTGCCATATAGGAGACCCCTTCCGGATCCATCGACGGATAATGTCTCCTGTAAAACTCTGTCATCTGTTCCATGGAGGCATTCGGGAAATAATAGGGTTCGTCCGGCAGATAAAAAATCTCCTCCGCCGCTTCATACAAAGGCTTCCCATCTACTGTCATCTCCCCGGAATCCGGCTCCAGGATCCCCGAAAGAATCCGGAGCAGGGTCGTCTTTCCCGCGCCGTTTGTCCCGAGCAGTCCGAACAGGGCTCCCTCCGGAATATCGAGTGAAATATGGTTCACCGCCTGCGTCTTTCCAAAAGTCCTGGTCAACTCTCTGATGCGTATCATGTAATATCTCCTTAATTAATTTAATAATTATGTAATATTTTACCATGATTTTCCGCTTTTGTAAACAATCACGAAACCGCCTTTTCCGCCTTTGCTATTTCACAGCATCCTTCATTGATCTTACATACTCCCCGATATACTCCGGCGCATTCCTGCCGTATTTTTCGAGCAGTTTAATGATAGCTGAGCCAACGATCACCCCGTCAGAGAGTTCTGCCATCTTCCCTGCCTGCTCCGGAGTGGAGATACCGAAACCGATGGCGCATGGAATATCCGTATTTTCTCTTACCGTCTTTACGATCGAAGCAAGATCTGTTTTAATTTCCGCTCTTGTACCCGTAACGCCGAGACTGGAAACAATATATAAAAACCCTTCCGCTTCTTTTGCGATCATTGCAATGCGGTTTTCAGACGTGGGAGCGATCATCGACACTAACGCAACGCCATACCGGTGACACAGCGGCAAAAACTCTTCTTTTTCCTCATACGGCAGGTCAGGCAGGATAAGACCGTCAATTTCAATCTCACGACAGGTCGAAATAAATCTGTCCGCGCCATAGGAAAAAACCACATTGGCATATGTCATAAAAACCATCGGTACTTTTACGTCACGGCGAAGCTGTCTGACAAAAGCAAATATTTTATCCGTCGTAACACCCCCGTTCAACGCCCTGATGTTTGCCGCCTGGATAACAGGTCCTTCGGCGGTCGGATCGGAGAACGGGATACCAAGTTCAATAAGATCTGCGCCATTTTCTACAGCGGCACGGATAGCGGCGGCTGTAGTTTCCAGGTCAGGGTCGCCGCACGTAATAAAGGCAATGAAAGCCTTTCCGTTTTCAAATGCTTTTTTGATGTTACTCATAAAGATCCTCCCCTCTGTAGCGGGCAATAGCGGCACAGTCCTTGTCGCCTCTCCCGGATATGGTGATTACGATAATCTGTTCTTTATCCATAGCTGGCGCGATCTTCATTGCATGTGCAACAGCATGGGCAGATTCAATGGCAGGAATGATCCCCTCAGTCTTTGCCAGATACTCAAAAGCATTTACCGCTTCGTCGTCCGTAACAGGAACATACTCTGCTCTCCCGATATCGTGCAGATAAGCGTGTTCGGGGCCGACGCCGGGGTAGTCGAGGCCGGCGGATACAGAGTAGACCGGAGCGATTTGCCCGTCCTTATCCTGGCAGAAGTAAGATTTCATTCCGTGGAAGATCCCCACTCTTCCTGTTGCGATGGTCGCCGCTGTCTCAAAGGTGTCAACGCCTCTGCCCGCCGCCTCGCAGCCGATCAGCCGTACCCCTTCATCTCCGATGAAATTATAGAAACTTCCGATTGCATTAGACCCGCCTCCTACGCAGGCGATGACTGCATCCGGCAGCCTTCCTTCTTTCTCCTGGATCTGCTCCTTAATCTCTTTTGAGATAACTGACTGAAAATCACGGACAATAGAAGGGAACGGATGCGGCCCCATAACAGAGCCGAGGCAGTAATGAGTATCGCTGATACGTGAAGTCCATTCACGCATAGCCTCGGATACGGCATCTTTGAGGGTTGCCGTACCTGTTCTGACAGGAATTACCTCAGCGCCAAGCAGTCTCATTCGGTACACATTAAGTGCCTGTCGGATCGTATCTTCTTCGCCCATGAATACGACACATTCCATCCCCATCAGTGCGGCGGCAGTTGCCGTGGCAACGCCATGCTGCCCGGCGCCTGTTTCGGCTATCAACCGGGTTTTTCCCATCTTCTTTGCAAGAAGTGCCTGCCCAAGGACATTGTTGATCTTATGTGCTCCGGTGTGGTTCAGATCTTCACGCTTAAGATAGATTTTCGCACCGCCCAGGTCTCCGGTCATTTTTTCTGCAAAGTACAGCCTTGACGGCCTGCCCGCATATTCATTGAAAAGACCGGAAAGTTCTCTGTTAAATTCGGGATCATTTTTATAGTGATTATACGCTTTCTCCAGTTCGATGACCGCATTCATCAGCGTCTCGGGAATATACTGGCCGCCGTGAATACCGAAGCGTCCGTCTGTATTTGTCATAATCTGTCTTCCTTTCTGACAGCGGCAACAAATGCCGCCATTTTTGTTTTATCTTTTACCCCGTCGGTTTCGATTCCGGAACTGACGTCAACTGCAAATGGATGAAGTGCTCTGACCGCGCCTGCCGCGTTGCCGGCATCCAGTCCTCCGGCGAGAAAATACGGTCTCCCGATACTTTTCACGTATCCCCAGTCAAATACTGTCCCCGTGCCTGCGCCGGAATCAAGAAGAATATAATCTGCTTCACTTTGCACCGCAATTTTTATATCATCTGCAGTTTTAATGCAAAAAGCCCTGATGATCTTCTTATCCGTCAGCAGCCGCAGCTTTGCAATATAATCTTCGTCCTCGTCGCCGTGAAGCTGTGCCATGTCGATAATACCGTTCTGCAACAGCCTTGCAACGTTTTGCGGAAGTTCATTTACAAACACACCGACCGCCCGGATTTCGGGCGAAAGCCGTCTTTTCAGTTCCTCTGCTTTTTCATATGTTACATAACGCCTGCTTTCCGGTGCAAAGACGAACCCGACATAGTCCGGCTTCAGTTCATTTACAGCCTCTATATCACAGGGTCTGGAAAGCCCGCAAAGTTTAATCTTCGTCATACCGCACCCCGCAGTTCGTCAAGTTTTACCCCTTTGTCGGGCGCCCGCATAAGGGTTTCGCCGATCAAAACAGCATCCGCTCCGATTTCACGGAGCTTTGCCACATCTGCCGCACTGCTCACCCCGCTTTCGGAGACAAACAGGACGTCGCGGGGTATCAGCTCTCTGAGCCTGCGGCTGTTGTCCGTATCTACAGAAAAATCTTTCAGATTCCGGTTGTTGACACCGATGATGCGGGCTCCTGCATTCAGTGCGGTCTGCACTTCATTTTCATCGTGCGCTTCAACTAATGCTGATAATCCAAGTTCATCACAAATGCTGATAAAAGATCTGATCTGTTCCCCGCTTAAGACAGAACAGATCAGCAGCACCGCCGATGCGCCGAGCACCTTTGCCTCGTAGATCATATATTCATCTACTGTGAAGTCCTTCCGCAGACAGGGTATGGAAACGCCGGAAGCGATTTCTTTCAGATACCTGTCGCTTCCGAGAAACCATTCCGGTTCTGTCAGCACAGAAATGCAGTCTGCTCCTGCCGCTTCATACTCCTTTGCAATCTGCAGATACGGAAAATCAGGTGCTATCAGTCCTTTTGAGGGAGATGCCTTTTTGCACTCGCAGATAAAAGAAATATCTGCCTTCCTGAGTGCATTTTCAAAAGCGAAGGAGCCTTTGGGAAGGGATAAGGCTTTCCGCCTGAGTTCCGGGAGCGGTGTTTTTAATTTTGCCTGCCCGGTGCGTTTCCGGGCGTGTTCTGCAAGCTGGTCGAGGATCGTCATAT
This sequence comes from Candidatus Mediterraneibacter colneyensis, assembly GCA_019114745.1. Classification (GTDB taxonomy): domain Bacteria; phylum Bacillota; class Clostridia; order Lachnospirales; family Lachnospiraceae; genus Mediterraneibacter; species Mediterraneibacter colneyensis. The sequence goes on along the minus strand of DXEY01000155.1, from coordinate 52,788 downwards.
TTCTGCCTCCGGACGGTTGCTGACTTCAATAAGTTTGTTCAGTGTTTCAAGCGCCCTCCCGGAATCAATAATCTCCGCCGCAAGCCCGGTACCGTCTTTTATACTGTCAGCCTTTCCGCCAATGTAGAGCGCCGCACCGGCATTCAAAAGAATAGCGTTTCTCTTATGACCTTTTTCACCGCTCAAAACGTCAAGTGTGATCCTGGCATTTTCTTCAGGGGTGCCGCCTTTCAGATCTTCTTTGGTACAGCGTTGAAAACCAAAGTCTTCCGGCGTGATCACAGAGGACTTAAACCATCCGTCGCGGATCTCGCAGACTGTAGTCGGTGCGCTCATGGAAATCTCATCCAGCTTATCCTGGCCGTACACAACCATACCGCGTCTGATTCCGAGATTGATCAGGACCTGCGCCAGAGGTTCGACAAGATAATCATCATACACACCGAGAAGCTGCATGGAGGGGGTGCCGGGATTCGTAAGCGGCCCGAGAATATTGAACACGGTACGGAAGCCGAGTTCCCTGCGGATAGCGCCGACATATTTCATGGAGGTGTGATATTTCTGTGCAAAGAAGAAACATATGCCGGCCTCATTCAGCAGTTCAATACATCTTGCCGGGCTTTGCTGAATGTTCACACCGAGGGCTTCAAGACAATCCGCCGTTCCACACTGAGAGGATGCGGCTCTGTTGCCATGCTTTGCAACCTTCATTCCCGCAGCAGCCGCAACGAGCGCAGAAGTCGTGGAAATATTGAAGCTGTGCGCGTTATCGCCGCCAGTTCCGACGATTTCAAAAATCTCCATACCTGTCTCCACCCTGGTTGCGTGTTCTCTCATAGCCGCGGCGCATCCGGCGATCTCATCCGTAGTCTCGGCTCTGGCGCTTTTGGTGGACAGAGCCGCAAGGAAGGCGGCATTCTGTGTCGCTGTTGTGTTACCGCTCATAATTTCATTCATCACAGTGTATGCTTCATCATAGGTCAGGTCTTCTTTATTTACAATCTTTACAATCGCTTCTTTAATCATAACTCATATCTCCTTTATAAAATTGTACAGCATCTGCTTACCGTCCGGTGTCATAATAGATTCGGGATGAAACTGTACGCCGTATACGGGATATTCTTTGTGCTGTACCGCCATCACTTCACCGTCTTTAGTGACTGCCGTGATCTTTAATACTTCGGGAATGGTGTCTGCATCAACCGCAAGGGAGTGATACCGCGCGGCCGGCGCAGTATCGGGACAGCCTCTGAACAGCGGGCAGTCTGTATCAAATTCAACATCTGACTGCTTCCCGTGCATCAGTTCCCTTGCATAAGTAATATCCGCACCGAACGCCGCGCAAATTGCCTGATGGCCGAGGCAGACGCCGAGAATGGGAATGTCCTTTCCGAGTATTTTTACAGCCTCAATAATAATTCCGGCATCTTCGGGTCTGCCCGGACCGGGCGAGAGGATAATACGGTCCGGGTTCAGTTTCCTGATTTCCTCTGTCGTCATTTCATCGTTGCGGATGACCCTGATATCCGGATCGGTCTCACCAATAAGCTGAAAAAGATTATAGGAAAAGCTGTCGTAGTTATCTATCAGAAGAATCATAAGTCCGCCTCCTGTGCAAGTTCTAATGCTTTCAGCGAAGATCCGGCTTTATTCAGACATTCTTCAAATTCCTTTTCGGGTACAGAATCCGATACAATTCCTGCACCGCTTCTCACGAATACCCTGCCGTTCTTCTTATAGACGATGCGGATGGCAATACAGGTATCCATATTTCCCGTAAAGTCTATATAGCCGATGGCACCGCCATAGATGCCGCGTTTGTTTTTTTCAAGTTCCCCGATCAACTGACAGGCTCTGATCTTCGGCGCACCGGAAAGTGTCCCGGCAGGCAATACCGCTTCAATGGCATCCAGCGCATCATGATTATCACTGATCTCACCACGCACCGTAGAGCCGATGTGCATAACATGGGAGAAGCGTTCAACAGAGTGGAGCTTTTCTACCTGCACAGTTCCGAACCTGCTGATTCTTCCGAGATCGTTTCGCCCCAGATCGACCAGCATATTGTGTTCGGCAAGTTCTTTTTCATCAGCAAGCAGTTCTTCCGCGAGAGCTTTGTCTTCTTCTGCGTTTTTTCCCCTGGGTCTTGTTCCCGCAAGCGGGAAAGTGTGCAGTACGCCATTTTCCAGCTTTACCAGTGTTTCGGGAGACGCCCCCGCAATTTCTGCGTCTGTTCCTGAAAAATAGAACATATACGGCGATGGGTTGATCGTGCGAAGCACACGGTAGGTATTCAAAAGGCTTCCCTCAAAAGGTGCACTCAGACGGTTGGACAAAACGATCTGGAATATGTCTCCATCGCGGATATGGTGCTTTGCCTTCTCAACCATATCGCAGAATTGCTCTTTGTCAAACAACGGCGTAACTTCGCCAGACAGCCTTCCGCCCGGCTCATTTTTCTTTTCGCCGTGTTTCAGAAGTTCTTCGAGCTGCTTCAATTCCATAACCGCTTTGTTGTAACCGGTTTCCGGCTCATCCAGCGGCATATTTACAATGAGAATAATTTTCTGCCGGAGATGGTCGAACGCGATAACCTTATCAAACAGCATCATGTCAACATCTTTAAATCCCCCGGCATCTTCCACATCACATTTGACTGCCGGCTCACTGTAGGCGAAATAGTCATATGAGAAGTATCCGACAAGACCGCCTGTAAAAGAAGGAAGATAATCGAATCGCGGACTTTTGTAACCGTCAAGGATCTGTCTGAGATAACAGGACGGGGTATCCGTCTTAACCTTGAGACTGCCGATCTTCATCTCGCCGTCAACGCAGGTAATCTCCATTTTCGGATCGAATCCAAGGAAACTGTAGCGTCCCCATGTTTCGTTAGCCTGAGCCGATTCCAGCATATAGCAGTGCGCAGATACATTTTTCAAAATTTTCATCGCCTCAACAGGCGTTGTAAAGTCGGAGAGGATCTCAAGGCTGACCGGCAGTACGTTATATCGGCCGGTTGCCGCGATTTCTCTGACTTCAGCAAAAGATGGCTGAATTTTCATGATCAGTTCCTCCAAATAATAAAGACTCCTTTGATCTTATATCCCGGTCAAAGGAGTCTTATAAAACAAAAACGCCCTTAACAGAGATATATACTCTGTCAAGGACGAATAAAAACATTTATCCGCGGTGCCACCTTGATTCACGGCATGACCCGTGCGCTTAGCAGGATACCAACATATCCCCGGCAAATGACGTCTGCCTGCAACGTCGCAGAATACTCTGTGAATACCACATTTGACTGCGCCCTCAGCGGTCCATTTGACAACTTGTTTCTCACCTGATTCTCAGCATCTCAGGCTCTCTGTAAAGGCATCATTGCCGTTATCTCCGCTTCAACGGTTTACTCTATTAAAATATTTGCTATTGTATCACCAGTATATCGGATTGTCAAGAAAAAGGTGCAGATTTTTGTAAACTCACTCCAAAGTGCCTCGCACTCCCCTACACGACCGTCCACGGATCTTCTCTGCCTTCGGCATGATACATACAGCTCAGGAGGGAATTTTTCACCATATCGCTCACCGCCTGGTCGGTATAGAACGCCATGTGCGGGGTGACGATCACATTCGGGAATCCTCTCAGGATATACAGATCCCGCTTGCTTAACACATCTGATTTCCGGTCATAATAATACATGCCAAACTCATCCTCGATCACGTCCAGCCCTGCCGCGCTGATCTTGCCCGACTCGATCCCTTCGATCAGCGCTTTCGTATCGATCAGGCCGCCTCTCGCCGTATTGACGATGACGACTCCATCCTTCATCTTTGCGACTGCGCTGCTGTCGATCAGGTGGAAATTGTCTTCGAGCAGCGGCATATGGAGGGTGATCAGGTCGCACTCCCGGTAGATCGTATCCAGATCCGCATACTGTGCGTGTGCTTTCACTTCCTCGTTTTCATACTTGTCGTACGCGTAGATCTTACACCCGAATCCCGACAGGTCACGGATCACAGCGCGTCCGATCCTCCCTGTCCCGAGCACGCCTACCGTAAAGTTTGGAAGTTCTCTCCCCTGGATGCCGGGAAGGGAGAAATCGTTGATCTCCTCCCTCTGCATGATCCGCTTCATCTTCCGTATGGACATGAGCATCAGCATGACCGTATAGTCTGCCACACATTCCGGCGAATAGGACACATTACTCACATGGATCCCAAACTCCTTTGCCGCCTCTATGTCCACGTGGTCGTATCCGATGGTGCGGGTAGATATCATCTTTACCCCATACTCGTGGAACTTCTTCATCAGATCCCGGTCTATCTTCGAGGTAATGATGCTCACATACTCATACCCTTCTGCCAGACACGCGTTTTCCAGATCAGGCGCATCCGCCGAGATCCCCAGCTCCACGCCGTACTCCCCGGAGAACTTCCGGAAATACTCCGCCTCGTCAAATTCCCGGTAATTATACACAAAAACTTTCATCATTTTTCTCCCTTCCGCCACGCTTTGTCAGACATTCAGCCTGTAGTGTTCCATGGCATACGCGATCCCGTCCTCTTCTACCGCCTTTGTGACAAATTCTGTCCAGGGCTCAAGCACCGCATCGTGATGTCCCATTGCAACTGTGTGGACGGCAAACTGGAACATAGACAGGTCATTGCTGCTGTCGCCGAATACATAGGCGTTCTCTTTCCCAATGCCGAATTTATCCATGATAAACTGGCACGCCGTAGCTTTTGAATATCCTTTCTGCACGATCTCATAAGCGTTCCCGCCCCGGTCAAGGGCTTCCATATCCGGCGAGAGGTATTCCCGGAAGCTCTCGAAATCACTCTTCTCATCCACATAGATAAATAATTTGTCGTAGATAAAACCGCCTTTTTCCAGAGGATGCTCCATTCCCATACCTCTGCGCAGGAAATACCGCCTGGTTGTTTCCAGCTTGTCAAAACGGGTAATATATCCGGGGAAGTAAACATCCTCCGATCCTTCGGCGATCCCTCCCAGTCTGCACTCTGCGATCTTTCGGATGATTGCATCTCCTCTGTCCTCAGGTATCGAACGAGAGAAGAGCACTTCGTCACGGTAAACGATACATGTACCGCACCCGCACAGATATCCGTCAAAAGGATATCTCCTGATCTCAGCAGGCACACTGCAGATCGTCCTTCCGGTATTGATGAACAAAAGATGTCCGGCATTCCTTGCCGCATCAAGCGCACGGATGGCGCTGTCCGGGATTTCTCCTGTATTTTCACTCAGCAGAGTCCCGTCAATATCAAAAAATAAAACTGATCTTTCCATGCCATACTCCATTTCATTCTAAAACTCCATCTTACATTTTACTATCCTTTCCCGCAATTGTCCACCAGCATAAAAGAGCCGTATTTCCATCGGCAGGAATGATGTCCTGCATCCGGAAATACGGCTCTTGTGTTCTCTGTTTATCCTGCTGTGCGGAAGGATTATTTCTTCCTTCTCCGGCAGAACTCCTCTACGATATCGACCATCTCCTGGGACGGGTTTGAAATCACCGCTGTCTCCACTACCTCGCACGGCGGATCTTCCTTCACGCTGTCCACCGCAGATGTCACAGCCGACACGCTTCCTCCGATAAATACAAGCGCGTGTCCTCCGCATTTTGTATCCTGGGTCACATACTCGACCTCAGCAGTCTTCAGCATGCGGTCTGTCACCAAAACGGCGTTTGCCTCTCCCACAACTTCTACCAGCCCATAAGCTCCATATGTCATCTCTGCGTACCTGTCCTTTCCTAAACTCTCCGGTTATTTCCCGATCGTCATAGCGATCGCTGTCTCCGTATCCCCGGAGGGCGATGCGATCACTGTATGGGAAAATATCTTTGTGCGCGGTCTCGCCGCTTCGAGAGCCGCCTCCATCGCAGCCTTCACATCAGATACCGTGCCTCTCATCTTGACGCACGCCCCTGCTTTCAGACGGTTCCTCTCCACTCCCTGAATCTTCACATTTGCAGCTTTTGCCGCCGCATCGAGAGCCACGAAGCAGATACACTCGCTCTCCAGCTCAAATACTCCGATCGCCATTCCTGTATATTCTTCCGCCATAACTTCCTCCTGCATCTTCCTGATAACGTAAAACTTTTCCATATCTATTGCTATAATATCAGAAAATCCCGGACATTTCAATGCCGGTTCGCTCATATATTGTTATAAAACTTCTATTGACCGGGAGCATTTATGAACCGTCACCAGCCCCGTTTTTTCAAACGATCCGCCGAAAAACTCTTTCAGATGAAAAAGAGCATCGCCTTCCTCATTCTTTTCCTTTGCGCCTATCTCATCGGAAGCGGCGCCGCCGCCCTGACACACAGAAACGAACACTCTGTATTCCACGAAGAGGCGGTCACTGCATCCGCCGAAGGGAACTGGGGCCTGAGCTTTCAGCAGGACGGGGAACCCCCGGCAGGCAACGCCACCGCGGAGGAACTCGCCCAATACGACTCGTATTATGCCGGACAGACTGATGAGAAAGTGCTCTACCTGACTTTTGACGCGGGATACGAGAACGGCTGCACTGCTTCTATCCTCGACACGCTAAAGAAACACCAGGTATCCGCCGCCTTCTTTGTCGTCGGCACTTATATCGAATCCGAACCGGAGCTGGTCTGCCGCATGGTGGAAGAAGGTCACACCGTAGGCAACCACACCCAGCATCACCCCGATATGTCACAGATCTCCACGCTGGAAGCTTTCCGTAAAGAACTGGAAGCGGTAGAGAATACCTTCCTCGAAACAACGGGACAGGAAATGCCCCGGTATTACCGTCCGCCTCAGGGAAAATACAGCGAACCGAACCTGCAGATGGCAAAAGAACTGGGATACAGGACCTTCTTCTGGAGCCTCGCCTATGTGGACTGGTATGAGGACGACCAGCCCTCAGAGGAAGAAGCCCTCGATATCCTGACCCGGCGCATCCATCCGGGAGCCGTCGTCCTGCTCCACAGCACGTCCCGGACAAACGATGCGATCCTCGACGAACTCCTGACCAGATGGGAGGACATGGGCTACCAGATCAGGCCTCTGGAAGAGCTGGCTGGGCAGGACGCGTCTCAGTAGTATTTTACCCGAACGGTCTTTCCCATCTCTTCCATCGTCCGGATCAGCTGCTCCACGAGATTCTGACGCATGCTCAGGTCAAAATTCAGTTCGGATTCCCTGTGGGCGTCATTGACCGCTGTCCCCACAAAGAGATTCAGCTCCGTACACTCTTCGATGAGAAGCTTTGCAAGCCTGGAAGCCCCATTATCCGCATCCAGCTCGTCGAAAAAGTCCGCGTCGAACTCATCACGGACGTATTTCTTCAGTAGTTTCAGGCTCTTGCCGAGGGTGAGCACCCCTTCTGTCACAAGGTCGATCCCGTCGATCACTGCCATCGGCGGGACGTCCGGATTGCGGCTGTCGACTTTTGTGACAATCTCCTTTCCCAGGATCCTGGCGGCGATATTGGCGCTGGTTCCGCCTGCCACGACCTTTTTCCCTTCTGTGTGCATGAAGTCATGCATCAGGATCCCGTCGTCTTCTTTGGACTTTGGCGGCCCGGTAAATATATTGACCACGCGGCGCTCGATCACCCGTGCGACCGCCACCGTCGTATCGTCGCCGGGCTTCTCTTCATACAGCTCGTCGCACGCCTGGCTGAGCATCACTGCCAGCCGGGACGCCGAGAGCGTCTGTTTCGTACATTTCAGCGTATAATCTGCCATTGCATCCCAGGTCCAGCCCTGCAGATCGAGTATAGAACCCGCGCCAGCATAGATCACCCCGTCGCTCATCAGGACAAAGCAGTCGTTTTTCTTTACAGTAAACCTGTATTCGTGGATCTTTTTCCCTTCAATTTCCCGCATTTCCCAAGGATAGCGCACAATCTTTCCGTCACGGATAAACACACAGGAGGGATTGTCAAACTCAGCCAGATAGGCGCTCCCGTTATGAAAGATCTGAAGGATGGAAAATGTGGCGTACGCCACTTTCCTTACCTTGCAGACCGGAAGTGTTTTCGCGATCGTCTCCACACAGGACTCGATCTTCGCCCCCTCACAGAGCATCGTTCCCAGAATCTTCGAGGTCAGCGTCGCAAGGATATTCGCCTTGACCCCGCTGCCCATTCCGTCCGCCAGGATCACGATGTCCGAGTCCTCCCGTTTTATGATCTCCACTTTGTCTCCGCACAGTTCTTCCCGGTGTTTGTTCAGGCTCTTCCAGGCAACATCAATACTCACGCTCATCCTTTATTCCTCCTCGTTCAAGATGGAATCCCTGAGTTTCGTAAGAGTGACTTTTGTCTCCGCCGTGGTCTCTCCCAGAAGGCCCGCGATCTCCTGCGCCACCATCATCTGTTTCTCGATGACCTTCTGCGCCATCTCCACCGTCTCTACCTTCAGATTGTAGCGCTGTTCTTTGAGCTTCTCCTCCCGGGTCACATCCTGGAATGTGACCAGTACGGCGTCGAGATTTTCGATGTACACGATCGTTTCCTCTGCGGTGATCCGCCCGTTGTCGAGCTGGATCTTTTTGTGCAGTACAGGCTCTCTGGTGAGAAGGGCATTCTCGATATCTTCCGACTCGATAAATTCAAATATGTACCGCTGCACTGCCTCCTCATGACCCACGCCGAGGAGTTCCTGCCCTTTCCGGTTGCAGTCGAGGATCCGCATATCGCTTCCAATGACAAAGATCATATTCGGGGTCACATCCATGACCACATTTGACATGGACTCCGCACGGGTCAGCGCATAAGGCATGCACATGGACAGTTCTGCCTTGCCCTGGAAGACAGCCACGGCTTTTTCCCGGCAGGTGGAATATCCGCAGGCGCCGCAGTTGAGCTCGTCTGACGGAGCATATTTCCCGGTGGATCTTAAGATCCGGCGGATCTGTTCTTCAGACGGCATCGGGTCAGAGATGCTGTGATCCCCAAATTTCTTTGCCATTTCTTCATCCGTCATATCGGGCAGCTCACGGGCAGCTTTGTAGGAGACCACGTTTTCGATCTTTACTTTCGTTTTTACATAGGAGGTATTCCAGTGCGCGGAAGCAGGACCTTTCGCACACCCGCCCTCGCACACGTTTGCCTCGATAAAGCAGTGCTCCAGCTCGCCTCTCCGGAGGCATTCCAGCATCTCCATACAGTTCTCAAGGCCGTCCACAAATACCTTGTGATAGCCGTCCGCCTCTTCTTCCGTGATCACGGACTGGATCACGCCGCCGCTGACCGGGTACAGCCGGTTGATCTTCGGATCCGGATTGCCCATCGGCATGTCCTCGCACGCGTGAAGGTCGATCCCCGCTTCCTTCAGCCAGAACGCCAGTTCCTCAAAGGTGAGGATCGCATCCACCGCGCCTCTCACCCGCTCGTCTCCCACCGCCTCCTGCTTTTTCGCGATGCAGGGACCCAGGAACACGACTTTTACATCCTGCCCGTACAGCTTTTTGATATACCTGCCGTGGGCGATCATCGGGGAGACGACCGGAGCCATCAGCCCGGCGCAGTCCGGATAATACTTCTCGATCAGATCATTGACGCTGGGACAGCAGGTCGTGATGATATTCGGCATCTCTCCCGCCCGCACCAGCTTTTTGTATTCACCGGTCACAAGCGCGGCGCCCTCCGCCGTCTCTCTCACCTCAGAGAATCCCAGCTTCTGCAGGGCGTCCACTACCTGTCCCGGCCGGTCGAAGTCCAGCACGCCGGCATAGGACGGGGCGATGGATATAACCGTCCGATACCCCTGCCGCAGATATCCTTTTACACGCTCCAGGTCGCTGGAGAACGTCTTGGCATTCTGGGGACAGACTTCCAGACAGCGCCCGCAGTTGATACAGTGATCCACCATGATGCGCGCCTGTTCATCGATCACAGATATGGCTTTCACCGCACAGTGGCGGACACACTTGTAACAATGACGGCACTTCGCGTCTTTAAAGTCTATGACTCTCATCTGATACAACCTCCTGCTCTATGATGATTCTATTTTATCAGAGGCGTATCAGAATATCTATATCATTCTTCCAATTCCACAAGCATCTCCGTGACTGTCTTTCCGTACACCGGATGCCGTTTATACGGAGCGATCTCACAGAGCGGCGCGAGAACGAACCGTCTCCTGTGCATGTCCACATGCGGGATGCACAGATTCCGTTGCTGAAGTACGATATCGTCGTAGAAGATAATGTCAAGATCCAGCGTGCGGGGGCCCCAGTGTTCGATCCGCTCACGCCCGGCACAGCTCTCGATCCGGTTCACTTCTCCCAGAAGTTCTTCCGGCGTCAGCAGAGTCTCCAGCTCCAGACAGCCGTTCAGGAAATCAGGCTGGTCTGTCACCCCGTAAGGCTTCGTCTCGACAAAATGCGACACAGCCCTGACCTGACATCCGCGTATTGCATTCAGCTCCCGAACCGCGTCGTTCAGAAAAGTCTCCCGCTCGCCGATATTGGAACCCAGCGCGATATATGCCGTATGGCGGCCGCGCACGATCTCCACGCTCACCGTCTTAAGGGGCAGATGGATCGGCGCCCAGGGTTTCTGGATCTCAAGACGGATCTGCATGAGCAGGGGGTATTTCAGGAGAAGTTCCTCCGCCAGATTTTCGGCGGCGCTCTCAAGCAGTTTGTACGTGTGTTTCTTCAGATAGAGCTCAATAAAAGCGCTCACCTCTCCATAGTGGATGGATTCCGCCAGGTCATCCGTCCTTCCCGCCTTCCTCGTATCAGTGTACAGTACCGCGGATACAATAAATTTCTGTCCCAGCGCCGTCTCCTCCGGGAACACCCCGTGGTTTGCGAATACTTCCAGTTCTTCAATCTTAATCTCATCCAGTTTTTTCCCGTTTCTCACTGCGTTCATCTTTTCTCCTCCGCATCAGTCTCTCACATCTGTTACTTTGTGCTATTCCCAGCTTCATAGGGAAGGAGCGCTTCTGCCATCTGTATCGCCCTCAGGTTCTTCTTCACATCATGGACGCGCACAAACGCGCATCTTTTCTGTACCGCCCACACCGTCGTCACGAGCGTCCCTTCTTCTCTCTCCTGCGGCGGAAGGTCCAGGGTCAGCCCGATCACAGACTTGCGCGAAGTTCCCAGCAGAACCGGGAGTCCCAGCTCGTGAAGGATCTCGAGCCGGCTGATGATTTCCATGTTCATCTCATAAGTTTTTCCGAACCCCACGCCGGGATCGAGTATGATCTTATCTTTCGGGATTCCCGCTTCTTCTGCCAGGCGCACGCATTCCCTCATATCGGAAAGGAAATCCGTAAGATATTCCTGATAGACCGCTTCCGTACGGTTATGCATCAGACAGCAGGCAGCTCCGCTCTTCGCGATGACTCCCGCCATCTCAGGGTCGTATTTCAGCCCCCAGATATCATTGACCAGGTCAGCGCCTGCATCAAGGGCTGCCTGAGCCACCCGGCTCTTATAGGTGTCCACCGAGACCGGAATATCAAACCGGCTCTTCAGCGCCCGGATCACCGGCACTACCCGCCGGATCTCCTCCTCGTCTGTGACCTGGATGTGTCCGGGACGGGTGGACTCCCCTCCCACATCGATCACATCCGCTCCGTCACGGATCATCTCATCGGCGTGTCTGAGCGCCTCGTCCGAGTCATTATATTTTCCCCCGTCGGAGAGGGAATCCGGGGTAACATTTAAGATCCCCATGATATATGTATGATGTTTTGTGTCAAATTCTTTTCCGCCTATGATCATATTGTAATCTCCATATTCTTTTTCTCTGTACTCCAGTCGCACTGTTCTTCTGCCGCGCAGGCAAAACACCTTCGCGACGCTTTGTCGCTCGTATAGATCAGATATTCCAGCGGTTCCGGATCCTCCCTCAGCCGCCGGTGCCCACGGATCGCCGTAAGGATCTCCCTCTTTTCCCGGTCAGAAAAACACAGATCCCCGGAAAGGCTGCCCAGGATCCCGGAGGCGATTGCCTCCCCTGCCTCCTCGTGGGGGATCTTCTCTTCATACTGTGCAGATTTCCCGATATCATGAAGCAGCGCCGCTGCATAGATCACTTCTTTCCCGATCCCCAGTCCCTGCTCCATATTCAGGATATACGCAATCCTTGCCACATCCAGAAGGTGATCCATCTGATGCCGGCAGTAGATCCGGTCTTTTTCCAGTTCCATCAGCCTGCTGTAGCACTTCCGGTACACCGGATGCCTGACGATCGCATTCACCCGTCTCATCTCATTTCCCTCCGTCACTATTCTGTCCCATCCTGCCTTTACACGGTACTGTCATGGGCGTGCAGCATACGGAAGAACCGCTCTTCCAGCGCCGGGTCGGACTCAAACACGCCCCGTTTTGCCAGAGTCACTGTCCTGCTTCCCGGTTTCCTGATCCCACGCATGGTCATACACATATGCTCCGCCTCGATCATGACGAGCGCCCCTTTCGGCTGCATGTATTCCATCAGCGCATCCGCGATCTGCCCGGTGAGCTGCTCCTGAAGCTGCAGCCTGCGGGCGTACACTTCTACCGTCCTGGCCAGCTTGCTCAGCCCCACGACTTTCCCGTCCGGTATGTAAGCGATATGGGCTTTCCCGTAAAAGGGCAGGATATGATGCTCGCACGTTGAATAGAAGGTGATGTCTTTCTCGATCACCATCTCGCTGCTATCCACAGAAAATGTCTTAGCCAGATGTACCGATGCATCCTCCTCTATCCCGCCGTACAGTTCCCCGCACATCCGCGCGATGCGATCCGGCGTATCCTTTAACCCTTCTCTCCCGGCGTCCTCGCCGATTCCTTCCAGGAACAGCCTCACTGCCTGTTCAATCTTTTCATGGTCTATCATCACTTCATTCCTCTTTTCTGACAGTCGTATCTGTCCTCTGTATCACACATTTTCCTGACACTTCACTTTATCATATGCCGCTTTTACCTGAGACAGGTAGGACAGTGAGCCGAATGCGATGATCACATCCTCCGGCTCTGCCTCCCTGAGCGCGGCGTCCACCGCGCGCTCCACTGTCTCTTTCTGTCCCGGCATCCCGCTCCTGTCCGGCGGCTCTGTGCGCTGACAGTACGGGAGAAGGGCTTCTGCCAGCACTTCCGCCGGCAGCCCCCTGCCCGGATCCGGGAGATCCACGGTGTAGATCCTGCTGCAGGCTGTACCCATGATCCGGGCGATCCTGTCGTATTCCTTATCCCGGAACACCCCCATGATGCCGATCAGACGCCGTCCGGGGAAATAAGCCTCAATGGATTCCCTCAGTTTTCGCGCCGCGTCCTCATTATGGGCGCCGTCCAGGATAAAAACAGGGTCTTCGCCGATGCAGGTAAATCTGCCCGGCCAGGCAGCCTTCCCGATGCCGCGCCGCACTGCTTCATCGCTGATCTCATACCCCATGTCCCTGAGCACTCCGATCACTTCCAGCGCCGCTGCCACGTTTGAGATCTGGCTCTTCCCTGCCATGGCGGTATGAAGGCTGCGGAAGGACTTATAGGAAAAGTCCATCCCGTGATAGTCTTCCTTTATAATGTCAAGTTCCCCGGAATCTGCCTGTACACAGGCACAGCCCAGTCCGTCGGCGCTCTTTCTCAGGATTTCCTCCACACATGGCTCCTGCCCCGCCGACACGACTGTGCATCCGGGTTTGATAATGCCCGCCTTGTTCCGGGCGATCTCCTCTAATGTATCCCCGATCATGCCGAGATGGTCCCGGCTGATGCTGGCAAAAACCGCGCAGACTGTATTCTCGATAATATTGGTGGCGTCAAGCGCGCCTCCAAGCCCTGCCTCGAGCACGACCAGGTCGCAGTCTGTCTCTTTAAAATATAAAAACGCGATCGCCGTCTCTATCTCAAACACTGTGGGAAGCACCTCCCCCGCAGCTTCCAACCGGGCAATCGCGTCTCTTACTTTCTCTGTCAAATGCGCAAACCGTTCCTCAGAGATCCACTCTGAGCCAACCTGTATCCGCTCCAGATAGGAAACAACTGTCGGTGAAACATACCGCCCGATCCTGTATCCTGCCTCACTTAAAACCGTCGAAGTGTATGCAAGCACAGATCCCTTGCCGTTCGTCCCTGCAATATGTATGAACTTCAGATCATCCTGGGGATTCCCAAGTTCACGCAACAGACCTCGAATCGCATCCAAGCCAAGTACACTTCCGTATTTCGACATTTCGTCCAAATATACCCTTGCTTCTCTATAGGTCACGTTCTCTCGTTTCCTTTCCTTATTCAGTTTCTGTTCAAACAGGGATATCATAGCACTATTTTGTATGTTAGACAAGCATTTCCTGTTGCTTTGTAACAGTTCTGCCCGCGCCATTCCTGTTGCTTGACTTTTTTAGAAGGCTGTGCTACATTAAGTGTACTAACACTATTAGTACACTTGAAACAGTAGTTTATTATCAGGGAAGGATTATTATGATTACGATCGACTATCAGAGCAAACTGCCATTGTATGAACAGATCGCCGAACGTTTCCAGGCGCTGATCCTCGGCGGCGCCCTCACATCGGGCAGCCAGATGCCCTCTGTGCGTTCGCTGGCTGTGGATCTGTCCATCAATCCGAACACGATACAGAAGGCCTTCTCCCTCCTTGAGCAGCGGGGTTTTATCTATTCGGTAAAAGGGCGCGGCAGCTTTGTCGCGGACACCGCAGCTCTTGCCGAAAAGGAAAAGGCAACTCTGTTAGAAGAGGCGAGACAGCTTCTTGGCCGGGGCATGGCACTCGGGATCACCCGGTCACAGTATCTCTCAGTGATCAATGAACTGTATCAGAAGGAGGAGGAACATGATTGAACTAAAAGACATTGACAAGACATTCGGCGGCATCCATGCCGTAGACCATGTGACCGGAACGATACGGGAAGGCATGGTATTCGGACTGATCGGCTCAAACGGGGCGGGGAAAAGTACGCTTCTGCGCATGATCAGCGGAGTGATGAAACCGGACAGCGGGGCAGTCTTTATCGAGGGAGAAAACGTATATGAAAATCCCGGGATCAAATCCCAGGTCTGTTTTCTCTCAGACTCTCCCTATTATTTTCCCAACGCCGATATTGCCCGGATGCGGGATTACTATGCTATGATCTACCCTTCCTTTGACAGGAAGCAGTTCGATTCACTTGCAAAAAAATTCAAGCTGGATATGACGCGGAAGGTGAACTCCTTTTCCAAAGGGATGAAGAAACAGGTCTCGATCCTGCTCGGGCTCTGCTCCGGCACAAAGTACCTGCTTTGTGACGAGACGTTCGACGGGCTTGACCCGGTCGTCCGCCAGGCAGTCAAAAGCCTGTTCGCCGCCGAGATCCTCAACCGGGATTTTACCCCTGTGATCTCCTCCCACAATTTAAGGGAACTGGAGGATATCTGCGACAGTATCGGGCTTCTCCATAATGGAAAACTGCTGCTCACCCAGGATCTGGATCAGGTCAGATCCAATATCTGCAAACTGCAGTGCGTGATCCCGGACTCCCACAGGGAACAGGAGCTCATCCGCAGTCTCCACATCCTGAAGATGGAGCGCACCGGATCTCTTCTGACACTGACTGTCCGCGGGGAGCGCACGGAGGTCATGCGGACGGCACAGGAGCAAAAGCCCCTGTTTATCGAAGTGCTCCCGCTTACTCTTGAAGAAATATTTATCAGCGAAACGGAGGTGGCTGGTTATGACATCAAAGATTTCCTTCACTAAACTGATCCTCGACGACATCAGGCGCAGGGGATGGCTCGCCGTAATGACATGCATCGCCCTGTTTCTGATGATGCCCGTATATGCGCTGCTCTATCTGAGTTCTTTTTCAGAAAGTCTCTCAGACCCTTATGTATATGAAAACATCGCCGACTCTTTCCCGGGGCTGATCAACGGCGCCTCTGTGATTTATTCCGACATCAGGCTGGCTGCTTTTGCGATCCTTGCGATACTCATCGCCCTCACCGGATTCGGGTACATCCATTCCCGGGAGAAACTGGACTTCTTCCACTCCCTTCCCGTGAAGCGCTCCAGATGGTTTGCAACGGTATACCTTGCCGGGTTGATCATCCTTATTGTGCCCTATGTGATCTGCGCGGCACTGACTGCCGCTGTCGGCGCAGCGGAAGGCGTCATGACGGCACAGCTTTTCGCCCGGTGCGCACAGGCTGCCCTGGGCGGGATCCTCGGGATCTTCGTGATCTACAGCTCCAGTGTATTCGCCGTCATGCTGACGGGGCGCGCTGTCACCGGACTGCTGGCAGCACTGACGGTCATCGTATACCCTGTCATGGTACTGTCCGTATTCTCGCTGTTTCAATCATCCTTTTTTGACAGTTTTTACGCAGCTGGCACAACATGGGCTGACACATTGTCAAGGTATCTGTCACCCGGCGGGCTCTTCCTGACCCTTGCCAGAACCGGGGCGTTCTGGCATTTCAGCCCGTCCTGCGTGCTTGCCTCCATCCTCATGTCGGCAGTGCTGATCGCGGGGGCTGCTCTCCTGTACCGCGTCCGGCCGTCGGAAGCTGCGGGGAATGCCATTGCCTTTCCCGTTCTGGCTCCCATACTGAAGGTGCTCATCGTCATCCCGACAGCACTTTTCGTCGGAGTCATGATCCCCGACCTTATGGGGATCCCCGGGAATACATCGCTTCTGCTGCTGAGCCTGCTTACCGCTGTGCTGCTGTGCATCATCATCGAGTTTTTGTACCATACGGACTTCAGAAAGATGCTCAAAGGCTGGAAATCATCGCTTCTCTCCATCTGCGGAGTTCTGGCAGTGGTCTGCGTCTTCCAGTTCGACCTGTTTGGATATGACACTTATCTGCCCGATGAAGGAAAAATCGAAGCGATCAGCATCCGTCCGGATTCCTTTGACACTTATTTTGCCTATCTGGATTACGAGGCAGGATCCGAAGCCGCAGCAGGAGTCTATGCCCCGCCGGAATATACGAGTGAACTCTATGCACTGGCACAGTCCGGGATTGAAAATCTGGAGAGCGGGATCTCGACAGAGTTCCTCTATGAAGCACCGCTGTCCGAAGATACTCTTGCATACACACCGACCGTATTCCGGTACCGTCTCTCCGGCGGACGCACGGTGTTCAGAAAGTACGCGGTCAGAAATGAGGACCTCGCACAGGTGCTCGGACAGCTTCTCGATCAGGAGGATTTCAGGAAAGAACTGTTCCCCATCTTCCAGATCGACAAGGAGGACGTCACCGGTATTTCTCTGACAGACGCATATACCGTACCGGAGGATCTCGGGCTGAACGCCTCACAGCAAAAAGCGCTGCTTGACGCTTACGAAAAGGACGTCCTGAACGTGAGCACGGATACGCTCCTGAATGGAACTCCGATCGCAGAGCTCACCGTCAGGATGCCGGACCCGGAAGCAGCGCCCGTTTATTCCTCCGGCATTTACGCCGTGGACAAAGCATCGCAGATCAGCATGCCGATGCTCTATCTCTATCCGGAATATACAAACACACTGGATCTTCTGGAAGAGTACGGCTGTGCCATACGGACAGAGATCGATCCCGCAGATGTCAGCTCCGCTGTCCTCATCCTCTCGGGCGGCTCAGTACAAAACGGCATATATGACGATGTACTCTCCGGGCTCTCAGACACAGCCGGGATAACCACTGACACTGACGGGGAAGGAGGATCCAACATTGTCGTATACAGCGAAGAAGACATCGCCCTCATTCTCGGCAATGTCACCCCGAGCCGGAACGGACTGTTAAAATCTAACGCAAGTTCAGGGGATTATCTGGAGATTGCTTATAAAGACGGGCCGGACGGAGGATTCTCGCTGGAATAATAAACAGAAAAAATGTACCGACCTGCCGGAACAGATCAAAGGGAGCTGCTGCATCGTGCATCAGCTCCCTTTTCTATACAGATTAAAAATCTAATTGATACTGCGCTTCACATACGTGGTGTGCAGGATATGATGTGCTTTCTCACTTCCCGGAGCGCCCAGATACTCGTGGTACAGCCGCTTGATGGACGGATTCTCGTGTGACTTCCGGATCGTCTTTGCCGCGTCGTTGTCATACAGCGCTTTGGCACGGATCGCTCTCACATCCTCGAAGTTCCGCA
This sequence comes from Candidatus Mediterraneibacter colneyensis, assembly GCA_019114745.1. Taxonomy (GTDB): domain Bacteria; phylum Bacillota; class Clostridia; order Lachnospirales; family Lachnospiraceae; genus Mediterraneibacter; species Mediterraneibacter colneyensis. Next base: position 34,698 of record DXEY01000155.1, on the reverse strand, counting down.
CATCTGCGTGTACCTGAGGCTGTCCGCCGCCGTTTACGCAGCCGCCGGGACAGCACATGATCTCGATAAAGTGATAATCCGCCTCGCCGGCGCGCACTTTATCCATGATAAGTTTCGCATTGGAGAGCCCGCTTGCCACAGCAACCTTCACATCCATTCCGGCCACGTTGTACGTCGCTTCTTTGATGCCGTCTGTGCCGCGCACTTCCATAAACTCTACTTTCTCAAGCGTCTGACCTGTCAGCGTCTCCACTGCGGTGCGCAGGGCAGCTTCCATCACGCCTCCTGTGGCGCCGAAGATGACGCCCGCTCCTGATGATTCTCCCAGAGGATCGTCAAATCCTTCCTCCGGAAGGCTGCGGAAATCAATTCCCACTTTGCGGATCAGGCGCGCCAGCTCTCTTGTCGTAATTGAAATGTCCACGTCGGGTACGCCAGCCGCATACTGATCTTCCCTCCGGATCTCAAATTTCTTCGCCGTACACGGCATCACGCTGACGCATACGATATCTTCCGGGGCGATCCCCATCTTTTCCGCATAATATGTCTTTGTAATGGCTCCGAACATCTGCTGCGGTGATTTACAGCTCGACAGGTGCGCGAGCTGATCCGGATAGTAGTGCTCACAGTACTTGATCCAGCCCGGCGAACAGGACGTCATCATCGGCAGCACGCCTCCGTTCTGCACCCGGTCGAGGAACTCATGTGCTTCCTCCATGATCGTGAGATCCGCGCTGAAATCAGTGTCAAACACTTTGTCAAATCCGATCCTTCTCAGCGCAGCAGCCATCTTGCCCTCTACATCCGTTCCCATAGGATATCCGAACTCTTCGCCGAGCGCCGCCCTGACGGAAGGAGCCGGCTGGACGACCACATGTTTCGTCTCGTCTGCGATGGCCGCAAGAACGTCGTCGATATTACTCTTCTCGTAGAGCGCCCCTGTCGGACAGGCTGCGATACACTGTCCGCAGGATACGCAGCTCGTATCTCCCAGCCCCATGTCAAAAGGCGAGCCGATAAATGTGGCAAACCCGCGGTTGTTCGGGCCGATCACACCTACGCTCTGTACTTTTTCACACACCGCAGAGCATCTGCGGCACAGGATACATTTATTATTGTCACGGATCATATGCACGGCGCTGTCGTCCAGTTCATAGTGGTTCCTCTCACCGGCGAAGTGATCCTCGTCTGTCACGCCCAGCTCCTGGCACAGTTCCTGGAGCTCACAGTGCCCGCTCCTCACACATGAGAGACATTTCTTATCATGTGCGGAAAGCAGAAGCTCCAGAGTCCTCCTTCTGGATTCGAGGAGTTTCGGAGTATTGGTCTTTACCTCCATCCCCTCCGACACCGGATATACACAGGATGCCACGAGGCTTTTCGCCCCTTTTACTTCTACCACGCACATACGGCAGGCGCCGATCTCATTGATCTCTTTCAGATAGCAGAGCGTCGGGATCCTGATCCCTGCGGCATGAGCTGCTTCCAGTATCGTAGAGCCGGCAGGTGCGGTTACATCCAGGCCATTGATCTTTAAATTCACGTTTTCCATCTTCTCTGCCCTCCCTTATTCTTTATAGATCGCGCCGAACCGGCATTTCTCCATGCAGGCGCCGCACTTCAGACATTTCTCGGGGTTGATCATATGTACTTCTTTTACCTTACCGATGATCGCGTCAGCCGGACACGTCCTCGCGCAGAGCGTACATCCCTTACATTTATCCGGGTCGATCCTGTACTGGAGCAGATCCTTGCAGACACCGGCCGGACATTTCTTATCGACAATATGTGCGATATACTCGTCCCTGAAATACCGCAGGGTGGAAAGCACCGGATTGGGCGCCGTCTGTCCGAGGGCACAGAGAGAATTTTCTTTCAGGTGACAGCAGAGCTCCTCAAGTTTATCCAGATCCTCCATCGTCGCCTGCCCTTTGGTGATCTTATCCAGGATCTCCAGCATACGCCTTGTTCCGATCCGGCACGGAGTACATTTTCCACAGGACTCATCCACGGTAAATTCCAGGAAGAATTTGGCGATATCCACCATACACGTATCTTCGTCCATGATGATCAGTCCGCCGGATCCCATCATAGAGCCGATGGCGATCAGGTTGTCGTAATCGATGGGGACGTCCAGGTGCTCTGCCGGAATACATCCTCCCGAAGGGCCTCCTGTCTGGGCTGCCTTGAATTTCTTTCCGTTTGGCACTCCGCCTCCGATCTCTTCTACGATCTCACGGAGCGTTGTCCCCATGGGGATCTCCACAAGTCCGGTATTATTGATCTTTCCTCCCAGGGCAAAGACCTTCGTGCCCTTTGATTTTTCCGTTCCCATAGAGGCGAACCACTCCGGGCCGTTGACAATGATCTGGGGGATGTTGGCATACGTTTCCACGTTATTTAATATAGTCGGCTTCTGGAAGAGCCCTTTCAGAGCCGGGTAAGGCGGACGCGGGCGCGGCTCGCCCCTGTTGCCTTCGATGGAAGTCATCAGCGCAGTCTCCTCGCCGCAGACGAACGCTCCTGCCCCGAGCCTGAGCTCGATGTCGAAGTCAAATCCGCTGTCGAAGATATTCTTTCCTAACAGGCCGTACTCTCTCGCCTGCCCGATGGCGATCTCCAGACGTTTCACCGCGATGGGATACTCGGCGCGGACATAGATATATCCCTGGGACGCCCCGATCGCATAGCCCGCGATAGCCATCGCCTCCAGCACTGCATGGGGATCGCCTTCCAGGATCGAACGATCCATAAACGCTCCCGGATCTCCTTCGTCCGCGTTACAGCAGACATATTTCTGATCCGCCTCATTTGCCGCGGCAAACTTCCACTTCAGCCCGGTGGGGAATCCTGCGCCTCCCCTTCCTCTGAGCCCGCTGTCCAGAAGGATCTGGATCACATCTTCCGGCTTTTTCTCGGTGAGCACAACACCCAGCGCCTCATAGCCGCCCGTGCCGATGTATTCGTCGATATTCTCAGGATTGATGACGCCGCAGTTGCGGAGCGCTACCCTGTGCTGCTTTTTATAAAAGTTTGTCTCGTTGAGGGGGATGATCTTATCCGACTTCGTCGTCTCATCATAGAGAAGCCTTGTGACAACTCTGCCCTTGAGCAGATGCTCTGCCACGATCTCGGGGATATCGTCCTCCTGAACCATTGAATAAAATGTTCCCTCAGGATAGACGATCATGATCGGCCCGAGGGCACAGAGACCGAAACATCCGGTCTGTACCACACCGACTTCTTCCGTCAGTCCGTTTGCGGCGATCTCTTTTTCCAGTCTCTCCCGGATCCTCTGGCTGCCGGAAGAGGTACATCCTGTTCCGCCGCAGACGAGTACATGTGAACGATACATATTTTCTTACGCCTCCTTTCCCTGGTTTGCATTCCGATCCTGAGCCGCGCTCAGTGTATACTTCGTCACGACCTGACCGCCCTGCAGATGGAGGCGCAGCACTTCCAGCGCCTTCTCAGGGGTCATCTTCACGTAAGTCACCTTCTCTTTTCCCGGTTCCATCACTTCCACGATCGGCTCGTACTGGCACAGTCCGATGCACCCGGTCTGGGTCACGCAGATCTTCTCGCTCAGGTTCTGCTCCTGCACCGCGTCGGAAAGCGCGGTCAGGACTGGTCTTGCACCGCTGGCGATCCCGCAGGTCGCCATTCCGACCACTACGCGGATCTGGTTCTCATTCTCCGCGCGGACGCCGACCTTTCCCTGCATCTTCGCTCTGATCGCGCGTAATTCTTCAAGAGATTTCATATAAGTCCTCCATTTCTGTCAGTTCAGCAAATAAATTCGCTGTGAAAAACATAGTTTCAAATTTCAGCCCCGCCATCTGTCTCTTCCTTATTTGTCTCCAGATATTCCCGGATGAACGCGGATACCTCCGGCTCTGAAAAAGAGATCCCTTCTCCCAGGATCTCCCGCATCTGCCGGGTATCGAGCACAAAACATCTGTCTCCATATTCATAAGTATACCTGAAGTCCGTCTGAGCGTTAAAAACGATCAGCGTATGTATGGTGGAACTGATATCTCCAAGCGGCATCCTGTCGATATGCGACAGGGCAAACACCGCCGTCACTGTAGTTCCCTTTCCTTTTTCTGAATCAATCTGAAAGCTGCCCCCCGCGCTCTCTGCCGCCTGCCTGAAAAACGGGACTCCAAGCCCTACTTTCCGGGTCGTCCTCGTCGTATAGAACGGATCCTGCACCCGCTCAAGCTGCTCTTCTGTCATACCGCATCCGTCGTCTCTGACCGTAACGGTAAGGGAGTCCGCTTCCGGCTTCACCGATACGGTGATCTCGATCAGGGAAGCCTCTGCGCGCACAGAATTTTCAGCCACATCCAGAATATTCAGAGCGATCTCCGGCATCATAGCTTACTCGTATTTTGCAAGAATGCCGTCAATATCGTCTACCGTCAGTCTGCCGTATACTTCGTCATTGATCATCATGACCGGCGCAAGGCCGCATGCGCCGACACACCGGCAGGCATCCAGCGAAAATTTCCCGTCGGGAGTACATTCGCCGCCCACGATGCCCAGTTTCTCCATCAGTGCGTTATAGATATCGCCGGAACCTTTGACATAACATGCAGTTCCAAGACAGACAGAGATGCGGTATTTTCCTTTCGGATTCAGCGTAAACTGCGAGTAAAACGTCGCAACGCCGTAAATCTTCTCCATTGGGATCCCTGTCTCATCCGAGATCATCTTCTGAACCTCGATCGGAAGGTAGCCGTAGATATCCTGCGCTTTCTGCAGGATAGGCATCAAAGCACCCTTTTCGTCCCTGAGCTCAGCGATCGCTTTCATAAGTGCTTCTTCCTGTTCTTTTGTCCCGGAAAATGGAACTGTTCCTTTCTTAGCTGCCATTCTTCAACCTCCATTTCTCTTTTCCCGAAAACACGCGTTTTGTTAATTATTTATCAAATATTTGCGTGTATTACAGGTTTTTTTGTGCTCATTAAATAAATGATACCATATGATATCGCAATAAGCCACTTACAATTTGTTAATTTTCGTTCATTTTTATGACATATATACACTTTTCGGACTATTTTGTTTTATATCACAAAAATCACTTATAACAATTCGTGCTGCCGCATGCTGTACACTCAATTATTGCTTTTTACAGGGTCAGATGTTATACTGACTGAAACGAAAACCATCTCAATTTATTATCAGGAGGGCTTATGAAGATCAGAGAAATGCAGCAAGTCCTGGATGCGAAATTCCTGTACGGGGAAGAACTTGCCGATCTGGATGTACAGTTCGTCTTTTCGGCTGATATGATGAGCGATGTCCTTGCGATGTGCGGCCAGTGTTCCGTACTGATCACAGGCCTGTGCAATCCTCAGGTCGTGCGCACCGCTGAGATGCTGGACATCTGCTGCATCATTTTTGTGCGGGGCAAGATGCCGGATGAAAACATGCTCGCGCTGGCTCGCGGCAAATCCATTGCCGTCCTTGCCACGGATCATTTTATGTTCACCACCTGCGGCATCCTGTATGAAAACGGTCTGCGGGGAGGTGCTTAAATGGGCGATCAGCTTATCTTTACATATATCATTGACGGCGACGACTTCACCCGCGCCGGGGAAGCCAGCAGCTCCGTCAAAAACAAACTGAAGATGCTCGGCGTGCCGGGCGAGGTGATCCGCAAGGTCGCCATCGCCATGTACGAGGGGGAGATCAACATGGTCATCCACGCCAACGGCGGGACGATCACAGTCACCATATCCGACAACGACATCACAATGGTGCTCTCCGACAGCGGCCCCGGGATCCCCGATGTGGAACAGGCGATGCAGGAGGGATTCTCCACCGCCCGGGAAGAAGTGCGTTCTCTGGGCTTCGGCGCCGGGATGGGACTGCCGAACATGAAGCGCTTTACCGATGAGATGACCATTGACACGGTGATCGGCGAGGGTACGGCGATCACAATGAAAGTCTGTCTGTAAGCCCGCCGGGGCAGAACAGAGACGGAAGGAGGCAATGCTGTGGACAACAATAAATTCATACGTTCCGTCCGCCTCAGGGAAGCATCCTGCCGGGGCTGTATCAACTGTATCAAATACTGTCCCACCCAGGCGATCCGGGTGCATAACGGGAAGGCGCACATCATAGACAAGTTCTGCATCGACTGCGGCAGGTGCATACGCTACTGCCCGCACCATGCAAAGATCCCGGTATATGACCCGCTCTCCGTGATCAACAATTTCAAATACACGGTGGCGCTGCCGGCGCCGTCGCTCTATGCACAGTACAACAATCTGACCAATGTAGACATTGTGCTCAATGCCCTTCTGAAACTCGGGTTTGATGATGTGTACGAAGTGAGCGCGGCAGCGGAACTCGTATCCGAGGCGTCAAGGGAATACATAAAAGAGCACATCAGTGAAGCACCTTTTATCAGCTCTGCCTGCCCCTCGGTCATCCGGCTGATCCGGGTGAAGTTCCCCGCCCTCATCTCCCGGCTCCTGCCGATCAAAGCTCCGGTAGAAGCAGCCGCTGAGATCGCGCGGGCGCGTGCCATGAAAAAGACAGGGCTGAAGCCGGAGGAGATCGGGATCATCTTCATCTCCCCCTGTCCGTCCAAAGTGTCCTACGCGAAATCCCCGCTCGGGATCGAGCGCAGCAATATCGACAACGTGGTGGCGATCAAGGACGTATATCCGCTCCTCCTGCCCCATATGAAGCATGACGAAAGCCAGTTAAAGCCGCTCTCCCACTCCGGGCGCATCGGCATCGGGTGGAGCAACGCCGGGGGCGAAGCCGGCGGACTGCTCGTGGAGAACTATCTTGCGGCGGACGGCATCGTCAATATCCTGCGGGTGCTCGAAGAGCTTGAGGACGAAAAACTCCACGGGCTTACCTTCGTGGAGCTCAACGCCTGCAGCGGCGGATGCGTCGGCGGCACGCTCACAGTGGAAAACGCATACATCGCCATGGCAAAGACGAAACGGCTGACAAAATACCAGCCTGTATCAAAAAACCATCTGGAGGACAATCCCGAGATCCGGAACCTGTACTGGGCGGACGACGTGGAGTATGAACCGGTCTTCCGGCTCGGGAATACCTTCAAGGAGAGCCTGAAGATGATGAACGACGTGGAGCAGCTCACCGCCATGTTCCCCGGTCTCGACTGCGGATCATGCGGAGCGCCCACATGCCAGACTCTTGCAGAGGATATTGTCCGCGGGGACGCCGCGCCGAACGACTGCATCTATGTGCTCCGCTCCAATATCGCGGAGCTCTCGCAGAAGATCGAGCGCCTGACCCAAAGCGGCAGCGCGGACGGGCAGTTGTCAGAGGAAGAGGACGCCCTGCTTCACAGGTATATCCGGGAACTGACGACTGAACTCGCTTCCTTCGGAGTGCCTGAAAATATGGGAAAGGATATGTGACGGATATGAAACTTCAGACCATACTGGAACTGCCGGAATGCACGACATTAGTGAAAGGAAATCCCGAGCGGGAAATCACAAAGGTATTCTGCTGTGATCTTTTGAGCATTGCCATGGGCAGGGCGCCCGCGGGCTGCGCCTGGGTGACAGTTATGGGGAATAAGAATACCCTCGCAGTGGCGTCTCTGACTGATACCGCATGCATCGTACTCGCCGAAGGGGTCACCCTGGACGCGGATACGCTTGCGAAGGCGGAGGAGGAAGGCATCGCCGTGCTTGCAACCGGGCTGCCTGTATTTGACGCCGCCCTGAAGATCTATCAGGCGGGAGAGTTATGATCCCGCTCTACTATGACCTGCATATCCATTCCTGCCTTTCCCCATGCGGGGATGACGATATGACCCCCGCCAACCTGACCGGAATGGCGGCAGTCAAAGGGCTGGATGTGATCGCGCTCACCGACCACAACACCTGCCGCAACTGCCCCGCTGCCATGTACCACGGGGAGCAGTACGGAGTGACGGTGATCCCAGGTATGGAACTGACCACAGCCGAGGAGGTACATGTAATCTGCCTCTTCCCTGCTTTGGAAGACGCACTTGCCTTTGACTCCCTCGTCTGTGAGAAACTCCTGCCCGTCCCCAACCGGGAGGACATCTTCGGAAAGCAGCAGATCATGAACGAGCGCGATGAGGTGACCGGCACAGTGGAGCTTCTTCTCATCAACGCCACATCCATCCCGTTTGACGATGTATTTCCTCTCGTGGAATCCTTCCACGGGATCGCCTATCCCGCCCACGTTGACAAAACTTCCACGAGCCTGATCTCGAATCTCGGTTTCGTCCCGCCCGGAAGTACGTTTTCCTGCGCGGAGTTCCATGATTTTAAGAACCTCCACCGGATCAGACGGGAGCATCCGTATTTTGAAACATGCAGCGTGATCTGCTGTTCCGATGCCCATTATCTGGAGGATATCCACGAACCGGAGCATCAGATCTATGTGGAATCCGCCGATGCCGCGGGAGTGATAAAAGCATTAAAAGAGCGCAGATGAACGGGACAGCCCGTCCTCTGCGCTCTGTTTACTTAAAGCGGTATCCCACGCCGACTTCCGTGAGAATGTGCTGGGGATTCGATGGATCTTTTTCAATTTTCCTGCGCAGAGTCGCCATAAACACCCTCAGGGTAGCTGCGTCTGCTCCCTCGGCATATCCCCAGATTTCCTTCAGGATATAGCGGTGCGTCAATACTTTGCCCCGGTTCAGGATCAGCAGCGCCAGAATCTTGTATTCCATCGGAGTAAGATGTATCTCACGTCCTCCCGCCTCTACGATCCTGTTTTCAAAATCAACGACCAGATCGCCGTCCTCATATTTCGGATCCTTCTCCGCAACACGGTTTTCGAGCCTGCGGAGCGCCGCGCGCACCCTTGCCAGCAGCTCCCCCATATAAAACGGCTTGGTCACATAATCATCCGCGCCCGCGTCAAGCGCACGTATTTTTTCGTCCTCTTCCTGCCGTGCCGAAACTACGATCACCGGGATATCCGAATTTTCTCTGATCCTTTTGAGCACTTCGATCCCGTCCCCATCGGGGAGTCCCAGATCCAGTATTACCAGATCCGGATGATTTGCAAAAAACAGGGTAAGCGCTTCTCTTATCGTCCTTGCGACGGAGATCGTATACTCTTCTTCCTTCATGCTCATATCCATGAAGCGTATAATATATCTGTCGTCCTCCACGATCAGTATTTCATTCTTCATTCTCAACATTTTCTGTCTCCTTTGCTGTTTTTGCATGCAGCCAGAAAGTAAAGCGTGCTCCGCCTTCCCTCCTGTTTTCCGCCCAGATGCTCCCTCCGTGGATCTCCACTGCTTCCCGGCAGATCGCCAGTCCCAGGCCGATCCCCCGTTTCTGGTCAGCACCCTTCTCACTATTAGATACAAACTCTTCAAAAATCGCTTCTTCCTGCCCCTTCTCGATCCCGCGGCCGTTATCTTCCACCACAAAATACGCCTTATTGTCCCGGTAGGATACATTCAGGCTGACGCTGCCTCCTTCCTGTGTATTCTTGACGGCATTATCCAGCAGATTCACCAGTACCTGCACGATCATCCTGCCATCCACATTTACGATAAGAAGTTCTTTGGGCATGGAAACATTGAATACACGGTGGTCTCTCAGTCCGATCACATGGCGCTGCGCGTCATGGACAAGATCGTCCACCACTTCCTCCTCCATATCAATAAAATCAGCCCCGCTCTCAATCTTTGTCATACTCAGGATATTCTCCATCGTCCGCGTCAGCCACACGCTCTGTTCCCTGATATCTCTCACAAGCGCATCCTTTTGTTCTGTATCCGCCACCTGACAGTTCAGGATCAGGTCGCAGTCTCCTATGATCCCGGTCAGCGGGGTCCTGAAATCGTGTGAAATACTCCTGAGCATACTGCTCTTCAGGTGTTCACGCTCCACTTCCAGCTTTGTTTTTTCCTGTTCCGCATAGATCATCTCCCGGTCAAGGGCAATCCCTATCTGACCTGCCGCCGCGCGGATAAATATCTCCTGCTCCCGGCCGATCCCTCTGTCTCTTGTGTACACCTTCAGTTCTCCGATCTTCTGAACCATACTCCCGATCGGAAATAAAATATATCCGCCTTCCGAATCCTCCGTCTCATCTTCTCCCGCCAGCCTCACCTTTGCATCATACCCCGTATTTTCCCTGATGTATTCGAGACCCAGAGCAATGATCCTCTCTTTTCCGGTCACATTGATAAATTTTTCTGACATTTCAGACATGCGCCGGGCTGTCCTCTCATTTCTTTCCGCGATCAGGAGCTGTCTGCGGAAACGTGCCGTCATCCCGGATGAAATAAAGGATGCTGCGAGGAAAAAGAACATCATTGCCACGTCATTGGGATTCATGATCGCAAATGTATGTACCGGAACCGTGAAGAAATAATTGAACATAAGCACGCTGACAACCGCAGCTATGATCCCGTATTCATATCCTGCCGTATATGCGCCTGTTAAAAGTACCCCGATCAGAAACACCATGAGTATATTCTCTTTCATGACGCCATTCTGATTTAAAAATATGCTGACGAGGCTTGCGGCCAGCACAATACCTGCCGTACGGATCAAAAAAACAGATCTCTCGCTCTTTCGTATTTTCTCTGCTAATCCGGCGATCCTTTTCATTGATCTAAGTTCTCCCGTATTTATCGGTTTTGACACAGTGCGGCAATCCGGCACGGCAGCCGCCGCTCAGTCTGTCCCACTAAATTTTAACACTTTACTCCATATTTGCCAAGATACGGTCGATATCCTTCTTCAATCCCACGATCATCAGATGATCTTCGGCCGCCAGCACCCTGTCGGGCCGGGGGAGGAACTGCAGATGTCCGTTGACCTTGATCCCGAGGATGCTGACATGATAACGCGAACGGATCGCCAGCTGCCCGATGCTTTTCCCTGCCCAGCCATGCATAGGCGGGATCTCCAGGATCGAATACCCTTCTGTCATCTCGATATAATCAAACACCTTATTGCTTCCGTATTTGATTGCAATACGTTCTGCCACATCTCTCTCCGGATAAATCACTTCGTCAGCGCCATTCCTCAGAAGGAACTTAGCCTGGATATCCCGGTTTGCCTTACTCACCACATAGGATGCGCCGAGTTCTTTCAGCAAACTGGTGATCTCAAGACTGTCCTGAAAACTGTTGCTGATGCACACAAAACAGATATCAAAATTTCCGACCCCAAGGCTTTTTAACACTTCCAGCTTTGTACAGTCTCCAACTTTCGCCATTAGTGCACAGGGGAGAAGATCCTGCATACTCTCCTCATTTTTATCCACGATCATTACCTCATTCCCCATATGCGACATATTGAGGCACAAATGATGCCCCAGCCTTCCAGTTCCTATAATCAAAACAGATTTCATATCTCGCCTCCCGGCTGTTCCCAGCCAAATTATTGTTTATTCTTTCCATATCCACCGGACTATCCGATCATCACCTGTTCTTCCGGAAGCCGAACCGGAGGATCCACCTTATGTCCTTTCAGCGAAAGCGCAAATGTAAAACTCCCCACTCTTCCGCAGAACATCAGGAAAATAAGAACAAGTTTTGAGATGGTATCAAGACTCCTCGTAATCCCCGCCGACATGCCGACGGTTCCCATTGCCGATGCCACTTCAAACATCACGTCTGTCACATCGAGAGATGTTGCTGTAACAATGACCAGAACTGCAGTGACCGAAAGCAGGAGGTTCGTACACAGGACTGTTCCCGCCTTGTGAACCGCATCCCCTCCTATCCTCCTGCCGAACATCGTACAGTCCTTCTTTCCGAACAGCCCGGCATATACATGTGCAATCAGGACAACCGCGGTGGTGGTCTTAATGCCGCCCGCCGTAGATCCGGGACTTCCGCCGATAAACATCAGCAGGATGGTAACAAGTTTACTGCTGTCTGTGAGTGCTCCCGTATCTACCGTATTGAATCCTGCTGTTCTTGCCGTCACGGATCCGAACAGGGAACACAGCACCTGCTCATCCAGAGGCCGTCCCGCAATCGTATTATGATATTCGAGAAAAAAAAGCACAACAGCTCCGCCAAAGATCAGGATTGCCGTCATAAGTACCGTAATCTTTGTATGCAGATGATATCTGCGGAAATGGATTCCATTTTCAGAAATATCATCCCAGATAAAGAAACCGATACCGCCTGTTATGATAAGCAGCATGATCACAAGATTCACAACCCAGTCGCCCGAGTATTCTGTTAATGAAATATATGCTCCGTCTTTCCCCATCAGGTCAAATCCCGCATTGCAGAATGCTGAGACCGAATGGAAAATACCATAATATACTGCCTGGGCAAGATCCATATCCCGGCTGAAACGGACGGCGAGGATCACCGCTCCCGCCCCCTCGAAGATCACAGTACCTGTAACAATCTTCTTTGCGAGCCTGATTATTCCTCCTGTCTGCATAAAGTTAACGCTTTCCTGCAGAGTTCCCCTCACCCACAGGCCGATCCTGCGTCTCAGGATAACCGCAAAAAAAACGCCGATAGTCATAAAGCCCAGGCCTCCGATCTGGATCAGCATCAGGATCACACACTGTCCGAACACAGACCAGTACTGAAAAGTGTCCGCCACTACCAGTCCTGTCACACACGACGCTGACACCGTCGTAAACAGCGCGTTTACAGGCGGTGTCACAATTCCCTCTCTTGTAGATACCGGGAGCATCAAAAGCAGTGTCCCTGCTATTTCCAGGGCGCAGAACCCGATCAGGATCATCTGGGTGGGCGTAAGGCGCCGGATAAGTTTTTTGATCATGCCGCTCCCACCTCGTGTCCCAGAATGATCAGCTCCATCCTCTGCATCAGCTCTTCCCGGTTATACGCAACTGAAGCCCCTGCTTTTCTGTACAGCTTTTTCACTGACCTGTCATTGCACAGGCTGTAGATCTCCGCTTTCGGATTTACCTGTTTCATCAGATTGCATACAGACAGGTTATCTACATCCGAACTGCCCAGAGCGACGAGATATCTGGCATCCCGGCACTCTTCCGGCAGATAGATACCTGAAACTGAAACCACGCGGAATCCGGCGTCAGAGAACCACTCTTCCAGTTCCGGCGCCCCGCTGTCGCTGAATATGACCGCACATTCTCTGCGCTTATCTGAATGAACCGCCGCTTCCTCTTCCCTGTTTTTCTTTATGAAATGATCGACCCCTCTCATCAGATACAGGCCGTATGCTCCCCCGGCGATAACGATGAATAATAATAACAGATCCTGTAACATATTGATCACCTTCTTTCTTAGCTATATCATAGTACAGTTTGTATTAAGACGGTAATAATATTAGCGGGACGGCTGTTTAGATTCTGTTTAGATGAAATACAAAACAGCAGCCGAAATGGCTGCTGCTCTGATCTTATATATCGTATCACTTATTTTCTTATTTTGTCCCCATCTGTTTTACTTCGTCAAATTCCCGTTTGATCTCTGCCGACGGTTCCGGGGTCATAAGAGACACCACTACGATGCACAGGCTGGAGAACAGGAACGCGGGAAGGAGCTCATAAATATCCCAGACACCGCCGAGCGGGCGCACGAGCAGATTCCACACAAACACCATACCTGCGCCGCCGAGCATACCGGCAATCGCTCCGGCTCTCGTCGTTCTCTTCCAGAACAGGCTGAAGAGCATGAGCGGACCGAACGTAGCTCCGAAGCCCGCCCAGGCAAAGCTCACGATCGTAAAGATCACGCTGTTCTCGTCCAGTGCGATGACGATCGCTACAATGGCGATCACAAGCAGCGTCAGACGTGAAATATTGAGCACTTCTTTGTCCGATGCTTTCTTGCGGAACAGTCCGTGATAAATATTCTTTGCAAATGCGGAAGCCGCAATGAGCAGGTAAGAGTCCGAGGAACTGATGGTCGCCGCCAGGATCCCCGCCATGACGAAGCCTGCGATCAGCGGAGGCAGGAGATTCGTCGAGAGGAGGATGAATACATTCTCCGCCTCCGATGAGGTAGCAAGCGCCGTCGGGTAGAGCGCACGCCCGAGCACTCCGATGAATACCGCGATCGTAAGAGAGATCACGACCCACACTGTCGCGATCCGGCGGGAACGTTTCAGTTCATCCTCATGGCGGATCGCCATGAACCTCAGAAGTACCTGGGGAACGCCAAAGTATCCGAGCCCCCATGCCAGCATGGACACGATCGAGAGGATCCCGTACGGAGCCGCTTCACCGAACAGAGGAACTCCGTTCGCCGTCTGCTGCACGCCGTCCACAGTCTGAGGAGTTGCCATGCCGAAAAATTCCAGGAATCCCGGGATATCTTTTACGTTATCGATCACAGCGCCAAATCCGCCTGCCGAATAAGTTCCGACAAGAACAATCACTCCAAGCGCTATGATCATAACGATCGCCTGCATGAAGTCTGACGCGCTCTCCGCCAGAAATCCGCCGATGATCGTATAGATCAGTACAAACACAGCTCCCACGATCATCATCGGGATATAGGGAAGACCGAACAAAGTAGAGAACAGCTTTCCGCAGGTCACAAGACAGCTCGCCGCATACACGGTAAAGAATATCAGGATAAACACTGCCGCGATCGTCATGATCACTTTTTTCTTCTCGTGGAACCGGTTGGAAAAATACTCCGGCAGCGTGATGGCGTTGCCCGCTTTCTCACTGTAGCGGCGCAGACGTCTGGAAACGATCAGCCAGTTGATGTATGTTCCCGCCGCAAGCCCGATGGCAGTCCATGCTGCGTCAGCAATGCCGCACCAGTACGCCACGCCGGGAAGTCCCATGAGCAGCCACCCCGACATATCGGATGCCTCCGCGCTCATTGCCGTCACCCACGGTCCAAGGCTTCTCCCTCCGAGAAAATATGCGTCCGAACTTGCATTTGCCCTCCTTGCAAACGTAACGCCGATGATGATGACTGATGCCATGTAAATGACCATAGCAGTCAGGATCTGTAATGTATCTCCCATTTTCTTTAGTCCTTTCTGTACACAATATGAAACTAATTATAAACAAAACATAAAATTTTTGCAATGTTTATTCTATCCCATAGACGGAATCTTTCTCTGTACCGCACGCTTTTTCTATGTCTTTTCTCAGCGCTTTCGTCACAGACGGATCTTTTCCGCCGGAACTGATACCGATCACCGCCTCGTCCGTCATTACGACAGAAGGAAAATAGAAGTCGCAGAGCGCCCTGTTATCCGCCACATTGACCGGGACGCCTGCCGTGCGGCACTCTTCCCATATCCTGCGGTTTATTTCCCGGTCGTCAGTAGCCGCAAGGACAAGAAAAGCGCCGCAGATATCTCCGGAGCGGTATTGTCTGTGTTCCGCAGAGATCCTGCCCTCTTCTTCCAGACAGAGCAGCCCTTCGCACAATCCGGGCGCTGCGACACGGATCTGTGCCCCGAACCGGAGCAGAGTCCTGACCCGGCGCAGGGCGACCGTCCCTCCGCCTGCCACAAATACAAGTTTGCCTGTCAGATCAATAAACATCGGAAAATAAGGTTTCTCCATCATAACTCTCCTTACGGGATCATATATAAAAGTGCATTACAGATACAAGCCGCGATATTACTGCCGCCTTTTCTGCCGTCCGCCACGATATAGGGGATATCGTTCAGGGACAGGATCAGTTCTTTCGACTGCACAACATTGACAAACCCCACCGGGGCGGCGATGATCAGCTCCGGCACGAGCCTGCCCTCACGGATCAGCTCATAAAGCCGGACAAGAGCTGTGGGCGCATTGCCGATGGCAAAGATCAGTTTCTGATCCCCGTACAGTCCTGCCGCTTTGTCCATACATGCGGCAGCACGGGTAGTCCCGTTTTCTCTGGCTGTCAGCGCCACATCTTCATCCGCCATAAAGCAATGCACTTCCCCGCCGTACTGTGCCAGACGTTTCTTATTGATGCCCGCCATTGCCATCCGGGTGTCCGTCACGATGGACGCCCCTTCCCGGAGCGCACGGAGCGCACGCTCCACAACACCTTCAGAAAACTTCAGGTTCTCTGCATAATCAAAGTCTGCACTTGTGTGGATACAGCGCTTTACGATTGGTTCTGTCCCCGGGATCAGAGGTACGTCCCCGAGTTCTTCTGTTATGATCTCAAAACTTCTCTTCTCGATATCGGCAGGCCGCACCTGCTCCAGTTCGTTCAGCATATCTTGTTTCTCCTTTATTCTTTCTATCTGATCCTGACGCCGGCACCGCACGTCACCCGGTGTACTTCATCCGCGTGTTTTGCCAGCTCCGTACAGATCCGTCCTGCTGCCTCTCTGTACTCTCTCTCAAAAGCGTCCGTCGGCACCAGGCCGCATCCGACCTCGTCACACACGATCAGAAGATCCCGGTTTTCCCGGAGGATCTGATCCGTCAGGTCTTTCGGGGATCTTCCCGACTGCATCCACCGGCGGATAAAAAGATGAAAATGATCGATTGCCCCACATGAACCGATCCGGTCGAGCGGACACAGAGCGCCGTCCGCCCATTCTGTCCCCTCCGATGCGATCTGTCCCGCGTAACGGTATTTTCCCTGGTACGCTCCGCCTGTCACGATCACCATATGTCTGTCCCCTCTCTTTCCCGTTTCCATCTCCGCACTCTTCATCGTCTCCGCATCCTTCGCTGTCTCCGCACCTTTTACGCGTACCGGAATCCCGTACACGACCTCGGTAACCCGGTCTGCCATCTGTGCCAGACGGCAGTTGATAGCGCCGAGGTACTCTTTATACCTTGCCATTTCCTCCGAATCGGGCTCAGACTCGCGGAACACATCGTTGGTCACTACTACGAGATGGGCGCACCGTTCTCTCAGCATATATACGCCCTGAGCGACCCGTTCCACCGTATCCGCTCCCGCGCCTTCAGGCTCATACATCTCATTGGCAGCCAGGTTTGAGACGCATTCCAGCAGCGTGCAGGAGCCTTCCATGGAAGGCGACCTGCTGTCCTTTAGTTTTCCCGGAAGATCCAGATACCACTCAAGCGTATAAAATCCTCTGCCCGCGCGCATCTTCCGGTGATTTCCGATCTTCTCCTCTGTCTCGCGGCCGTATGGTATCATATCCGCGATGTAATACAGCGGCACAGCGCCCTGTCCGGGGACACGCTCCCGGCGTGCCTGACTGTGAAGACAGCAGATCCGCTCCTCCGCATAAGCGGACTTCCCGCTGCCGCTGCCTCCGGTGACTAATTCCATCATATCTCTCTACCGTCCTGTCATGCATTGGTGTCCGCATAGCGGTACTCAAGCGCCCCGCTCGCCGGGATCTGCCGGATGCCTGTGATATCCGGGCTGACCAGGTTTACGCTCTTCATGGCAAACAGCGGGATGATATAGAACTGTTCTCCCACTGCAAGCTGTTCTGCCTGATGGAGCAGTTCCGCGCGTTTTACCGGATCTGATTCCGAATTGGACTGTTCCACGATATCGTCATACTCCGGATCATTGATGCCGCTGCAGTTGTAGGTGCTGTTGGACAGGAGCATGGACAGATAGGTATAGGGGTCTGCAAAGTCCGCTGTCCAGTTCATTCGGCACAAGTCGAAATTTCCGGAATACCGGGTGGAATAATTTGCCTGAAGTTCCTGCGCCTCCAGATTGATCGTAATATTCAGGTTTTCCTTTAACTGTTCCTGGATCACCTGCGCGGTGTCCGAATCCATCTCCAGCGTCGGATAATAATACGTCAGTTCAGGGAAACCCTCCCCATTGGGATATCCCGCTTCTGCGAGCAGTTCCTGCGCCCGTTGCACATTTTCCTCAAAGGGCTGAGCGGCTCCGTCCACAAAGTACTCCCCTGTGGAGCGGTCTGTCATATATTTTGCCACCAGATTGTAAGTCGGCTCTGTGTCGCTTCCCACGATCCGGCAGAGCTCTTCCCTGTTGATTGCCAGGTTGAGCGCCTCTCTCACACGCACGTCATTGAGCGGCGTCACGTTCAGGTTCATATAAATGTATCTTGTAGCGATCTGATCCGCCACATACAGATCTTCCTGTCCCTCATACGCCTCCATTACCGTGGAGGACAGAGAGGTTGCCACGTCCACCTCTCCCGCCTCGTATGCGTTTGCCATAGACTGGGTATCGTCGAAGAAACGGTACGTGATCGTATCCAGGTTCACTGCATCGGCATTCCAGTAATACTCATTCTTCTCCAGCACAAAATACTGTTCCGGCACATATTCCGCAAGCCGGAACGGCCCGTTTGCCAGGCTCGTCTCCGGGTCTTTGTCCCAGCCGCTGTCCACAGAGTCCGCATATTCCGCACAGGAGGGCGTATAGACCGGAAGCCTCAGCAGATCCAGGAAATAGACGCAGGGCTCTGACAGGCGGAAGATCAGCGTGTAATCGTCCGGCGTCTCCACGCCGAGGGCAGACATATCAGCCTCTCCGTTATAGATCGCCTCCGCATTTTCTATGGGAAACAGATAATTGGCATAACCGCTGCCAGAAGCCGGGTCCAGGGCGCGTGTAATCGTGTTCAGGAAATCGCCGGAGGTCACCGGGGATCCGTCAGACCACTGTGCATCCTCCCTCAGATGGAATGTCCAGACTGTGGCATCCTCATTCACTTCATAGCTCTTTGCCGCGCGGTATTCGATTTCTCCGTCTTCTCCATATGTCAGAAGTTCATCCAGAGCGCTCACCGAATACGCCAGATACGTCAGGGCGATTGAGCCCGCCGGATCCATCGTCCCCGTGTCGCTGCTGATCGCCACGGTAATATTCTTTCCGCTGTCCTCCCCTTCCGGCCGGGCTGTCACACAGCCGGACAAAACTGTACTGCAAAGCAGTACCGCCAGGAGCAGCACCGCCGTCATCCGTTTCTTCATAAGTAGTCTCTCCTTCTTCTCCTGTCATGCATTTATATCTGGGATGTCATCTTATAGTTTCTGTCACGCTTTCCGCTGTGCGCTTCGGAGTACAGGAAGCACGCCACCTGCCGCTCTCCGAAACGGAGCGTTTCCGGGATTTCGCTCAGGCAGCACTCCATCGCGTACCCGCATTTGCCGGCAAAGGGGCATCCCTTCCCCGCATCCTGCCCCCGCTCTTTGGACGGCGCAGCCTTCACTTTGGCAGCCCTCAGCGGATCCGGCTCCGGGACAGACTCCAGGAGCTGTTTCGTATAGGGATGCCACGGATCAGAACAAACCGTCCCGGTACTTCCGGCTTCGATAAGGCGTCCTCCGTACATCACTCCGATCCTGCCGCTGATCCGGCGCACCACATACATATCATGGGAAATAAACAGGCAGGCAAATCCGATCTTTTTCTGCAGGTCAAAAAGCAGGTCAAGGATCTGCTCCCTCGTAGTCGCATCAAGGGATGAGAGCGCCTCGTCGCAGACAAGGAGCTCCGGCCCGGTGATCAGAGCCCTTGCGATCCCGATCCGCTGCCTCTGGCCGCCTGAAAACTCACCGGGATACCGATCCGCATCGCCCCCGGAAATCCCCGTCAATTCGAGCATATCCGTGATCTTTCGGTCTGTTCTGCCGGGATCCGGCGTCTCACCGCCGCGCCTCGCAGACGCCAGGAGCGCCTCCCTCAGCGCCTGGCGCACCGTCAGACCAGGATTCAGAGACGCACAGGGATCCTGGAACACCATCTGCACCCTTCCGCCGAACGCTTCCATCCGGTTCTTTCCCGGCAGCAGCTTTCCTTTATAATACAGATGCCCGGAGTCTTCACACAGGATCCCGGTCAGGACTTTTGCCGTTGTCGTCTTTCCGCTTCCGCTCTCGCCCGCCAGTGCAAAGATCTCCCCTTTGCAGATCTCTGCGGAAAGATCCCGGATCCCCTCTGACGGGTCGAACGTTTTCGTCACATGCTCCAGGCGGATCAGCGGCGTACTCTCAGCCGCTTTTGCGGGAACCTTTCTGCTGCCTCTGGCGTCTGCGAGAAGGCGTTTCGTATAGTCCTCAGCAGGGGAATAAAAGATATCTTCAGCGGATCCTCCCTCCACGATCTTTCCCTGGTGCATCACATACACACGGCTGCACAGGGCGGCTGTCACCCCCATATCGTGGCTGACCAGGAGCAGGGATGTCCCTGTCTCCCTGACGATCCGTTTGAAAAGAGACAGGATCTGTGCCTGAACCACTGCATCCAGCGCTGTAGTCGGCTCATCCGCAATGATCAGATCCGGGCTGCACGCCAGAGCGATGGCGAGGACGACTCTCTGTCTCATTCCCCCGGACAGTTCATGAGGATACTGGCGCATCCGCAGGGACGGATTGTGGATCCCCACCATATCCAGAAGCTCCTCTGCGCGGGCTGCCACCTCCTTCCTGTTACATTTCTGCCGCAGCCGTATTGTCTCCGTGATCTGCTTTCCGATCCGGAGCGAAGGATTCAGGCTGCTCAGTGGATCCTGAAAGATCATGGCGGCATTGTACCCGGGCCTGACCGGACCGCCGCCGAGGGAAAGTGTCCGGCACTGTATCTTTGCCCGTCCGTCCAGCAGACCCATCACTGCCAGCATGGCGGTACTTTTTCCGGATCCCGACTCGCCTGCCAGACCGACGATCTCTCCTTTTTCCACCTGAAAACTGATGTCTTTTATTACTTCGGAAGCTCCGTTCTCCGTCAGATATCTCACATTCAGGTTCTGTACTTCCAGCATACTCATTTCTTCTCTCTTCCTCTCCTGCTTCCGACACGCTCTTCCACCGCTGTTCCTGTCATATTAAGTGCCAGGATCATCACGCACAACACGACAAGCGGAAATATCATCTGATACGGATAGAGCATCATCTGGCTGCGCGCCTCCTGTATGATCGTCCCGAGGCTTGCCGCCGGGGCGGCGATCCCCACTCCGAGGAAACTGAGAAATGCCTCTGTAAAGATCGCCTGGGGCACGAGAAAGATCATATTCACGACGATCGGGCCCGCGGCGTTCGGCAGGATATGCCGGAACAGAATCCGAAAGCGTCCGATCCCTTCCATCCTTGCCGCGTAGATATAGTCTGCTTCTTTCAGCCGGATGATCTCTCCCCTGACGATCCGCGCCATACTGATCCATCCGGCAATACAGAGCCCCACGATAATGCTCCCGATCCCCGCGCCCATTACCAGTGTGATCAGGATCACGTAGAGCATGGAGGGAATGGCGGAAATGATATCGGCGATCCGCATGAGTATCATGTCTGTTCTCTTTCCGGCATACCCTGCCGCCGCGCCGTAAAGGATACCGATCCCTCCGTTGACCAGCGTACTCGCCGTCCCCACGATCAGGCTGATTCCCGCTCCGTACCAGACCCTGGCGAACAGATCCCGCCCGAACCTGTCTGTCCCAAACCAGTGTGCAAGGGAAGCGCCCTGGTTCCTGATCTCTGCATCCTGTGCCGAATATGACCATGGTCCAAAAAGCGGTACTGCCACTGCAAACAGGATCCATACCCCAAGGATCACGCATCCTGCCACCGCCATACGGCTGCTGCCTGTGTAGTTTTTCCAATGCTGTCTGAGCCTGCCCGGCATGACACATCCTCCTTCTGAAATCCTGTTCTTTCCCCGCCGCCTGCCCTGGTATGGTCAGAACTCTTCTTTCCTGTACGCCCTTCTTGTCTGAGGGGAAAGCCATGCGCACAGAAGATCGGTAAACAGATTGATTATGATCACCACGGCTCCCATAAATACTGTCAGCCCCAATATCAGTGTATAATCACGGTTCGTAATCGAGCCCACGAACTCACGCCCGAGTCCCGGGATCGTAAAGATACTCTCTATTACAAAACTTCCGGTCAGCAGGGAAGCCGACGCCGGCCCGATATAGTTGAGCACCGGCAGATAAGAATTTTTCAGTGCATGGACGAGGATAACGCGCCATTTTCCCAGCCCCTTCGCCCTTGCAAACAGTACATAATCTTTCTGCAGCTCACCGGAAAGCGTGTTGGAGAGAAGCCTTGAGATCATGGCAGCCGGATACAGCGACAGCGCCGTTACCGGCAGGATATAATGAGCCGGCGTCATCAGCCCCGACGCCGGAAGCCATTTTAACTTCACGCTGAACACCAGCAGAAGAAGGATCGCTGCGGCAAACCCCGGGATTCCCGCAGCGAGCATACTCCCGCCGGAGATGAGCTCCTTTACATACCTTTTTCCGGTCACGGCACGGACAACTCCGGCAATTGTCCCCAGAAGCAGCGACACCGCAAGCGCCGCAATTCCGATCGAAGCTGTCACAGGCCATGCCCTGGCGATAATATCGGTCACACGGTTGGAAGGATCCTGATAGGAAATTCCCAGATCACCGCGGAGCAGATTTGACATATAAGACATGTATTGGGAGATTACAGGTTCATTGAGCCCGTATTCCTGCTCCACCGCTTCCACCACCTGCTCTGAAACCCCGCCCCGCTGAAAAGGGCTTCCGGGGATCAGCCGGACAAGGAAAAATGTAATCGTTGCAAGTACAAACAGAGAAATGAGCCCTGTCACAATCCGCCTGACCGTGTATTTTAACATCCGATGCCCCTTCCCTTCCGTATCAGAATCAAAATAAACTCTTTGATTAATATACCATATCATCTGGTTCGTGTCATTACAAATACAAATCGGACTCTGTACAGAATCCGATCCTCTGCATGTTCCATTTTGCGGTTTTTCTATACTGCAATATCGTCCAGTTTAAAGCGGATCACTTTCTCCAGGTCGCTCAGAGCCACTTCCACCTGATACCCCACTTTCCCGGCGCTGAATATGATCTGTCCGCACTGCTGCGCGCTCCTGTCGATCACTGTGGGAAACTGCTTCTTCATGCCGATCGGGGAACAGCCGCCGTGGATGTACCCGGTCAGCGGGAGCAGTTCTTTCTGCTTTATCATCTCGATGCTCTTCTCCCCCACGCTGCGTGCTGCTTTCTTCAGATCCAGCTCTTTCTCCACCGGGATGACAAACACATAGTTTGCCTTTGACCTGCCCGCCGTGACCAGTGTCTTAAACACGGTATCCGGATCCTCGCCGAGGGCGCGGGCGACCTCCGTGCCGCTGACAGCTCCGGTATTGAGATAATTGTAACTCCGGTAGCTGATCTTTTTCTGGTCTAATATTCTCATGACATTTGTCTTATCATTGTTTTTACTCATACAGTATCACCTCTTCAACGGCTATTGTAGCACCGCCGGCAGCGCACTGTCTATAGCTGTTTACACGGCCTGATCCGGCGGCAGGATTTGACAATCCGGTCTTTTTCTGCCTAAAATAACAGAGGGCTTTTCCCCAGCATCATAATTTTGAAATAAAGGCAGTGATTTTATGAAAAAGACGGTCTGTTACCGGATTTTGTTCTATACGCTCGGACTGTTCATCCTTGCCGTCATCCTAACCGGCATCGGAGCCGCAATGTCCTTAAATATGCGGATCATTCCCAATCCGGGAGACGGCATCGTGCAGGCGATCGCGGATACCGCCCATAAGAGCGTTGGATTTACCAAAAACTGTTTCGATCTGGCGAACATTACATTTACTGTGATCCTGAGCCTTGTATCAACCGGGCATCCTGTTGGGATCGGGATCGGCACTGTCCTCGCCATGATCGGGGTTGGCAGGACGATCGCCGTGTTTAATCATTTTACATATGTAAAGATGAAGGCACTGGCAGGAATCGAAGAATAACAAATACGGTAAAAGAACAATTTACCACCAGATAAAGGAGACATTTTACTATGACAAAGTTTGAAGAGTTTGAGGAAGTCATCGCACGCCTGCGCGCCCCGGACGGATGTCCCTGGGATCGCGCGCAGACCCACATGAGCCTGAAAAAGACCTGCATCGAAGAAGCTGCTGAAGTGATCTGCGGGATCAACATCCTGGATCAGACCGGAGACGCGGAGAACCTGAAGGAAGAGCTGGGCGATCTCCTCATGCAGGTCGTGATCCACGCCCAGATCGCCAAAGAGGAGGGGCTCTTTACGATGGACGATGTGATCCAGTCCATTACTGACAAAATGATCCGCCGGCATCCCCATGTATTCGGCAGCGCAGGCACTCCGGGCACCGACGGAGCACAGACGGACTGGGACGAGATCAAGCGCCGGGAAAAGCAAGGGAAAGAATGGACGGAAAGCTATCTCCCCGAAGCGTTTGAAGAGGCAAAAGAACTGATCGAGACAGCGAAGAAGAGGAAAGGATTCTGATGTCCTTTCCTCTTTGATCTATTTCACGGCATAATACCCGGCGCTAAACGGCGGGAGGCAAAACGTGAACTTTCCCTTTCTGGATCTTATCACCTTTTCCCTCCTTGTTTCCCTTCCGCCATATTCCGGCAGTTCACTGCTGAACACGCGCTTCAGCGACGCGGCATCCCCGCACGGGATCTCCGCCTCCTGCTCCTCATCCGAAAAATTAAAGACAGCCGCGATCCGCTCCCTGCTGCTCCTGCGCTCAAAGATATACACACATTTTTCTTTGGCATGGCACTCGAGCCACCGGAACCCCTCCGCGTCAAAATCCAGTTCTGAAAATGCCGGGTGTTCCAGATAGAAGCGGTTCAGATCTTTCATAAATCTGTGGAACTCCTGGTGTGCAGGATAGGCGAGAAGATCCCAGTCCAGTTCCCGTTTTTCATCCCACTCCCGGAAATGTCCCAGTTCATTTCCCATGAAATTCAGTTTCTTCCCCGGATGGGCATACATATACATATAGAACGCCCTCGCCTGGGGGAATTTCTGATCGTAATCCCCGTACATCTTCTGCAGGATCGTCGCCTTGCCGTGGACGACTTCATCGTGGGACAGAGGCAGAAGATACCGCTCGTCATAATAGTACGCCATAGAAAATGTGAGCTTGTGGTAATCTCTTGTCCGGTACTCCGGCGCTGTCCGGAAATAGTCCAGAGTGTCGTTCATCCATCCCATATCCCACTTGTAGTCAAACCCCAGCCCGCCTTCCTCTGCGGCTCTGGTCACTCCGGGGAAAGCTGTGGAGTCTTCCGCTGCAAGGATCACCGAGGGATGCCGTTCTTTCAATCCCCGGTTCATATACCGGAGAAATTCCACTGCGTTGGAATTGACGCCCCGCTCCGGCATTCCCTGCCAGTAAACCGCACGGCTGATCGCATCCATGCGCAGTCCGTCGATATGGTACTCACTCAGCCAGTAATCCGCCGCCGACTGAAGGAAGCTCCTCACCTCGCCCCGGGAATGCATAAAGTTCCTGCTCCCCCACTCGCTGTCACCCACGTCGGAATGTGGATATTCGTACAGCGCTGTGCCGTCGTATTCTGCCAGCGCATAGTCATCCACAGCAAAATGTACGGGTACAAAGTCGAGAATGACTCCGATGTCATTTCTGTGGCAGGCGTCCACAAAAGCCTTCAGCTGATCCGCAGTCCCATATCTGGATGTGGGGCTGAAAAATCCGGTTACCTGATACCCCCATGATTCATCGCATGGATATTCGCCCAGCGGCATGATCTCGATATAATTGTATCCGTTTTCCTTCAGATACGGGATGAGGATATCCCCCAGTTCCTCATAGTCGTACCATGCGTCAGGCTCACCGGACGGTTTCCTAAACGAGCCGAAGTGAAGTTCATATAGATTCAGCGGCTGATCCCTGCGGTCAGACCGCCCTTTCATCCATTTTTCATCCCGGAACCGGTAAGCGCCCATCTCCCGGATGATAGAAGCCGTGTTCGGCCTCAGTTCCATGCCGTATCCGTACGGGTCGCAGTGGTCAGTCCATTTTCCCGCGCGGTCATAAATGCGGTATTTATACATCATCCCCGGCTGTGCATCCTCCGACCGGAACTCCCAGAAATTGCCGTCATGCACCTTCTCCATGGGACTCTCTGTCCACTGATTGAACTCCCCGATGACCGAGATGCGGGAAGCAGACGGCGCAAATGTGCGGAATACCACTTCTTTTCCTGTTTTACCCTTTTTTACCTGCGCGCCGAGATACCGGTACGCGTCAAAGATCCTGCCCGTGTAAAATCCATAAAAATCCATGATCTCCCTCCATTTTAATCGACACGAGTCGTTTTTTGTCTTATAATCAGATTATCCTTAACTTTGGGAAATATCCACAGGCAATTCCGGTTGTCTGTCGGATAACCGACGGTTCCGGCACAATCGTCGGATTATCCGGGAAGCCGGACTATGGAAGGGGAGATCAGCATGGAAGAAGCAAAAAATAAAACGGATCTGAGGATCCGTAAGACTGAGGCAGCAATCAAAAACGCATTTATTGAATTAAGGGCAAAAAAGCCGCTCGAAAAGATCACGGTAAAAGAACTGTGCGGGCTGGCAATGATCAACAAGTCCACATTTTACTCCCATTATGAAGATATCTATGCGCTCTCCGAGGCGATGGAACAGGAGACGGTAGCTTCGATCATCGGCGGCATCTCCCACCTGAAAGACTATACCACGGAGAACTCTGATGCATTCACCCGGGAACTCTGCCTGGCATTCATGTCGCAGGCATCCCTGATCCGCATCCTGTTTTCCGGCAGAGGGCAGAGCCATCTGGGCGTCCGCCTTGACCGGGCGCTCAAAGAAGTGATCTTCCGCAAATACCCGGAATACGCGGAAGATCCCGCCAAGCAGGTGCTCCTCTCCTACTGCATCCAGGGGACGTACCATGCCTACCTGAACAACCCCCAGGCAGACACGGATGTATTTGTAGAGACAATCGAAAAGATCGTAAGATGTCTACGTCCTCTCCTCTGACGGGATCTACCGTTTTTCCGCCCGGATCATCAGCATCATCGGACGGCGCATCTCGTCTTTCATCCCGGGAAGATCCATCATCTCTTCCGGGGGCTGCGCCTCCTCCACTCTCCTCAGCTCAAAGCCGCATCCCAGCAGTCCATTGAGGATCTGGGTCAGGGTATGGTGGTACTTGATTACCTCGCATCCGAGAAAATGCGTCTTTCTCTGTCCTGGATAAAAGTAGTCGTCCACCGGCCAGTACAGTGGCTCGCCTTTCTCATCACAGATCCAGTCCTGTCCCGTCCCTGCGGTAAAGACCGGATGCTCGATATTAAGGAGGAAGGTTCCGCCTTTTTTCAATGTACGGTATACCGCATGAAATACAGCGTCGATATCTTCGATATAGTGCAGGGCGAGATTTGATACCACGCAGTCCCACGCCTCTTCCGGATATCCGTACTCCTCAATGGGCTGGATCCGATAGGTGATCCGCTCATCCGGATTGCGCCGTATCGCTTCCCGGATCATCCGCTCGCTGGCATCGATCCCGAGCACTTCATCCGCCCCCTGCTCTGCGGCGTATTTACAGTGCCACCCATACCCGCAGCCAAGATCTAGCACCTTCCTGCCGGAAAGCGGCGGGAACATTTCCTTTAGCTGATTCCATTCGCCTGCGCCTGCCAGTCCTTCCCTGCTCCGCGTCATCTGGGCGTACTGTTCAAAAAAACGGAGATCGTCATATTCGTTTTTCATCGTTTTCTTCCAATCCTCCTATATGCTCTGCCCGGATCTCCCGAACAGCTCTGTGATCTTCTCTGTCATCGAATCCATAGATGCTTCCTCTGCGATCTCAATATGCATCCCATACTCTTTTGCCGCGCGCGCCGTCTGCTCACCGATACAGACCGCACAGATCCGGCTGTAGTCGGTCTCTCCCATCGCGCGGGCAAATCCGCGGACAGTAGAACCGCTGGTAAATGTCACCGCATCGATCTCGCCGTTCTCCAGCATATGAGCGACTTCTCTGCGCAATACCGGACTGACTTCGTATACTGTCCGGTAGAGCGGAATGTCACAGACGTCAAGGCCCTTTTCCTCAAGCGGAGGCAGAAGTTCCTCCGATCCTTTCTCCGCCCGCACGATCAGCACATGCTCTCCCGGCTCCGCCTTTCCGGCAATCGCTCTTCCCAGTTCGCCTGCGCTGTATGTCCCGGGCACCACATCCGCGATCAGCCCGTGCTCTTCCAGAGCCGCGGCAGTCGCCGATCCGATGGCGCCAATCCTGACCGGGCTTTTCCCGCAGAGCACCGATCTCAGGTCCATCTTCATCTCTTTTAACTCATCAAAAAACACCGATACACCCACAGGGCTGGTAAATACGAGCCATCTGCCCCGTTCCTCACTGCCAGACCGTACAAGCGCCTCCTGCAGGGGCTCATTCGGCGAGATCGGCTCCGTGTGGATGGCTGGCATCTCGATGACCTGGGCTCCCAGATCCTTCAGCATCCCGGCGAGAACCGAACTGTTTCTCCGGGGACGGGTCAGCAGGAACTGCCGTCCGCCCAGCGGCCGGTCCTCCGCCCAGTGGAGTTCCTTTGAGAGCGCGCACACTTTTCCCACAAGGATGATCGCAGGCGTGCGGATGCCTGCCCTCTCGCTCTCTTCTTTCAGCGTCCCGACTGTCGCGGTCACTCTGCGCTGCCGGGCAGTGGTACCCCTCTCGAGCACTGCCGCCGGCATATCCGGGCTCATCCCGGCATCCATAAGACCGCCTAAAATCCGTTCCATCGACGATACGCTCATCAGGAATACAAGCGTCCCGTTCAGACGGACAAGGGACTCGAAATCAATATTCAGCGTGCCGTCTTTGCGCGCGTGTCCGGTAATGACATGGAAGGAAGATGTAAAATCCCGGTGAGTCACAGGGATCCCCGCATACGCCGGAACCGCCACAGATGACGTGATGCCCGGAACGACTTCAAACGGAATCCCCTCGCCAATAAGCGCCTCCAGCTCCTCACCGCCGCGGCCGAACACGAACGGATCGCCGCCCTTTAGCCGGAGGACTTTCTTCCCTTTCTTTGCCTCCCTCACCAGGATCTGGTTGATCTCCTCCTGCGGGACCGGATGATTGCCCGCGTGTTTTCCCACGTAGATCGTCTCTGTTTCATGGGGGATACGGCTCAGCAGTTCCGCACTGATCAGCGCGTCGTAAACTATCACATCTGCCGTCCCGATCAGTTCTGCCGCCCGGACTGTCAAAAGCCCGGCGTCGCCCGGTCCCGCCCCGGCAAGCCATACTTTCCCGGTCATTTTCATATCTTCCGCTGCTTTATTGTCCGATATGTTATGATTCTCTGTCATCATCTGATCTCTTACCGCCTTTTCTATTTTTAACTTCTCTACTTTTCTTGTTTATGATAGTATTATTTTTGATTTGAAAGGAGCGATTATCATGTGGAACTATTTATGGCCGATCGGAATGGTCGTCCTCGCAAACGTGGCATACAACATTATTACCAAATCGACCCCGGCGCAGGCAAACGCTCTGTTTTCCCTGACAGTCACCTATCTGACTGCCGCGCTGTGCGCATTTGTCTTATACTGTTTCCAGGGAGGGCATCTGAAACTGTCCGAGGAGATCTCGCGGATCAACTGGACTGCCCCGCTGCTCGGCGCAAGCATCGTTGCGCTGGAATTTGGCTATATCTATGTCTACCGCGCCGGGTGGCAGGTCAATACTGCCTCTCTCACCGCCAACATTGCCCTTGCCTGCATCCTCGTCGTAGTGGGATTCTTGCTCTATAAGGAAACCCTCACCCTTCAGCAGGTCATCGGCATCGCCGTATGCATGTTAGGGCTGTTCCTCATCAGTAAGTAGCACGCCCCATGAGCCTCCCGGCAAGGGTCTCTCCTGCCTGCCGGGCATCTGAAACGTCTGTCACTGCCGTGTCAACCGAATAAGTCTGAGTCTTTTCGTCATAGTAAAGCCCGGTCAGCTTCAGCTCATTTCCCTGTACCTGTGCATGCGCTGCGCAGGGGGAGGTGCAGTCTCCTCCGGTCACACGGATAAACTGCCGTTCTGAAAGCGCCGCATACCGGCTCTCCGGCACATCGATGTCTTTCAGCCAGCGGTAGGACGCTCCCTTTCTGCCCTGCACGGCAAGGATGCCCTGGCCTGCTGCCGGGATCATCTCATCCACGGAGAGATAACGGCTGATCACATCTTCCATTCCAAGCCGCTTCAGCCCTGCCGCCGCAAGAAGGGTTCCGTCGAATCCTTCGCTCTCCAGTTTCCGCATCCTCGTCTGGACATTTCCCCGGATTCCCTTAAAAATATACTCAGGACAGAGCTTCTTAAGCTGGATCATCCGGCGCCTGCTCGATGTCCCGATCACCGCGCGCTCAGGCAGTTCCTCCAGTCCCTTCCGGTACAGAAGGACATCCCGGGGATCTTCCCTCTTCCCGTACGCCAGTATGGGGATCTCTGGATCGGTTTCCATCGGCATATCCTTTAAACTGTGAACGGCGATATCGATCCTCCCATCCAGGAGGGCGCGATCCAGTTCTTTGACAAAAAGCCCTTTCCCGCCTATGGCAGACAGGCTTTTATCCAGGATCTTATCTCCGGTCGTCTTCATGGTGACGATCTCCACCGTCACTTCCGGGTCAGCGCGCATGATCTGCTCCCGTATGATCTCCGCCTGCCTCACCGCAAGGAGGCTTTCTCTGCTCCCGATCCGTATTACAGACTGCATGGCATATCATTTCCTTTCTCTATAATCTGATAGATCTGCTCCATATCCAGGCTCTCCCGGATAATGTCCGCCAGCTTATCATACTGTTCTTCCTTGTAGGCTTTCCAGTCGCGCACCTGTATCTGCCCGGCGTCGTACCCGTTCTTCTTCAGAAGGGCGCTGACAAACCCTTTCGCGCTGCCCGGCGCGTCAAAGATCCCATGGATATAACATCCGTATACATTTCCCTTCTGGGCTCCGTCCGCGCGGCTCTCTCCCGCC
This sequence comes from Candidatus Mediterraneibacter colneyensis, assembly GCA_019114745.1. Classification (GTDB taxonomy): domain Bacteria; phylum Bacillota; class Clostridia; order Lachnospirales; family Lachnospiraceae; genus Mediterraneibacter; species Mediterraneibacter colneyensis. The sequence goes on along the minus strand of DXEY01000155.1, from coordinate 4,030 downwards.
CGGGCTCCGCTCTTGGCGCCCGTCTCCTCGGAGAACTCCACGAGCCTGCTCTCAGTTCCTTCCTGGCTGCTCTTTCCCATATGGATCTCATATCCTTCAAACTCTGTTCCCGAGAGTTCCCTCAGGATCCCTTTCATTTCCAGGAACTTCCCTCGCACTCTCGTCCTGCGCTTCTCCGCTCCGAATACCGTCCGCACCGGGAGAAGTCCCATGCCGCGGACTGTCCCCTGCTGCTCCACGCCTTCCGGGTCTGAGATCTCCAGCCCCAGCATCTGGTAGCCGCCGCAGATCCCGAATACAAGCCCGCCTCCGGATGCAAATTTCCGGATCTGTGACTCCAGCCCGTTCTGGCGCATCCAGAGCAGATCCCGGATCGTGTTTTTGCTTCCCGGAACGATCACCGCGTCAGGCTCCCCAAACTCCGCAGGCGATGTAATGTAGCGCACGCTGACTTCCTCCATCGTCTCCAAAGGCGCAATATCTGTAAAGTTGGAAATCCTCGGAAGCCGGATCACCGCCACGTCCGCCAGCCCTGCAGTGCCTCTTCTGTGGAACCGCTCGGTCAGGCTGTCTTCTTCGTCAATGTCCAGATAGAAGTACGGAACCACGCCGGTCACCGGGATATGCGCCCGCTCTTCGAGCATGTCAAGACCGGGCTTAAGGATGGAAACGTCTCCACGGAATTTATTGATGATCAGGCCTTTGATCCTCTGCCTTTCCTTCTCTTCTAAAAGCATGATCGTACCGATGAGCTGGGCGAACACCCCTCCCCGGTCGATGTCTCCCGCAAGGAGCACAGGAGCGTCCACCAACTCCGCCAACCCCATATTTACGATGTCATCCTGCTTTAAGTTGATCTCTGCCGGGCTGCCCGCCCCCTCGATCACGATCACATCGTATTTCCGCGCAAGCTCCTGATAGGCGTCCATGATATATGGGATATAATCCTTCTTATGTCTGTAATACTCAGCCGCTGACATTACACCGACCGGACTGCCGTTTATGATCACCTGGGAGCCCGTGTCGTTGGTCGGCTTCAGCAGGATCGGGTTCATTGCCGCCACAGGTTCGATCCCTGCCGCCTCCGCCTGCATCACCTGTGCCCGTCCCATCTCCAGTCCTTCTTTCGTAATAAATGAATTTAGCGCCATATTCTGAGATTTAAACGGCGCGACTCTGTATCCGTCCTGCCTGAGCACGCGGCACAGTCCGCCGGCAATAACGCTTTTTCCCGCATTGGACATCGTGCCCTGTATCATGATCGATCCGGTCATCTGTCATCCTCCTTCGCATATTTTCCGGTACTGCCCGCCATGATCTCATCGAGTGCTTTCATCAGGACAGCATTTTCTTCTGCCGTCCGCACTGCGATCCGGTACCATCCTCTGCCGAGTCCCCTGTAATTGGAACAGTCGCGGATCAGTATCCTGTATTTTTTTAATTCTTCAAACAGATTTATCTCTGTATAAAAGAGAATAAAATTCGCATCCGACGGAACAAAACGGATCCCGTGTCTGCGCAGGTTCTCTTCCATCTTCTCTCTCTGCTCCGATATGAAACGTCCGGCCCGGCTGACTGTTTCTTCATCGTCCAGCGCAGCCGTTCCCGCAGCCTGTGCCGGGATCGAAACGCTCCAGGGCTGGCGCGCCGCTTCCATCGCCTCCAGCAGACCACAGTCGGAAGTGATCCCATACCCCAGCCTGAGTCCCGGCATGGCATAGATCTTCGTAAATGCACGGACGAGGAAGAGCTGCTTATACTGCGCAGCAAAACACAGCATGGAATACCGCCCCGGGTCTTCCAGAAATCCGGCAAAACACTCGTCCAGCACCATGCGCACGTTCTGCTTTTCGCACCGCACCGCCACCTGCTCCAGCAGTTCCCGACGGATCACATGTCCGGAAGGGTTCGACGGGGAACAGAGAAACAAAATGTCAATGTCCTCCGTGATCTCTGACAGAAAATCCTCATCAATGCAGAACCCGTTTTCCTGCTTAGTAGTATAATACTCTATGTGGCAGCCCCCGCTGCGAAGAGCCTGCTCATACTCTGAAAAAGCAGGCACCGGAAGAAGCGCGCGCTTCGGCTTTATGGCGAGTACAAGGGTATACAGGATCTCTGCCGCTCCGTTTCCGAATATATAGAAATCCTCGGGCATCCCCTCTTTATCCGCCAGCTTTTTCCTCAGTTCCCGGCATCTGCTGTCAGGATACGCCGTGATCTGATCCATACTGCGTTTTGCCGCGTCGACTGCCTTCCCGGGCGGCCCCAGAGGATTAATATTTACAGAAAAATCCAGCATATCGCCATATGTATAGATGTCTCCGCCATGTCCGTATATCATGCCAGTTCTCCTCTCCGATCCGAATTGCTTCTCATATCAGTACGATCAGCGCAGCTTTTACCATTCCAAAGACAAGCAGCACAAGAAATGCCGTTACATACATAAGGCGTCCGGCTCTTTTGATATCCTCCGGCTCGATCGGGCGCAGCGCGTCGCCGAGATATTCTTTCTTATGCAGCCTGCCGAAATAGACCGCATCCCCTGCCAGGCGCACGCCGAGGGCGCCGGCGCAGACTGATTCCGTCTGAGCCGAATTGGGGCTTGCATGTTTCCGCCTGTCTCTCCGGTATATTTTCCACGCATTTTTTCCATTCAGTCCGCAGAGAAAGGCGGACAGAATCATAAACAGCGCCGTGATCCTCGCGGGGATATAGTTGAACACATCGTCCATTCTCGCCGGAATACGCCCAAAGTACATATATTTTTCATTTTTATAGCCCAGCATAGAGTCCATTGTATTCACTGCCTTATAAAAAAATCCAAGAGGCGCGCCGCCGATCAGCATATAGATCAGGGGGGCTGTCACTCCATCGGATGTGTTCTCCGCCACCGTCTCCACTGCCGCCTTCGTCACGCCTTCGGCGCTCAGACTCCCGGTATCCCTTCCCACGATCATGGAGACCGCATGGCGCGCCCCCGGCAGATCCTGTTCCTTCAGCCTGTCATATACTTTTCCGCTCTCTTTGCACAGGCAACGTGCCGCGAAGATCTGATAACACCAGAAGGTCTCAAGGACGAATCGTACGCCCGGATGGATCTTCTGAGCCAGAACGAGCGCTCCAAAGGGAATCAGAAAAGAAAGCCCCGCCATGATGATCCATAAGACAGCGCCCCCAAAGATGAGCCCTCTGCCCCGGAAGCATCTGCGGAGCAGGCGCTCACCGAGAGATATCCCGCTTCCGATCAGCCGCACCGGATGGTAGAGCCATACGGGATCCCCAAATATAAAATCCAGTAAAAAACCTGCTGCGCAGGCTGCTAATGACATTATCATAACCTGATTCCTTATTTCCTGTTTTCTGCCAGACACATTGTATCATCTATCATAATCCGATGTCTATATATTTTGCACAATCTGATTGTCTGTCAGATGGAAAACCCCGGGCTGGGCGCCCGGGGGAATCTCTTACCAAATACATTTTTAATATTCCGGTTTATCAATACAGCCGGTCCAGTTCCCTGGATATCCGGTATCTCGCAGCAAACGCCGCAGCCTCCGCACACAGGGCAATGAGGAAACACCAGACCGGGACGCGTATTTCAAGCTGCACCCGGCAGAATACGGAGATCAAAAGAACGATCCCGCCCACGATCTGGATAAACTCGAGGATACGCTTCTGTTTTTCCTCAAGTTGTTTCCTCCTTTTTATCCGATCCGTATGAAACGGATACTTCTCCGCCGACAGCTCCTCCAGATCCTGATCTGAGATCAGTTCATCCAGACTGATCCCAAACTCTGCCGCCAGTCTTTTCGCCATAATAAGATCCGGGCATCTCGTACCGTTTTCCCAGCGGCAGACAGTCTGCCTTGAAACGTATAATGTATCTGCAAGCTGCTGCTGGGTAAGTTGGCGCTCTTCTCTCAGTTTTTTTATATTATCTCCTAATGCCATGTTACACAGCCTCCTTTTCCTATATCAAGACTATATAACATCTCGTTCCTCATGAAAAGTGATATCTCCGATC
>DXEY01000154.1 GCA_019114745.1 Candidatus Mediterraneibacter colneyensis | reverse complement strand
TTTTTGTGACGCCTGTACATGGAAAAAGCCCTGAAAATCGGGTGTTTCAGGGCAAAAAAAGAACATGTGGGGGAGGATTTGAGTTCCTCCACCTACATGTTGTGCTTGTGTAAAACAGATATCCTATTTTTTAAAAACAGAAAAAACCATTTATTCCCACCGGGCTCCCGGACAGCTATTCCGCTGTATCTTCTACGAGCAGATTGTCCAGGTAGTTCATAACAGAATCATAATTCGTCTCTGCTACTACCCGTTCCTTTCCGGAATCATACGTAACATATGCGGAATATCCAAGCCATGCAACAAGTGCAAGAGCCACAAGGGACAGGACGCTCTTGCGCACGATGCCCATCACCTTCTGCTTACGCATGATCTTCTTTCTGTTCGCTTTTTCCTGTTTATATTTATCTACCTTTTCCTGGCTCATGATCCGATGCTCCTTTCAATCCGATATGGACAGTTTACCACAATCCGGATCAGATAACAACAATAATTCCTCCGTCATTGGCATACATCGTACTGATCCCGGCAGTGTCAACGATAAAACTTCCTCGCACCTTTATCTTATCAAGCAGGAGCCGCTCCACTTCCCTTGCGCGCTCCGGACAGTTACAGTGCGCGATCCCGAGCACTTTACCGGCAGTATTGCGTCCCTCACGGGCGATCTGGTCGATCATCTTCACCAGAGCCCTCTTCATTCCCCGCGCCTGACCGAGCTGGCAGATCGTCCCCTCCGGTGTAGATCCCATTACCGGCTTGATGTTCAGCGCGCTGGCAACAATAGACTTTATCCCTGTGAGCCGGCCGTTTTTCCTCAGGGTATCAAGATTCTCCAAAACAAAGTATGTGTGCTGCTCCTCAATATAACGCTCCGTAATCTCGACTGTTTTTTCAAAGCCGAGCCCCTGCTCTTCACACTCCTGTATCTTCATTGCAATCAGCGTTTCCCCCACCGATGCCGAACGGGAATTAAACACATGAATCTGTTTTCCGTCCCTTCCATGCTCTTCAAAAAAGAGCTTTCTTCCTAACTGGGCACTGTTGTAAGAACCGCTCAGCTCCGATGAGAGCGTGACAATATATACTCTCTGTTCGCTTCCCCCGTACAGATTCAGATATTCTTCCGGAGACGGACACGACGACTTCGGACATTCCGGGCTGGCTGCAACACGGAGAAGGAAATCCTTCTGGTCAAACGATTCGTCATCCACAATGATGTCACCATCTACCTGCATACTCAGCGAAGCCTGGCTGTAAACGCCTGATGCCTTCATTTTGTGTGTCAATTCACCACAACTGTCGACAATAATTTTATAATCCACGTCATTTCCTCCCGAACCGCAATGTGTATTCTATAGTTCTATTTCATATGGTTTTCAATACCATATTCAAATATACCATATATTTCTATGGAAAAAAAGAGCTTTTCGTGAGGATTTTGTGAAATTTTATCATATTGCTGCCAGTTCTCTACTCCCCCTCCAGCCTGATCCGCCTGGAGATCCCCAATGCAATCCCCATCTCGGCCAGCAGGAACAGGATCGCGGTTCCTCCGTAACTGATAAACGGAAGGGTGATACCGGTAGTCGGAAGAAGCCCGGTTACCACGGCGATGTTCAGAGTAACCTGAAGAGCGATATGGGCAAATATCCCTGTCGCGATCAGCGAGCCATACAGATCCGGTGCGTTTCTCGCAATAAACATCAGCCTGTACAGCAGAATCCCAAATAGTACCAGCAGGATCAGCGCGCCAAGAACTCCCAGTTCCTCACAGATCACAACCAGGATCATATCATTCTGCGCTTCAGGTATTACGCCCAGCTTCTGGGTACTGTTTCCCAGCCCTTTGCCGAAAAATCCTCCGCTGCCGATCGCATACAGCCCCTGCATAACCTGATAACTGCCGGAATCTGCCGTCGCTTCCGGATTCAGCCAGGATATGATCCTCTGAAGACGGAAGTTGTCACTGTTGGCAACAGTGGCGGAAAGTATAATGATCCCCACTGCCGCCACTGCGATTCCCACGACAAGCAGGATAACGAACGGCTTCAGTTTGGGATGGATCACAAAAATCAGGATACATGTGATCGCCATCACGATAATTGCGGTACTCAGATTGTCCGTAAGAAAGAGGACTCCGCCCGATGCAATCGCTCCAAACACAAAGACACGGATGATCCCTTCCATCGTATAGGCTTTACGCCCGAGCCTGCACAGCTCATAAGAGATAAACAAAATGACCGCGATCTTTGTGATCTCCGCCGGCTGCAGAGTGAGATTTCCCGGAAGCTGTATCCACCGCCTCGCGCCATTTAAAGTCACGCCAAGCGGCGTCTGAACAAGCGCCATCATGATCATTGCAAATATGTAAATCTCGACTGCAAAAGCGCCGTACAGATGGTAATCAAGCCTGGATACTCCAAACATGATGAGAAAGCCCCCCGCTCCGATCGCGGCCTGCCTGGTAAAGTAGTACAGGTCATTACCGAGGTCAACCTCCGCCTCATAAGCGCTGGTGCTGTAGAGCATGACAAGGCCGAAACACATCAGGAAGATAATAACAAGCAGGAGGTCATAATCAAAATACTGCTCATTCGCAGTAAACAGACTTCCGATCCCACTTTTCCTGCGCTTTCCCGCCTTCGCCTGCCGGGAAGACTTTTTCTGCGGACGCGGATACGGGGTACTCACCACCTGCCGCCTCTCATCAATACTTCTGCGGTATCCGGCATAACCGGCGCGCAGCCCTGCCGTCCGCATGGGCTGTGTTTCTGACAGCGGTCTCCTGCTGCCACTTTCCCTTACCGGGCGCATAGGCTGCGTATCGCTGAGGTTTGCTCTCTTTGTTTTTGTATTCTTCTTTTTCCGGTCCGGCCGGTTTACCGGCCGCACGATCCTGCTTTTCATTCTTACCGCCGCTCTCCCGTATATAACGATGTTGGGGGCAAAACTGTTTTGCCCCCAACGTAAGTAATGTTTTCCTTTTGATCTATCGGGGTGACAGGATTCGAACCTGCGGCCTCACGGCCCCCAGCCGTGCGCTCTAACCAAACTGAGCCACACCCCGCCGACTTAATCATTATATATAATTTGTTCCTAAATGTAAAGAAATTTTTCGGGAACATATCATTTTCAAACTCATACTATAAAACAAAGTCAATTTTTGATCAATGAAAGGAGAAGCCTCAATATGGCGAACTGTCAAAATAATATGCGTTACATGCGTCGTCCTGTGCAGCCAGTAAGCTCCAGACAGACGCCGCCAGCACAGACGGAATGCTGCCGGAGCGGGAGAACTGACGGCTGCCCGGATACCCACGACCACTTTCCCGGCCATATGCCGCCCGCTATGGCGTATGTCCCCTGGCAGCACTGGAAAGAGATTTACGAGCCGTGCAGGGCATTGGAAAACGGAACGATATTTATGGAACTCGACAAGCCATTTCTCGGGAAAGGAGGGGTGCGCAGATGAACAATCCGGCAAACAGCAATCAGATGAACAGCCGGATGAACCGGCACCAGCTCTTAAACCACATCAACCAGGTCAGCTTTGCTGTCGATGAAGTAAAACTCTATCTCGACACGCATCCCTGCGATACAGAAGCTCTGGAATATTTCCGCGAAATGAGCCGCCAGCGCAACCACGCTTTAAAAGAATACGCGGCAGCCTACGGTCCTCTGACAATAGACACCGCCGATGATTCGTGCGCCGAACGCTGGAACTGGATCAACGAGCCATGGCCCTGGCAGGAAGGAGGATGCTGATCTATGTGGAATTATGAAAAAAGACTCCAATATCCGGTAAAAATCTCCCAGACGAATCCGAAGATCGCCCAGATCATTATCACTCAGTTCGGCGGTCCGGACGGAGAACTTGGCGCTTCGATGAGATACCTCGCGCAGAGATACACAATGCCGTACAAAGAAGTGACCGGCGTGCTCACCGATATCGGCACAGAGGAGCTGGCGCACCTCGAAATGATCTGCGCCATCGTCTACCAGCTCACAAAAGATCTGTCTCCCGAGGAGATCGAGCGTTCCGGTTTTGCTCCCTACTATGTAGACCACACACTGGCACTGTGGCCGCAGGCGGCGAGCGGGACGCCATGGAGCGCAACTACTTTTCAGTCAAAAGGCGATCCGATCACCGATCTCAACGAAGATCTGGCAGCGGAACAAAAAGCGCGCACCACATACGACAACATCCTGCGCCTTGTCAAAGATCCGGAAGTCTGTGATCCCATACGGTTCTTAAGGCAGCGGGAGATCGTACACTACCAGAGGTTCGGCGAAAGCCTCCGCATCATACAGGATCATCTCGACAGCCGTAATTTCTACGCCTTCAATCCGGAGTTCGATAAATAACAGTAATGCACAAATACCTGGCAGTCCGTCATAAACTGCCAGGTATTCTTATAAACCATTTTAACTCAGTGTCACATCAACCGTGTCTTCTTTATATTCGCCATTCGTCTGCGGGATCTGGATCGTCAGGGTCACAGTCTCACCTTTTGCATAGTATTGAAGCTGTGCCTGCAGTGCATCCATACTGTCTACCAAGCTGCCATTGATCCCTGTGATAATACTGCCCTTTGTCATACCGGCCTTTTCAGCGCCTCCGCCGGGAGTGATATCTGTCACATAAACGCCCGCCGGCATATCTATCTGCTGGGAAAACGCATCTGATACACTGATTCCTGTAATGCCGATCATTCCCCGCTCATCCTCTGATACCTTCGTCTTTGTCTCCTGGTTCATCAGACTCTGGATCAGATCTGACACATCACTGATCGGAATCGCATAGCCGATCCCTTCCACACTCTCGCCGATCAGCTTGGCTGAATTGATTCCGATGACCTCTCCATTCACATTCACAAGAGCACCGCCGCTGTTGCCTTCATTGATTGCCGCGTCAGTCTGGATCAGGTTCACGCCGCTCTCCTGCGTCTCACCTGTCTGGCTGTTTGTCGTAGTCACGGACCGGTCAAGCGCGCTGATCACGCCGGTCGTCACCGACTGTCCGTATCCCAGGGCATTTCCGATGGCGATCGCAGGTTCTCCCACTTTCAGGTTCGTGGAATCCCCCAGTGTAGCGGCAGAGATCGCCTCCCTCGTCTCGGAAGAAATATCATCAAGGGCAACCGCGATAACAGCCACATCATAGCTTGCGTCCATACCTTTGATATTAGCCTCCACACTGGAATCGTCATTAAATGTCACGGTCAGGGTATCACTTCCCTCTACCACATGATTGTTTGTCACGATCAGCAGTTCCGAATCATTTTCACCGATAATGATGCCCGTTCCGGCTCCGGAACTCTGCTGCTCATACGTGCCCCCAAAAAAGTTCTGGACTTCCTCCACCGACATACTTGTGATCGATACAATGGACGGCATCACTTCATCTACTACATCGGATACGTCTGATGTCACAACGCTTGACGACCTGGATAATGATGTTCCATTGCTGACATTATCTGAAGATGCTGCGGAAGAATCGGAACTCCTGTTCAGGCCAAGTATCCTGCTGCCCAGAAGGGTTGAGGTAAGGAACACCGCACTGGAAATAATACCGAACAAAACTGCCAGTCCCGTCACTGCCACGACTTTCGGGATCCCCTTATGCTGCTTTTTTTCCTTTTCAGGAGGTTTCCGGTCTCCTCCCGCCCCATCTGCACTGCTATACTGATAATGATTATTATCTGAATTATAATAGCTGTATTGATTATCCATAATATCTACCTGCCTTCCGCTCATTTTGCGCTTCTTCTCTTTATATAGCTCTATCTTATCCTTTCATTGTGATAAATCTGTGTTCAATCAATTAATAAACATTGAAAAAGGAGGCCCTGTGACCAGACAACGCTCCCTGCGCAATTCTGAACAGCCTGCCTCCTTCTTTTCCGGCTTAAATGTCTATAAAATTGATATTATAATCGTCTCCGGAATTTTTTCTCTCTTTCTTTCCCTTTTTACTTACCTTCGTTGTCGCTCCCTTATCCGAATAATCATCGCCGCCATAGGAGTCATAGTCATCATCGTATTCGTCGTCATACACATCATCATATTCATCGTCATCAGTGTAGTCGCCGTATTCATCATCATAGTCGTCGTACTCATCGTCGTACTCATCATCATACTCATCGTCGTAATCTTCATCAGTCGGCTTATCTGACGACTTCGACTTTTTCTTAGACTTTTTATCTTTACTGTCATCCTCATCTTCAAAAGGAATGTCATATTCATCATACAGATCGTCCAGTTCCTGATTGCGGTGCACCAGCTTGACCGCAAACATGATCATCAGAATAAAGATGATCAGTCCGATGACTGCCAGTATGATAAAGAACAGTGTAAGGTGGTTATTGATAAAATCCCCGAATGCACCCGGGATCGGAAGTCCGGCTGCCGCCGTCTCTTCTTCTGCCTCCGGTGCAATGAAATACTGGTATGTGCCGTCATCTGTATCGTACTGATAAAGGTGGCTTTCCCCGGTTCTGGTATTCAGTGCATAAAGGACATAATATCTCGGCGTCGCCGGATCGGACCATGCCTGATACTGCTGCTCCTGCACCGTAAGGTCTACCTCCTGATAGGTATCCGGAAGGCTTACGGAATCAGTCGGATTCATCGGAACGATACTCGTCGTGTCCGAGATAAACAACTGGATATACGGAGAAAATGTAGCATCCTCCGTATTAAACAGGAAGAAGCTTCCGGCGCCGGAAGCGTCCACAAGATACCCCAGCGTAACTCCCGCTTCATTGGAGACAAATTTTCTGTCTCCTCCGTTAAACGTAAGGGTTGTCTCTGAAAATCCATCCGGAATATCCGTAGCTGTAAATGCCTCCGAGAAATTATAGTCCGTTCCGTTTACCGTAACAACAATATCAGTCGTAGAACCTGCCGCAGCCGCCGTAGGTTCGATCACTGTCGTACCGTCATCCGCTGCGGAAATCGTAACTGTTGACGAACCCTCGCGCAGTTCAAGTTCTTCGCCGTCCGCCATCGTCGCAGAGGTGCTGTCTACATTGATCACAGCCTCGCCTTCCTTCAGCGCACGGAACGTCATCGTCACACGGAGCTCTGCTCCGCTTCCTGTACCAGAGTAGGTCAGCGCTCCTGATCCATCGGCAGTAAAGCCGTCGCCGCTGACAAATTCAAGAGAAGCAGGATCATAACTCATATTGACCTGTACATCTCCCACTGTCTCTCCGCTATTGCTCTCAACTACCAGATCGACATCTACGTTATCGCCTACTTTTGCGCTCGGATCCGTATACATCAGGACGCCCTCAGCCGCAAAAACTGTCGTTCCCATCATGGGAACCATCAGGCAGGCAGCGAGAATCAATCCGGCTAATTTCTTAAACACTTTCATATCATTACCTCTTCCGCAATGTAATACTTTTTTGACAGTCTTCGCGCTGTCACTTATACGTTTACTATCATACACGGTTTATGTCAAAAAGTCCAGAATATTGTCGGGGAAAATGGAGGGAAATGACTTTGGCTCGTCGCCATCGCAAAGAAACGGCAGACCGAAAAGCCTGCCGTCACCCAATATCATATACTATTCTTTTTCAGCGCGAACTATTATTATCCTCTATGCGACGGGCTGCGTCTCAGACCCTGAACCCGAACCAGAACCGCCTTCTGTTCCGCCTTCACCACTTTCTCCGCCTTCGCCGCCTGTACCGGTATTTTCATCACCGCCGGTATTTCCACCGCCGTTTCCATTGTCACTTCCGGAACCACCGCTGTTATCTGAACCGCCTCCGTTATCGCCGCTTCCTGTGTCTGTTCCACCTCCGGTACTGCCCGAGCCTCCGGAACCATTACCGCTGTCAGACGGTTTCTCACTTGTACTGCTGCCGCCGCCATTGCCGCTGTCATATGACTCATCATCTTCGTAATCTTCGCTGTAATCATCCTCTGATTCTGAGGAAGATCCGGAAGAGTTTACTCTGCTGATAATATTCGCATTTACCTTCTGTACTGTAGAAGACGGAGTATAACCCGTTGTGCCAAAAAGGAACTCATGGAGCTTTGTCACGTTAGATGAAAGATCCTGTGGAATCACAATACTTCCAAGTCCTGAAATCGTGTCAGTAGACTTATCAATAGGGAATCCTATATTTTCGCCCAGAGTATATTCGCTGTATGCGGAGGCATAAGTCAGGATCTCCTGTAAGGTAAAGCTGGTCGAGATCTGGGGGAAGACAGCGTCTATGATAGCATTGATAGTACCCAAATCTGCTGTAAGGGCTTTCTCAAACATTTTCTCAATAACTACCCTCTGGCGCTCTGTACGGGTAAAATCTCCGCCTGCTGTGGAACGGATTCGGGCATACGTTGTTGCCTGAACGCCATCCAAAAGAAGATGGCCGCCCCCATCAAGAAAATGAGCTTCTTTTCCTGCTGAATCTGCCGTCTCCTGCAAAAACTCATTCAAATAACCAGCTTCCTCATCCGTTACATCAAGTTCAATACCACCCAAAAGATCTATAGCATCAGAAATCGCACCAAAATCCACCGTCACATAATCCTGTATATCAAGATCGAGGTTCATATTCAGCATATTGATTGCCGTAACCGGGCCACCATAACTGTATGCGGCATTACACTTTTGATACGTTCCCTCGGAAAGATCGAGAAGAGTATCGCGGTAAACGGAAACCAATTTAATCTCTTTTGTTTCATTATTTAAACTCGCTACAATGATACAGTCTGTCCGGTTGCCTTTTCCGAGATTTCCGTCACGCGAATCCACGCCAAAAAGAGCGATATTAGTATAACCGTCGCCCAAATCCACCTCTTTATTC
>DXEY01000153.1 GCA_019114745.1 Candidatus Mediterraneibacter colneyensis | reverse complement strand
GGATCAATATAGATAATGTCCGTCGTTGTATATCCGGTCAGCAGCACCGCGTGATCTGTATCAATAAAGGTAATCATCGGGCATCCTCTGTTGATCACGTAAAGCACCTGGTCCAGCGTGCATCCCGTCAGGTCTATCTGATGTGCTTCATACTGTTCCATATACCGCTCGCACGCCGCCAGGGAAGTCTCATCAGCCGTCTTCTGAAATTCAGCAGCGTCTGTGGAGTAAGAAAGATCACGGTTGCCTCTTTCCCACACATATGCCTGATCTGAGGAAATGACGACACCCGACACTTCATTTGCCCTCTGCACGGCATATCCTGCCCTGTCATACACTGCGATCAGTTCTCCCATACCATACACATAGAATTTCACCGAATCATCGCCGCCGCTTATCGTCACGGTCAGAGGTTCTCCGGATACGATCTGCCCCGGACGCACATACGCGGGATCAGCAGACGGAATACCGTCGGCAAATGTCAGCCTTACCTGTTTCTCCCGTATATCCGTTGTATAATTTTCCAGCGTGACTGTCGTATCCGTCCGCTCCTGATTGTTGGTGATATATTCCTGTGATGTGGAATTGTACTGGCTGCCTTCTTTTACTACCCTGTTCAAAGTGATCTGATTATCAACGATCAGGATATCCGTCGTATATATATTCTGATCGGTAAAGCTGTACTGTGCTTCCGTCTCGTTCTTGCTGTTCCGTATCTCGATCTCATACATCGGGCTGACCTCTTCCCCTGAGACCGTCACGCCTGCATCTTCCGGATTAATCCTGCCGAATATAAAATCTCCGTGGATAAAGCCGAGCGGCCGGATATTCTCCCCGCTTTCCGCATCTATCGTATGGGTATCCCCGCTCTTCAGGTTCATGACTACGACCTGCTGTCCGCCGGACTCATCTTCGGTCTGATATGCCATCTGATGACCGTCGTCGGACACCGCATACTGATCCTCAGTGAGACCTTCTGCCAGCACAGTCTGTTCGTCGCTGTCCAGATCGATCTGATAGAGAGTGCCGTCCGCCAGCACATAGAGCATCTCCTGGCTGTGGTTATAGTAGACCATCTTGCCCAGTTCATCCGCCGCTATCGCGTAGGACTTGGTACTTGGTATAAACGCCTTCTCCTCGATCACATTGCTGTCCACGCTGAAATAATAAATACCGACTCCTACTTCCCCTTCATGGAAGCCCCGGTTCATATAGCCGTAGACTGCAAACGCCAGATTCCCATCGTCGTCCATACTGATAATGCGGACAGCATGCTGATCGTTCTTGCTGCGCATATCGCGCCCTTCCTGATCCGCGAAGCTGAACACCTGGGTCAGTTCATTGTTTTTTCCGTTATACAGCCAGAGTTCCCGCTCCTGCACAAACGCCACGACGGTCCCGTCGCTGTTCGCCTCATACTGGATGTCGTCTGAAGCGATCCCGAAGAGGATGCCGTTCTCATCAAACTCTCTCGTCGATCCCCGGAATATCTGTTCCATATCCCTGCTGTAATCCAGAAGATAGATCGTGCCCCTCAGAGAACGGACACGGAAAAACTCTTTCACATTATACAGAGCAGCCTCTCCGTTTTCATCCTGGCACGACACCTGGTACTTCGCCAGAATGGAAGTGTAGACCGTATTGCTCTCTTTGATGCTCCACTCTACATCTCCCACTACTTCCGGTGACAGATCTCCCCACTGTATATGGGTGATGTTAGAATGGATGTTGACCGTCTGGTAGGTCGTGTTATCGCTCTCCTCCCCGGGCTCCAGATGACTCTCTATCTCCTCCGCCCCCTCTTTGGTCAGAGCCTTTGTGTGGAAATCCATGGCATATGCCAGACATTCTGCTGTGGTAATATCGTCCGGCAAAGCGATCCTTGTATAGTATCCTGCTTCTTCCTCCCCGGTCGTCAGTATCACCTTCAGCACCGCCTCACGGTTGTCGGCAGACAGGATATTTCCGATATCAAGGGTCGTCTGCCCGCCTTCTTCCGGCACTTCAGCCTCGCCCTCAGTATATTTGTCTTCCCCGTCCAGAGAATATACCTCATACCGAACCGAATCGATCCTGCTGCCATTCGACTCGATACTGACGGCAAGGGTACCATCCGATCCCAGCGGAACGATCGTATCGCGCATGGCCGTGATATCCATATCCTGTGTATATCCAAACAGAGGATTTACCTCTGTGTCCCCAACGAAAAATGATATACGGGGCAGGGTGGGACTCCCCATATCCACGATCTTATCGTCAGTTCCTCTGTTTATGACTAAGCTGCTGACTACAAGCGCTGCGGCAAACACTGCCATCAGCACTCCTGCCCTGGCAATCCATCTCTTCATATTATTTACTCTCCTCTTTATCTGAAAGCAGACGCCCCAGAGTCGGGCTTATCTGCAGAAATTCTTCACATTTTGAAATATCATAAGACGCTTTTTCGTTTCTTTTATCTTTTTTTACTGCTCTCAACAGTATATTTTTCGGGGTGTGTTCCATATCTATAAACTCCAGGACCTGCGTCTCATACCCCTTGCTTTCCAGATACCTGGCGCGCAGCCCGTCGGTTACAAGCGCCGCGAACCGTTCCTTTAAAAGACCGTAGTCCAGGATCGGAGCCAGTTCCGGCACGGATGCAAGCTGTGCGTTGATCTCATGCTGGCAGCATGGGACGGACAGGATCACCCGCGCATTCCAGCCGACAGCCTTTGCCAGCGCATAGTCCGTAGCCGTATCACAGGCATGGAGGGTCACTACCATATCTACGCGGTCTGTCCCGCTGTAATGAGCGATATCCCCTTCCAGGAATTTCAGTTTCTCATACCCGTAGCTGCGGGCAAGAGCTTCACAGCGGGCGATCACCTCTTTTTTCAGATCCAGCCCGATGATACGGATATCGTATCCTTTTAATTCGTGCAGGTAATAGTACATGGCAAAGGTCAGATAAGACTTCCCGCACCCGAAATCCAATATGGTAAGCTCACGCTCCCTGTCAAGCTGCGGGAGAATATCCTCGATAAACTCAAGGAAACGGTTGATCTGACGGAATTTATCTGTCCTGGCGTGTACGATCCTGCCATCCTCCGTCATAACGCCCAGATCCTATAAGAACGGAACCGGGATTCCTTCCTCAAGAATATAATGTTTCTTCCGGTCATGGGACAGATCAGCCTGACATGCTTTTTCACGGCGCTGCTTTTTCTTTACCGTAACTTTGCCTTTCTTGCTGACCAGCACAGTATACTCTGCTCCAACCGTCTCAATCTGCATCTGCCGGAACCTTTCCATATACTCCAGAATACATACGCCGGCATCCTCTTTCTCCAGATTCTTATGAAATGCCTGCGTCGCAGTAAATGATTCCATCTGGAAATAAAGCGCTCCGTTTTTCTTAAGCGGACGCACTTTCACTTTCTGTATGCCGTCTTTCTTCCGCGGCCCGCTGATAACGGCGCGGATCAGATCTATATCTAAAACCTCATCGAGAAGCTGTTCGATCTCATTCATACACTGTCTACTAAAAATCCTTTCTCTCTTAATACATCCTCGATCATATCGAGAGTCTCTTCACTGTCCGCCTCGACCGTGTGATAGTGGTAACCGGAAGTGATATTTTTGAGGGGGCTTGATTTTCCGCTCCTGATATCTGCGAGGAACTCCGCCACTTTGCGCCGGGACGTAATCCCGAGAGGAGCCTCAAGCGGCCCGTAAACTTTATGGTTTACCATGACATCACAGACTTTTCCGCCCATATCTACGATCGCGTTGAGTTCTTCCTCAAGCTGCTCATCTGTATGTCTCACTTTAAAAATGCGCTTTGCCGAACAGGGCTCATTAATAATATACCCTCTGTGGGTCGATATAATATCATAGCCTGCCGCCCGGATCAACGCGATATCCTGCACGATCACCTGTCTGCTCACATCGTAAACCCGGGCGAGTTCCCTGCCTGATACGGGTACGCTGCTGTTTCTGATCTGTTTTATGATCGCATTTCTCCTGTCCGAACCGGTCATACGGCTCATCTCCCTTCTCCTGCCGGGTCTGAAACAGAAACAGCGCGCAGAACAGAGCCTGTCTGTACGCGCGCCCGCTTTCGATATCCGACCCTTCTCACTCTACAGCATGAAGGTTTTTCATTGAAATGTCAAGTATAGATGCAGAATGTGTCAGGGCTCCGCTGGAAATATAATCCACTCCCAGTTCCGCCAGCTTCGCAATATTCTCCTTTGTAACATTGCCTGAGCACTCTGTCATGGCTCTGCCCCCGATTATCCTGACTGCCTCGCGCATCTCCTCCGGAGACATATTGTCAAGCATTATGATATCTGCTCCGGCGTCAACCGCTTCGCGCACCATATCCAGAGTCTCCACTTCCACTTCAATCTTTCTCACAAACGGAGCATACTCCTTCGCCATAGCGACAGCCTGCGCCACCCCGCCTGCGGCGCCGATATGGTTGTCTTTTAAGAGCACTCCGTCCGAGAGATTATATCTGTGATTATATCCGCCGCCCACGCGCACCGCATATTTTTCAAAAATCCTCATATTAGGCGTCGTTTTCCGGGTATCCAGAAGCTTTGTCCCGCTGCCCTTCAGAAGACACGCCACCGTATGGGTATAAGTAGCAATCCCGCTCATTCTCTGGAGATAATTGAGGGCTACACGCTCCCCGGAAAGGAGTACGCGGATATCTCCTTTTACTTTTCCCAGAAGCTGTCCTGATCTGACCTCATCGCCGTCCTCGCAGAAAAATTCTGATACTGTATCGCCGTCCAGAAGTTCAAATACCCTGGCAAATACATCCAGTCCGGCAATCACTCCGTCCTGTTTGCATATCAGATCCACCTCGCCCTGTACTTTTTCTTTCATGACTGCATTGGTACTCACATCTTCGCTGGATATATCTTCCTTTAACGCTTCCATGATCAGGTGGTCTGCCTGAAGCCGCATTGTAATTTTATTCATTGTTCTGTCTTCCTTTCCATCTGCGTATCTTTATGTCCTATATCGTTGCCTGCTCCTCCTGGGATATCCTGCGCGCAGCCCTCCGGGCAAAGACAAGGCTCTCAAGGAGCGAATTGCTTGCCAGCCGGTTTGCGCCGTGTACGCCGTTGCAGCTTGTCTCCCCGGCTGCATACAGATGTTCCATTGAGGTCCGGCTGTCGCTGTCAACCCAGATTCCGCCCATAAAATAGTGCTGGGCAGGCACTACGGGTATCCATTCCTTTGTCACATCATAGCCCTCTTCCATGCAGTGACGGAAGATGTGCGGAAAATGTTTCAGAATTTTCTCTCTGCCGATCGGCACCATAGACAGCCATACATGATCTGTTCCGTCCTTCTTCATCTGTTCGCGGATCGCCTCTGTCACCACATCCCTTGGAAGCAGTTCATTTACAAACCTTCTGCCATCCTTATCTAAAAGGACAGCGCCTTCCCCCCCGGACAGACTCTGATATCAGAAATCTCCTGCCGGGCTTTTTCGAGTACAGAGTCGTCGGATGGAACTGTACATAATCCAGATGTTCCAGACGTACGCCGTGCTTCCTGGCGACTGCAATTGCGTCTCCTGTCAGGTGGGGATAATTGGTGGAATGTTCATACAGTCCTCCAATCCCGCCGGAAGCCAGTATTGTATCGCCGGCGCGGATTTCGAGCCGCTGCCCGTCCCTGCCTTCCGCCGTTACTCCCGCACAGTATCTGCCATCCGCGCCCTGTTCTTCAATAATATCCGTCATTGTCGTGTATTCCATAATAGTCACATTGTGAAGTTCTTTTACCCGTTCAAGCAGCCTGCCGGTAATCTCTTCCCCGGTAATGTCCTCGTGGAACAGAATACGCGGCCGGGAGTGCGCGCCTTCCCTTGTAAATGCATAATCTTTCAGAAATCCCCCGGCACTGCCGTCATCCGCATCTGCCGGAGCCTCCTGCTCCCCTTTACGCGCGAACTCCACGCCGCAGTCCATAAGCTGACGTATCACATCCCTGGAACTGCGGATCATAATATCCACCGATTCCTTCCGGTTCTCATAATGGCCTGCCTTCATCGTATCTTCAAAATAACTGTCATAATCCGCTTCATCCTTTAACACACAGATCCCGCCCTGTGCGAGATAAGAGTCGCTGGATCTTACATCCGATTTTGTGATCATGAGGATCTTCTTGTCTTCTGGCAGGTTAAGGGCACAGAAAAGACCTGCCGCGCCCGTTCCGACGATCACGGCATCCGTTTTGACAGTCTCAGTTTTCACCTGCTTTTCCTTCCCCGCCAGCTCCAGCATCTTTTCCAGCGGCCTGCGCGACGCTGCCATCAGCCCCTCGTCCAGCTTCACTTCATTCTCTCCCGTCTTCAGGACATGGAGGATCTTATCCAAAGTGATCGTCTTCATATCCGCGCATACCGGCTCCATCTCCACAAACCAGAACTTTTTCCGTGGATATCTGGTCTCCAGTTCAAAACGCACGCCATTTTCTGTACATATGATAAACTCCTCCGCCGCGCTTTCTCCCGCATAGCGGATAATCCCGGAGGTACTTCCCACATAGTCTGACAGTTCCAGCACCTCTTTCCTGCACTCCGGATGGGAAAGCACTTCCGCATTCGGATGCTGCCGCCTGGCTCTCCTGATCTCTTCTGCCTGGATCTTATCATGTATGGGGCAGTACCCGTCATTAAAAATGAAATGCTTCTCCGGAACCTGCTCCGCTGCAAAATGTGCCAGATTATGGTCAGGGATAAAGTAAATATTTTTATTTGGCAGAGCTTTCACGATCCGGACTGCATTCGCCGAAGTAACACAGACATCAGAATACTGCTTGAGTTCTGCCGTAGAATTAATATAGCAGACAACCGCCAGGTCGTCATACTGCTCCCTCATAAGACGGATCGTTTCGGCATCCGCCATGTGCGCCATGGGGCAGTCCGCATGTATATCCGGCATCAATACTGTCTTTTCCGGATTGAGCACTTTTGCGCTTTCTCCCATAAAAGATACCCCGCAGAAAACGATCACCTGCTCTTTAAGCTCTACCGCAACCTTGCTCAGATAGAAAGAATCGCCGATATAATCTGCTATTTCCTGAACTTCCGGCCTGGCATAATAATGTGCGAGGATCACGGCATTCTTTTCTTTTTTTAATTGTTTGATCTCTTCACTGACTGTCATATGTACACCTCTTTTTTCATTCATGATGCACATTATAACACGTGATAATGCAAGTGACAAGACAGATGAGTTTACAGATATTTTTCGTGAACAGCCCTTGTACGCTCGCCATCGTCTATGATCTCTACATCCTGAAAGCTCTGAATGTACTGCTTGAACTGTGAAAATCCATAGTCCCTCACTTTAAAATCACCGAACTTCAGGCGGATCCTGTTTCCGAGAGAACTCAGGGTGATCCCTCCCTTACCGCCGTTGCATATCTGCTGGATGATGTATTCCTCGAGCATCTCCTTGCGGCTCTTATCTTCGTAGAGCGTAACTGTTACTTTCGTACCCTCGTGCATGAGTTTCAGCTTCGGCAGCGTTTCCAGAAATTTAGACAACAGGCTGTATCCGTAACGACGCACATCAAAATCCGGATACAGCTTGACAAGACGGCTTCCCACCTCGCCGAGCCCGGTTTCCCGGTCATCGTTCTGGTTCTCCGTAATGATCTTCACCACAGCTTCCTCTATCTGCTCTTTTGATACAGCCGTCTGTTTCTTCTGTTCTTTGCCATGGGTATGATTAGCCGCGTTCTTATCCTCCCGTTCATCTTTCTCCATCGTACTGTCCTCAAGCAGCAGTTCCAGTTCTGTAAAGATATCGCAGGCTTTTCGGAACGGAGAAGGAGTCTTATCTTCCCCCATGCCGATTACCGTCTTCCCGCTTTCTCTCAGGCGGCTGGCAAGACGTGTAAAGTCGCTGTCGCTGGACACCAGGCAGAAGCCTTCCAGTTCGCTTGTATAAAGCATATCCATGGCGTCAATGATCATCGCCGAGTCCGTGGCGTTCTTTCCATGTGTATAGCTGAACTGCTGGATCGGAGTGATCGAGTTCTGCAGAAGCTCTTCCTTCCAGCTCGCATTATTCGTCCTTGTCCAGTCTCCGTATATTCTCTTATACGTAACATTTCCGTACTTTGACAGCTCGTCTAAAATGGGCTTGATATACTTTGCCGACACATTATCTGCGTCGATCAGAAGTGCGAATCTGTCTTCCATGTCATATATTCCTCCCCCTTCAGGTTTTTCCATTGAAACACTCCGTTTTCACAGACCATATAGCTGTGGACAGAGCCGGCCTTCGGAATGGACACCGAACCCGGATTCAGATACCAGTAACGGTTTCCATCCATATCCAGTATCTCATCGCACGCCGGTATGTGCGTATGCCCGTTCAGAAGAATGTCCCCGCTTTTCAGCGGCGGAAGATGTTTTGGATGATAGATGTGTCCGTGGGTCGCAAAGACTGTCATCACCCTGCCGGCACATGGCAGCTCCAGGAAACAATAGTCTGCCATAATCGGGAACTCCAGTACCATCTGGTCTACTTCGGTATCGCAGTTCCCCCGGACACAGAGCACTTCCCCCTTCACCGGGTTAAGCATGGAAATCACTTCTTTCGGCGCGTATCCCTCCGGCAGATCATTTCTTGGTCCGTGATAGAGAAGATCGCCTAACAGAAGCAGCCTGTCTGCTCCTTCTCTTTTATATGCTCCGAGCATCTGCTCACAGTAAAGAGCCGAGCCGTGGATATCTGATGCAATCATGTATTTCATACGTTTCAGCCTCCCTTTGGACTCTATCTTAACATACCGTTTTTCCGTTGTAAATCCACCCCTTGACAAGCGGTGCTATACTGTAGGTGTAACAAAAAAATACACTTAACACACCTGCTTGTATTTAAAAGTTGAAGGCTGCTAAGCGTGATTCAGTGATTGGAGGAAAAGATAAATGAATACTTTAAAAGCTGAAAAAAGAGACATGACGATCAAAGCCAAAAAACTTAGACGCGAAGGATTTGTTACAGGCTGTATCTTCGGCCGCGAGATCAGTGAGTCCATTCCGCTCAAAATGGAGAAAGGCGAAGTAGACCGTCTGCTCAAGACAGAAGGAAAAGGCGGAAGGATCCGTCTGGAAGTTGACGGCAAGGCATACGACGCCCTGATCAAAGAAGTAGATTACAACCCGCTCAAAGGGCTTGTTGACGAGATTGACTTCCAGGCTCTTGTAAGTACGGAAAAAGTTCACTCATCCGCTGAGATCCACCTGGTCAATGCAGACAAGATCATCGCAGGAGTTCCGCAGCAGATGCTCCACGAAGTAGACTTTAAGGCGCTTCCTGCCGCTCTGGTCGAGAAGATCGAGCTGGATGTGGGCGATCTCAAAGTCGGCGATACGATCCGGGTAAAAGATCTGGATATCGCCCGGGATAAAGACGTTGATATCACTACCGACCCCGAGGCAACTGTCGTGACAGTTACAGAAGTACGTGCGGCAGCGGAGGCTGGTTCCGATGAGGAATCAGAAACTGCTGAGGAGGCGTAAGATAAAACAGAGGGTATCGCTCCATCACCTAATTTGATGATTTTGCGACACCCTCATTATTTATTCTTTTCCGATCAGCTCCCGCCATCTCCCGTCGTCTTTCATAAACCCGTAAGTCTCATCATTGCGGAAACAATTGAGCAGATTCTCTTTCATTACTGCCGTAAATTCTTTTTCCGGTTCCTTAAATTCCAGATGCTCATAGAGCGGCGCATTTTTAAAGGAATCGATCTTCTCTATGTTCGACAGCATTTCCGCCGCGATCTCGGCCACAGTATCCCTGTCTTTTTCCACCGCTGCGATATCAAGCCGGCTTGATGCCTCGTAGTATTTTCCCATATCGAAGCACCGCGCGATATCGCTCTGCTTCTCAGCCAGCATCCGCGCCCGCTTCATATCCCCTTCCTGTATGGCAAGGGTATACATTCCATAGAGTTCTGCGCTCACTCTCTGATAGTCGGTATACAGAAGCTCTCTGCATGTTATCCGCATCGGCCTTTGCTGATACAAGCATATCAGACCGGCAGGCAGTCCGGCAACTGAGGTGTTGTTAAATATTCTTCATGAAAATTAACCGGCGTTCACATTTCTATCTGTACCATACCGCCGCCTCATACGGCTTCATGACAATGTTTCCATCCCCGTCAGCCTGCGTGCCGGCATAGTTTCCGAGTATCCGGCTGTACCCGCTCAGATCGGGAGCGCCTTTCCAGAGGTATTCTTTTCCATAAAAGTTCGCCGCTACGATCAGATCATGCCCTTCACAGCTTCTCCGATATGCAAATACCGAAGGATCTTTCTGAGCCAGAGGCTCGACGGATCCTGACGAGATCACATCCAGTTCTTTCCTGAGGGCGATCAGCTTCCGGTAGTAATGGAAAACAGAATCCTTATCTTTCATCTGTTCTGCCGCATTAATTTTCCTGTAATTTCCGTTCACTGCGATCCACGGCTCATTCTTCTCCCCGGATGTAAACCCGGCATACGCCGAGTCGTCCCACTGCATCGGAGTCCGGCCGTTATCCCTGGAATGTACCTGGATAATACGGAACGCATCACCTGCCGAAAGCCCTTTCTCCTGAAGGATCCGGTAATAATTCAGGCTCTCTACATCCCTGAACTGAGAGATATCGGTAAAGTCCGTATTTGTCATGCCGATTTCCTCTCCCTGATATATATATGGCGTACCCCTGAGGCAATGGATGACTGTCGCAAGCATTTTCGCAGATTCTTTCCAGTATTTTCCCTCGTCTCCAAAGCGGGATACGACGCGGGGCTGGTCATGATTGCACCAGAATACTGCATTCCATGCGTTATGCTCCGCCATTTTAGTCTGCCACTCAAAGATGATATCTTTCAGTTTCTGGAAATCTGCCGGCACAAGCACCCATTTCTCATTTCCCATAAAGTCCACCTTCAGGTGATGGAAACTGAATACCATCGAAAGCTCTCCGGTATCCTGTCCCGCGTACTGATAGCAGTTCTCAATAGATGTGCTGGACATCTCCCCAACTGTTACGATATCGGCATCCTGTCCAAAGGACATGTCGTGAAGTTCTCTCAGATACTGATGGATCTTCGGGCCGTCAGTATAGTATTTCCTGCCGTCTCCAGTCTCGTCATCCTCAAAGCAAGACTTGCTGATCAGATTGACTACATCAAAACGGAATCCCTTCACCCCTTTGTCCATCCAGAACCTTACGATATTCTGGACTTCTTTTCTGACATTTTCATTTTCCCAGTTCAGATCTGCCTGAGTCACATCAAACAGATGGAGATAATATTCATCAAATTTTTCTACATATTCCCAGGCGCTTCCTCCGAACTTGCTCTCCCAGTTCGTAGGTGCGCTTCCATCCGGCTTTCCCTTTCGGAAGAAGAAAAATTCTTTGTAATAAGGATCTCCTTCCATCGCTTTCCGGAACCACTCATGGCGGGTGGAAACGTGATTAAACACCATGTCAAACATCAGGCGGATCCCGCGCTTATCCGCCTCTTTGATCAGTTCTTCCACATCAGCCATCGTGCCATAACGCGGATCGATACTGTAGTAATCCTCTACATCATAGCCATTATCGTTCTGGGGTGATACAAAAAACGGGGTAAGCCAGATATAATCAACACCCAGTTCCCTGATATAGTCAAGCTTAGAAGTCACACCTTTTAAATCTCCCAGCCCGTCTCCGTCTGTATCACAGAACGATTTCGGATAAATCTGATAAACGGTGCTTTTTCTGAAATCCTTTTTCATAATCTACTGACAACCTGCCTTTCTATTCCCATGAGATCACTGTCGTCTCACCTGCTTTTGCATCCATTCCCGAATGCATCTTAATCCCCGATGCGCTTCCTTCTGCCGTCACGATCAGCATGGTCGTACACGGATGACCTGCCGCCCTGATTTTTTCAGGGTCAAATTCGATCAGTTTCTGTCCGGCTTTTACATGATCGCCTTCTTTCACAAACAGCCTGAAGCCGTCTCCTCCCATGTCCACCGTATCGACGCCGACATGGATGAGAAGTTCTACGCCATTTGGAAGTGTCAGTCCGCATGCATGGCACGTATCGCCCATGACCACGCTCACGACACAGTCAGCCGGGGCCGTCACTACTGTGTTGGAAGGTTCGACCGCCACGCCGTCGCCCATGATCTTTTGCGAGAACACATCATCAGGCGCTTCTTCGATCGGCATCACCCTGCCGTCCAGGATGGATTTCAATTCTTTCACTTCTGATGCCTCACTGTCCTGCTCTGCCGCGATGCCGTCAGGCTGACCGGCTGCCGGTCCCGCACTTTCTTTTCCAAACCTGTCCTGCTCTGAAAGCTTAACTCTTCCGACAATATAAGTCAGTGCGAAGGGCACTGCGACCGCTACAGCCATTGCCAGAAGAAAGATCAGCCAGTACTCCGGCTTGATGGAGAGGATACCCGGAAGGCCGCCCACGCCGATGCTTAACGCCTCTACGCCGAAACCGACGGAGATCATCGCAGCACAGCAGGATCCGATCATACCGCACACAAGCGGGAATACGTATTTCAAGTTCACACCGAAAAGCGCCGGTTCTGTCACGCCGAGGTAACAGGAGATGCACGCCGGCACATTAACCTGCTGTGCACGCTCGTTCTTTTTCTGAAGGATGCTCATTGCCAGCACGCTTGATCCCTGTGCGATATTGGACAGAGCGATCATCGGCCAGAGGATCGTACTGTGCGCCGGAGTATTGAGAAGCTGAGAATCAATGGCATTTGTCATATGGTGAAGACCGGTCATAACAAGAGGCGCATACAGCAGGCCGAATACTGCTGCAAAAAGGAATCTGAAATCAGAGGTCAGTCCTGCATACACCACATCTCCAATGGCATTTCCTATCGTCCATCCGATCGGGCCTACGACCGTATGTGCAATAATGACTGCCGGTACAAGAGAACAGAACGGAACTACGATCATACTGATCACTTCCGGGCATATCTTTTTAAAGAATTTCTCCAGATATACGAGGACAAAGCCTGCCATCATAGCCGCAATGACCTGTCCCTGATATCCGATCATCTCTACCTGGACAAAGCCAAAATCCCATACCGGGATCTCGGACGCCGGAGTATCCGCTACGCTGAAACCGTTGAGAAGCTGGGAAGACACGAGCGTCAGGCCGAGAATGATACCGAGGATCTGGGTCGTTCCCATTTTCTTTGTAATAGACCAGACAATGCCTACGGGCAATAAATGAAATACCGCCTCGCCGATCAGCCAGAGAAAATTATACATTCCTGACCAGAACTGAGAAATATCCGCAAGACTCTGCGTACCGTTATTGAAAAAATTGATCTCACCGATCACATTGCGGAATCCAAGTACAAGACCGCCGCAGATCAGCGCCGGGATCAGCGGTGCGAATATCTCGCCAAGCGTCCCCATGATCTTCTGTGCAATATTCTGCTTCGTTTTGGCTGCCGCCTTAACCGCATCCTTGCTCACGCCCTCTATACCGGCATAAGCGGTAAACTCATTGTAAAATACTGACACATCATTGCCGATAATGACCTGATACTGCCCCGCCTGGGTAAACGTCCCTTTTACGCTCGGCAGATCCTCGATCGCCTTCTCATCCGCTTTTTTCGGATCAACGAGCACGAACCTCATCCTTGTCATACAGTGGGAGACTGCCTGGATGTTTTCTTTTCCCCCGACGAGTTCAAGCAGACGCTTTACATCATTATCATACTTTCCCATCGTTCTCTTCCTCTCTTTCATAATGATATTCTGAACTTGTTTGAACATGTCAATTTTGTTTCACAAAATATTTCCTTTCTGTCATTTTCCACAAAACCAGCCGGATTTATTTGTATATTTATTCTGAAATATCGGGTAACTGTTTTTTTCACTTGATTTTGAGGAAACGGATTCCTATAATAAGAGATGTTTAAACAAGATGATGGGGATGTGGGATTATGCCAAAAGCAAAATACGACTATATTTACAGAGATTTAAAAGAAAAGATTG
>DXEY01000152.1 GCA_019114745.1 Candidatus Mediterraneibacter colneyensis | reverse complement strand
TACATTCCTGTAATCCATGCTGCGTCTTTTTCCTTCGTCCAGATGGTCGTATACGTAATTACAGACAAAGAGATCCGGTGAGTTTCTGCCTGTCTCCTGCTCTCCCTTCCCGCAAAATTCTTTTACTTTTTCCAGAAGTATGCGGAAGGCGTCCTGATCCAGCCAGTCGTCAGAGTCAACCACTTTATAATAAATCCCCCGCGCCAGTTCAAGACCTTTGTTCACCCCGGATCCGTGGCCGCCGTTTTCCTTATGGACTGCACGCACAATATCCGGAAATTTAAGCTGGTACTCATCTGCGATCTGCGCTGTATGGTCAGTAGAACCGTCATTGATCAGAATGATCTCCACATCCCTGCCGCCCGCCAGAAGCGAGTCAATACAGCGCCTCATATATCCCTCCGAATTGTAGCAGGGTACTGCAAATGTTATATATTTCATGATGATGTCTCCTCTCATCTTGCCGCGCTTTCTGCACGGCATAACTTTTTCCCGTATTTATAATGATATCCTACCGGAGCGTTCTTAAGATAACCGGAAGGGATTTCTTAAGATTTTGAAAAGATTTTTAAAATAATGTAAAAAGCATATATCATCTGTTCCATTTGAGCAATGCCCGGTCGAGAGCCGACCATAATCCGGATATTACGAACATGACCGCTCCGACTGGCACTATAATAACAAAAAGCAGGATAATGAGCAACCATCCTGCCGCTCTTCTGGCACATTTTTTTGTTCTGTCTTTCATTCCACCGCCTCCTTTACTGCCGGCATTACCATACTTATCGTAAACTTTTGCAGCATATTCTTCCATTCAGACGGCTTACATTTTGCCAGCAGAAGCTTACACTTTTGTAAGACCGCATCAGAAAAATGAATTATTTTTTAAAAATGAACGGGAAGCCTTGAGAAAAGGGAAAAAAAGAGCTACCATAATAAGGATTTTTAAGAAAGCGAGGGATTCCATGAAAGAGAATAAGGAATACTCAGACCTGTTTGACGATGATTTTGAAGTTACTTATGAAGATGACAGTACGATAGATTTTGACAGTCCAGCCGCCACACACGGGAACGGGCGTTATGTCCCTCCGCACAGAAGCCGGACAGACGATGCGGATGACTATGATGAGGACTACGATGAGACAGATGAAGAAGAATACTATGAGGATCAGGAGAGACGCTCCGACAGCAGCCGCAGTTCCTCACGCCGGAGAAAAAGCCGCGGCGTACCGCTGGCTGCGCCGATCCGCAAAGGCGGACGCACGTTGTCCCGTCTGGCTTCCGCAGTCGTCCGCAGCCTCACCACACTGCTGATCCTTGCCATTCTCGTTTTTGCAGGCGCCACATTCTGGCGGGCAAGCGCTCCATACGGTGATATTATGGAGGCAGCGCGCACAAGACAGATATCCATTACACTTGCCGTCTACATGTGTGTGGCAGTACTCTTCCTGATCTATGAGCTGATCTCGCTGCTCTGGTCAACAACCAGAGTGAGGGTCAGGGACGCTTCAGGCTCGTGGAAGGAAGATACCGGAAGAGGTCTCTTTTCCTTTATCTTTGTATTTGCCACGTCCTATCTGGCGTTCATATTCAGCCCATTCATTCCGGAAGCCCCGGAAGCAGTCTACGGGCTCAAGGGCGCCCTGGAAGTCTACGGCTCCATGCACAATGTACTCTTCGGTCTCTGCGCCGCCGGCATAATCTCGTGCATCGTGCGCAAGTATTTCGGCTGATCACGGCTTCTCGATCCTGATTTTTACAAGATCCGCCGCATGCTTTTTCAGGCTGTCCTGATATGCAGATCCCCTGTATCTGCGGATCTGCTGTTTTGTTCTCCCCATCTGGCGTGCAGCCTGTGTGTCGTCAGCCCCATAGGCAAACAGGTTGAAGGCACAACTGTTTCTCACATCCTGCGCGCTGTAGGAAGGGATTCCCGCCAGGGTGCAGTACTTTTTCATCATACGGCTGATATACATGGAATTGAGCGGGCGTCCGCTCCGGTTATAGAACAGCGTATCATGTACCGTACGCGCGTCCAGATAATCCTTTAAAATCTTCCAGGCATCTTCCGGGATATAACAGGGTTCTTTCCTTCCCGGAAGAGACAGATAAACTCCATCCCGGTATTCGATCAGATCTTCCTCTCCTCTGAGACCTGTCAGTTCAGTTGAAGTAAGTCCCCCGCGGTACAGCAGCGTCAACATCGTATACGCCATCTGGTCATCTGATGCTGCCCTCAGCAGCCTGTCCATGTGCTCCACCGGTATAGAACCTGCCAGCGGGGATTCTTTCACCATATTTCTCAGATACGGATAGAAATAGTCATGTCCGGGCGCTTCTTCCCCGGATTCCTGCTCCATTAAGAAACTTGCAAAGGAATGGAGCTCCCGGAACTTCTTCGTCAGGGTGATCCCGCTGATCTCCCCGGCGTCCGCCCGTTTTTTCATCGTCTCATAATACCGCTTCACATCCCGGCTGTCCGTCTCTTCAAAAGGCTTTCCGCTCAAACGGCAAAATTCTCTGATATCCGACTGATAAGATGCCTCTGTCGTACGGCTTTTGAATCTTTTCCGAAAAAGATCCCACATTTTGGTATTGACAAATTCTGTATCAAAGTTCTGGCTCAATGGACTGCCTCCCTCCTGCCTGTGCGCAAAGCAGCTCTATTTGTTAATAGTATTATTCATACTATAACATTTAGTTTTGAAAAAATCAAGGCTGCATCCGTTCAGATACAGCCCCGGTTTAAATCGTCACTCGTCAAACTCCAGCACGGCAATGTGGAACCTGGGCGTCTCTTTCAGCTCTTTTACGACGCCCCGCCTTGTTTTCAGACGTTCTGCCTGTTTGAAATTCGCGCTCATGCCGAGAGCATGTTCGATCATGTAATAGTAGGATGACGGGAGCACGCCCTCTGTCACGTTGACCTCCATACCGGGTTTCAGCGCTTCGGTATCCTCTATCGTAAATTCCATTGTCCTCATACCTGCTGCTCTCCTCCGTCAGTCTTTTATGATCAGCGCCATAAAGACAAGATCTGTACTGCCTGAATTGGAAAGTGCGTGTCCGCACCCATCCGGGGTAAACGTAACGTCCCCCGCCCTCACGGGGCGGATCCTGCCGTTGTCATCATAATTCCCTTCTCCTGAGAGGATGTAGTACGTCTCGCTCTCCCCGTGATGCTCATGGTAGCCCAGGGTGCATCCGGGCTCGATCGTCACTTCAGCGTACAGCCCGCATTTCCCGTTCAGCTCTTTCTCTCCCAGAATATGCTTTATGATCACATGCCCTTTTCCGCCTGCCATGTTCTCAACACGTTCTGTCTTCAAGTCTGTTTCTCCTCTTGTTTGTTACTATCCCAGTTTCTCCGCAAAATCAGCCATTGCCTCTGAGATCTTGATCTGCTGCGGACAGACTGCCTCGCAGCTCCTGCACCCGATACATGCCCCCGGCTTTTTGTCGTCAGCGTAGGAAGAAAGCGCCATCGGCGCTATAAACCCGCCCTCTGTAAAGCAGTGCTCATTGTACAGGTTTAACAGTACCGGAATATCCAGTCCCTGAGGGCAGTGGCTGACGCAGTAATGGCATGCCGTGCACGGCAGAGTCTTCTTTTCAAGCATACTGTCCGCGATCTTAAGAAGGGTATCCATCTCGCTGTCACTGAGAGGTCTCTCCTCCCCATATGTAGCGATGTTCGCCTGAAGCTGCTCCATATTGGACATTCCCGATAATACGACTTTTACCTCCGGCAGCGACTGGAGGAACCGGAACGCCCATGCCGGGATCTCTTCATCCGGGCGGAGCGCTTTGAGTTTCTGCTCATACTCATCGGCAAGAGACGCCAGTTTTCCGCCTCTGAGCGGCTCCATTACCCACACCGGGATATGGTACTCTTTTAAGAGCTCTACTTTCGCCTTCGCGTCCTGGAAACTCCAGTCCAGATAATTGATCTGAAGCTGGCAGAACTCCATGTCTTTCCCATATGCATCAAGAAATCTCCGGATCACGTCATAGCTTCCGTGGGCGGAGAATCCGAGATGGCGGATACGCCCGTTTTTCTTCTGTCTGATCAGGTAATCGTAGATCCCGTGTTTCTCGTCCAGGTAATCGTTGATATTCATTTCACAGACATTGTGGAACAGATAGAAATCAAAATACTCCACCTGGCATTTCTCCAGCTGTTTCTCAAAGATTTCTTCCACTTTGTCCATATTGGAAAGATCATATCCCGGGAATTTTGTCGCCAGGTAAAAACTCTCCCTGGGATATTTCTTCAGGGCATTGCCCATCACGAGCTCTGACTGCCCGCCGTGGTATCCCCATGCCGTATCATAGTAATTGATCCCATGCTCCATGGCGTAATCTACCATCTCCTGCACAGCGCCGGTATCAATTTTAGAATCATCGCCGTCGACTACCGGCAGACGCATAGCGCCCATTCCAAGCCCGGAAAGTTTCAAGTCCTGAAAATCTCTGTAAATCATAGTACCCATCCTTCTTTCTCTACTGCAGCGGATCCTGAAAACCCGCTGGGATTTCATTATTCTGCTTTATTATTATATCCCGGTTCATTTTTTCTGTCTAATGCCTGATAGATATAATACAGTATTCATTTTATCTATGGATAAAACGATGGGCAGCATCAGAGTTCGATCACAAACTGGTCTTCCTCCGGATAGTCGACTACCGTACAGTCATTTGCATAAGTACACTCCGGCAGGATGATCATTGCCTGGAGCTCGTCCGCATGGACGGGCAGCGGCGCAAGATGCCAGATCGCGGAATTAATCTTTACCAGCGTCCCTTTCGGCACGACAAACGCTTTCGTCAGCTCCGGAACAGGAGTCCCTGCAGACGCCGGCGCCACGTGGATGATCATATCGTCGTTGAGCGGCAGGATCATCTCCGGCGTAGTCGTATGGTACTCTGCCTGTGTGATCTTCATCACGTCAGGTTTTCTGACAAGGATTGGTGAAAATGCCGCACGGGACACATAGCTCTCTGTCATCCGATCCGGGAAAAACCGGTGGATCTCCCCGTTCAGGGAATACCCCCGGGGCTCTGTCATATTGTAAAAAGTTCCGTATGGGGCGTACGCCTCACAGGTCAGTGGTTCTGCTTTGATCGTTCTCATCGTACATCTCTCCTTTTCTGTGTGATTCATTTCAGACTCTTTTTTTATTATAACGCAGAGAGTGGCGGCGGACAATGAAAAAAGGCAGAAGCCTGAAAAACTTCCGCCTGTGTTTTCTCCTTTTTCATTTTACCTGTGTCAGCACCCCTGCGTCCATCTCGCACACGGTATCGCACAGATACTCGATCTCCAGCATATTGTGGGCGGCGACCAGGATCGTCCGCTCTCTCTTTCTGAGTCCGTCCAGCAGGCAGCACACTTCCTCTGCTCCCCGTTTGTCCAGTCCGTTGAAGGGCTCGTCGAGCACCAGAAGGGCGGGATCTTCCATGATCGCCTGTGCGATCCCGAGCCGTTCTCTCATCCCCAGAGAGTACTGCCCTGTTTTCTTTTTTGAAAACGGGTCAAGCCCTACCTGCGCCATCGCCTCCCGGATCTCTTCTTCCCCGATCTTCTTCCTGATATCCGCCAGACGTTTCAGATTGGCATAGCCGCTCAGATGCGGCAGGAATCCGGGGCTTTCGATGATCATGCCCACGGACTCCGGGAAGTCGATATCCCTGCCAATCCGCCTGTCCTGCACGTAGACAGCTCCTTTGTCCGGCTTCAGAAAACCACAGATACATTTGAACATGACAGTCTTTCCCGATCCGTTGAATCCCATGATCCCGTGGATCTTCCCCTGTTCAAATGAGTGGGAGATATTTTTTAATACCTTTTCCTTTTTAAATGATTTCGATACTTTTTCAAGCCTCACTGCACTTTTCACAAGTCTCACCCCCTGCTCCTGCCGCCTGCTGCCCTGACGGCTCACTCTTCTACCTGTACAAATGTAAAATTATACCGCTTCATCCTGATCCCCGACAACATGAGAAACAGAGAGATCAGACAGAGGAACAGGACTACGCTGACCCAGATCCCGGGCAGATAATCATAGCCGAAATTGTGCATCGGAAACGCAGCATGGCTCAAAGGGGAGAGCCAGCCGCACAGTACGTTCGCCCGGTAGGCTGCCCCCTGCGGGATCCCGAATATCTGCCCGATCAGTTCCGGGTTCAGGAGATATCCGTACAGATTAAGAAGCAGCGCTCCTGTCACGCCCGCGGCGCTTCCTCCCAGCAGATTTAAAAAGAGCATCCACACGGCGATAAAAAGGGAGTACAAAAGCATCAGGAGGAACACCAGCGCCGCGCACTCATAGGGCGTTGAGTTCTCCATTGTCTTAGCCGATACAGCAACCGCCCCGTTTTCCCCCGCGCCATATGCAAGCGACGCCGAAGTCTCGCTCCATACATTTCCCACATACGCCCATGGCATCGTGATCAGCGCCTCGGCAGCGAGAAGGAACAGGTTATATACTATAACTGCCAGGATCACATACAGCACCTGCCCCGCCAGCCATCTCTCCCGCGTCGTCCGTATGATGCGGTACGGCGCCGCCTGGCTGATAAAGGGCATGTCTGCAAAAAGCACAAACAGAAGAAGCGTGGACAGAAGGACAGACTCCCGGTCTCCAAACGTCCAGATAAAAGGCTCCAGGATCTGGATCGGGGCCTCGTATGTCTGCGCGCGGACGAGCATCTGGTCTGAAAGCATCAGACAGAGCACCAGCCCCAGCGCAAAGGTCAGCCAGACTCTTGCATTTTTGTGCCATCCGGAAAAATTCTCTCCGGCAATGAAAACGATCTGCCTTATCATCTCATCAGCCTCCTCTCCACGGTCTTTACAAGGAGCACAGATACAGCCGCGCCAAGGAGCAGGAGGAGCACAATACAGAAACCGCTTCCGTAATAGGAAGGAAACGCCCACTGTTTCGGGCTCAGGAAATACAGATCTGCGTAATATCTCTCCTGAAATACCGTCAGGACATAGTACAGGATAAACGGCACTGCATACGCCAGGTACCGGTTCCTCGTGACCACTGCCGCCACGCTTCCCACAAGAGACCACAGCGCCCCGTTTAAAAACCCGCAGATAAAATCAGGGATCAGTCCCCATACCGAAAGCGCAGCCGTCCCGCCGCTCACATCCGGGATATCCGCACACCAGATGACAGAAACAAGCAGCGTAAGTGCAAAGGCAGACACCGCCATGAGTCCGCCCGAAAGCGCAGCGCCCGCTGTCTTTCCTGCCAGATATCCCCGTTTTCCTGTCCTCCCTGCCAGAAAGACAGAATACCGGCTTTTCAGTTCTTCCTGCACATTCCCTGACGCCCCAAGGGGCACGAAGAGGGGCAGGAAGAGAAGGACCTGCTCCGCTGAAATGCTGTAGGTAAATACGGCAAGCCACGCAGCGCCTTCCGGCGACCCGCCTGCTCCTGCCAGATACTCCCGGTACTCTCTGCCTGTCAGGAGGAACACTGCTGAGAGCAGCAGGACTCCTGCCGCAAAGCCCGGGCTCATAATAGATGCCTTTAATTCAGCCGCAAGACAGGACAGATTTTTCTTTTTTCTCATCCACGACACCTCCCCGGATCCAGATCAAGGTTTCCATTTTCCGGTCAGTTCTCAATGACACTGCCGTCCATGGCGTTAAAGGTCATGTATGACCATGCCGTACTTTCCACCTCTTCCGTTCCGGTCAGTTCGGGACTGTTATCTCCCGTTCCCAGCTCAAGGAACCATGCCGGTACAGCCCAGGCGTGATCCGGATTCTCATACGCAGTCACATAGCTGTAGCCAAAGCTGAGATCCAGCAGTTCATACTGGAAAAGCGTCGTGTCATCCGCGGGCTGGCTTACGGGAAAAAGGTAGGATATCCGCTGGATGATCCTTTCCTTCATCTCATCAAACGGCAGGATCTTTACATTCTCCGCCTCCGTCCCGGTCTCACTGCACATCCCGTCCCAGGAGAACATCTTCACGCCGCTTTCTGTCACCGCCACTGTAATGGATTCCACGGGAAACGGCGGGTTGTACGACTCACTCTCCGCCTCGTCTGAGATTCCAAAAAACTGTCCTCCTGACTGCAGGTCAACAGGCTGTCCGCTGATCTCATTTAAAAAGGTATAGACATACCCGGCTTCCGCCTGTGACAGGTCAGACTGCCACAGACTGTCCTGATAAGTAGAGGCGATGTCTTCCGGATACGTTCCCTGCGGGAACCAGAGCACTGCTTCTTCGCCTGCATACACTTTATCTTCGATCCCCAGGTCTTTGAGCACTGCTTCCACCTGCTGCCTTCCTTCTTCCGGATCGATGTTCTCCTCCGTCATGATCCGGGTGCACTCATCGAGCAGCGCCTCCCACTGCCGGTCTGTCTCAGAGACTTCCGCATATAATTTGTGCCAGTCCCTGTAATAATCAATGTCATTTTTCTGGTAAACGATCTCGTCGCCTGCCATCCACTCAAACTGGCTGGATCGCCCGGTCTCCGGGTCATACTTCCTGGCTGTGATGCTGCCCGTCCTGTCCGCTCCCACATCCGCGGAAAAATAGAGTTCCAGCGCATCCTCTTCCTCGGAGATATATTTTCTCCTGTCTGTCATGGCGTCTTCCGCCGGATCGTCCGCTCTGGGGCCAAAAGATACCTCTGCCTCCTGAGGCTCCTGTGTTCCCGCCTCCACAGCAGCCTCCAGCCCTTTCTCCAGCCACTCCAGCTTATCGTTCATCACCGTGTCGATCGTATAGACCGCATAGATCCCTTCCATATTCCGCATCCTGTCCAGTTTCTCCTGGCAGGCTTCTTTTGTCGTCAGGAGCGGCACATACAGTTCTTCTCCTCCCGCGAAATAATCGGTCAGCTTCTCCAGCTCCTCCTGGGTCATGGCATGCTGTTCCATCTCCACCACCGGAAGGTTTCCCGTTTCAATGGATTCCAGATCCACATCTGCCCGGAAGATCCATCGGTCATTACTCCACGTCTCTGTCTGCTCCCACTGATCCGGCAGTTCGATGGTCTGGGTCTCTCCTTCCGCCAGCGGCTCCGCGATCACCTCTTCACTGAGTCCGCCTTCCCTGCTCACGACCGCGCTCTGATCCGGCGTCTCCTGGCAGCCTGCCATCGTGATCATACATGCCGGGAGCAGAACCGCTGACAGCATCCGGTATCTCTTTTTTCTCATCCCTGCACACCCCTTTCCGCAGATCATTTTTTCTGTCCCCATCATACGGTTTCCCGGAAAAGGATTCAATGCTGTGGACATGAACCGTCCACACCCGGGCCATCAGATCACTCCATCTCGAAGAACGTCATCGTGACTGTGAATGTCCCATTTCCGGTCTGATAGGAGATAACCCCGTCGTGCGCACTTACGATCCGCTCTACACTCTTAAGCCCATACCCGTGCATGGAACGGTCTTTCTTCCAGGTGGAAAACCGTTCCCCTTTCCGCTCCGGTTCCCCGGTGATGGTATTGCTGATCCTGATAAACAGCATCTGCTTTTGCTGCTCGATCCTGACGCGGATCTCTTTCCTGCCCTCTGCCTTCTCGCACGCCTCTGCCGCATTGTCCAGAAGATTTCCAAAGAGGGAGCAGATCTCCCGCTCCTCAAAGGGCAGCCCGGACAATGGCGTGACGTGCAGTTCGGTCGTGATCCCTTTTCTCTTTGCAGTCATCCTCTTCTGGGACAGGATCAGATCCAGGATCTGGTTTCCTGTATAGATGGTTGGCGTGACTCTGACAAAACTTGTCTTCAGGTCTTCCAGATAGCTGTGGAGCTTCCCGTATTCCCGGTTCCTCTCGTATTCGCTCAGGACAAGGTAATGGTTTTTCGTGTCGTGGACAAGCTCCCGGTTCTGTTCCATGGCTGTGCGGAGTTCTTCGTATTTCTGCCGCTCCATCTCCTCTTTCATGAGAAGGAGATCATTCTCGTCCCGGATCCTGCGGTTTTTCAGATACAGCGCCCCGAGCACGGCTGTCAGGGCGACCGAGGTGACCAGGCTCAGCATACTGTCCCGCAGTACAGATTTCACTGCAGGAATATCTGACGCAGAGTATCGGAATCCATATTCCAGAAGATTCTGGTATTCCAGGACGAAACCGGAAAGCACCGCCCCTGTGATGAGCAGGATTATCCGGTATTCCCGGATCTGCCTGCGCAGATTGGAGCGCCTGATCCTCCACACAACGAGAAAAACGGCGAAAAGAACGACAAAGCGGATCAACACGAACAGACTGTTCACATTTCCCCCGAAGAAATAATACATTCCGGAATCGGCTGCATTCGTCTGGAATACCGACACAAAAAACACCGCAAGGTATACAAGGAGCATCACATTTGCGCTGTAAGTCAGTACGATCCCCGCAGTCAGGATATACTCGCCCCGGTATATGAGCCATGTGCCGGCGGTCAGGATCAGGACGCCGTATAAATATGCCATACTGCTGAACATGGAGCCGATCTTATACCTGCCCCCGATCAGGACCGCCGTCACGATCACGATGAGGACAGCGGCTGCCCTCCCTGCCTTTCCCCTCTGTTTCGCCTCCGGCAGTATCCCACGGATCAGATAAAAACAGAGGGCTGCCTCCGCTAAATTCAGCAGGATCCAGATCCATACCGCATGTTCTGTCTCTGCCATACTCACGCCTCCCATCGCCGGCTGATCTGCTCTTTCACCCAGGAAAGCCTGCTCCGGCTGATCTGTACTTCATACCCCTTTTCCAGGAAGACCGTGTCCTTCCTGATCTTCAGAATATGATCCATATTCACCACATATCCGCGTTCCACAGGCAGGAATCTGTCGCTTGCCAGCTCTTTTAAAGCGGCGTCCAGTGAGATCCTCTCCCGGTAGATCCCCTGTCTTGTCACATAGTTGACATACTTTGCCCCTTTGGATTTATACAGATAAATGATATCCCTGTAAAAAATCTTCACCCGTTCCATCCCGCTGACAACCACCCGGAACTTCTCATCCCGGCTTCCGATCCTCGCAATAAGCTCCCGGATCACAGCGGGCAGGCGGCTGTCAAGATCCTGTTTCAGGATATACTGATATGCCTCGATCCGATAGCTCTCGGCGGCATACTCTTCATAGGAAGTTATAAAGATAATGTATATCCCGGGCTGCAGCCTGCGCACTGTTCTCCCCAGTTCCATTCCGTCCATGCCGTCCATCTGGATATCCGCCAGCAGGAGATCGAAAGATTCCCCTGAATGGACTGCCTCAAGGAAGTCTTCTCCGTCTGCGAACTTGCGGATCTGTACCTCCTGATCTTCCTCTCTGAGTGCGCCTGTGATACAGCGTTCTATCCTGTCCCGGACCGGCATTTCATCATCCACGATCCCGATCTTTACCATTGCCATACACTCCTCCCTGTTGAGATCTTCTCTGCCCCTTCTTTTCTTCCGGGGCAGACATCCCCCGGACAGTATACCACAAAGGGTACAGGTATATCTTGTCCAGGCCATAAATTCCTGCTTTTTCGTCCTTGAGTAAGCCGGACTTCGGCTCGCTCACCTCGCGCAAAGAGGAGCTGCCGGCACGAAATACTTCGTGCGGCAGCTCCTCATGGCCTCTTACTCAATATCCAGTTCCGGCGGTTCATCCAGGTGTTCCGATACATATTTTCCATTTTTCTTTCTCTGGTGCACACATTCAGTCAGCAGGTATTCGATCTGCCCGTTGACCGAACGGAAATCATCTTCTGCCCAGGCTGCTATGGCATCGTACAATTTCGCGGAGAGACGCAGCGGAATCTGCTTCTTTTTCTGATCTGCCATATCGGGACACGCTGCCTAGTAAAGGCTTCCGGAGTTCACCACCGGCTGGGCGTCACGGTTGCCGCAGAGCACGACAAGCAGATTGGAAACCATGGCAGCCTTGCGCTCTTCATCCAGTTCCACTACTCCCTGTTCACTGAGACGTTCCAGTGCCATCTCGACCATACCCACAGCTCCGTCCACGATCATCTTTCGTGCATCCACTACCGCTGATGCCTGCTGTCTCTGAAGCATCACAGCCGCGATCTCGGGAGCATACGCGAGATACGTGATCCTGGCTTCGAGCACTTCAAGCCCTGCTTCCTCCACTCTCTTCTGGATCTCGTCCCTGATGCGCGCCGCCACGATCTCGCTGGAACCCCTCAGGCTGCCCTCATCTGCGATACCGTCTCCTGTGGTATCTACGTTTGGCGCCACGTCGTAAGGATAGATACGCACGATATTGCGAAGTGCCGTATCGCACTGCAGAGAAAGATATTCTTTGTAATTATCTACATTAAATACCGCTTTCGCCGTATCTACTACGCGCCACATAACCGCAATTCCGATCTCCACCGGATTGCCCAGACAGTCGTTGATCTTCTGTCTGTTATTGTTGAGCGTCATGATCTTCAGGGATATTTTCTTATTGCCCGAGAGCTCAGTTTCAGTCTTTCCCATGTTCAACGCCATAGAAAAAGCAGATTTCGTATTACTGCTGTTGTCTACATCCCCGCTCTGGTGCAGATGGGTGGAGGCTGCCGGGTTGACGCTCGATGAAAACGGATTCACGAAATAGAATCCTTCGTTTTTCAGCGTACCCGTATAGTTTCCGAACAGAGTCAGCACAAGTGCCTCCTGGGGCTTTAAGATCCGAAGTCCGCAGTACGGGATCCAACCGACACAGAGCCAGATAATACTCACGATGAGCAGAGCCGGGCCGGAGCCGTCCGATACCATCATGCCCCCGAATACACACCCGGCAACAGCCGCGAGATACAGAAGCGTCGTCAGGATCAGAACGATCATTCCATTCTTTCTGTGTAATAATACTTTTTCCTGCATAAGTCAATCCTCCTCATGTGAAAGCATCTATTTGATATCATCATGATATCACTTTGTTTCTTTCCTGTAAAGAGGATTAACACAATCTTAACGGATAAAGTTTGTCCGGCAGGGTTCTTCTTTCTCCGGCAGTCCGTACTGTTCCTTCCCGAGCGCGATGCTCTTCATAAGGAACGCCATATTCCGCGCCAGCGTCCGCATGGTCTGAAGCCCTTCCGCATCCTGCTGTGCTTCCCCCTGCTCTCTTCCGTGGATGCTGTTCCAGTACTGTCCGGATGCGATCGGCATACCGGTGATCCCAAAATACTTGTTCAGTTCGTCATAGGTGGCAGAAAGTCCGCCCCTCCTTGCCGCCGCCACGCTGGCGCCTACTTTCATCGTTTTGTCGAAACGGGTGCTGTAGAACAGACGGTCGAGAAACGAGATCAGCGTCCCGTTTGCCGACGCATAATAGACCGGGCTTGCCACCACGAGCCCGTCACACTCCTCGAACTTCGACGCCGTCTCATTGACAAGGTCTTCAAACACACATTTACCTTTTTCATGGCAGGACTGACAGGCAATGCATCCTCTGATATCCTTATTTCCCACATGGACGATCTCTGTCCCGATCCCTTCCTCAGCAAATATCTTCTCCATCTCATGAAGAGCCGTATAAGTGTTTCCTTTTGCATGAGGGCTTCCATTGATCATTAATACTTTCATGTTTTATTCTCCTTCTGCAGAATCACCGGAAGTGCCAAAAGGCACGTTCCGGGATTGTAAACGGTCGCCAGGGTCTCGGGCAGGCCCGGACTTTGGTTCGTCGCCATTGCAAAAAACCTGCCGGGATTTCATAACCCGGCAGGTATGTTTTTCGTAAATTTCGTCTTAGAATTTTCCTTCTTTTGCTGCTTCCTCGATAGAAACTGCAACTGCAACTGTCATACCAACCATCGGGTTGTTTCCTGCTCCGATCA
>DXEY01000151.1 GCA_019114745.1 Candidatus Mediterraneibacter colneyensis | reverse complement strand
CAACTCTTTCCACAGATCCTAAGAGACTCCTCATTGGTGATGACGAGCACGGCTGGGATGACAACGGTATCTTCAACTTCGAGGGTGGATGCTATGCGAAAGTTATCGACTTGGATAAAGAGTCTGAGCCGGATATCTATAATGCGATCAAGAGAAACGCTCTTCTTGAGAACGTAACGCTTGATGCGGATGGAAAGATCGACTTTACAGATAAGAGCGTGACAGAGAATACACGTGTATCCTACCCGATCGACCACATTGAGAAGATCGTTCGCCCGGTATCCGCAGCTCCGGCAGCGAAAGACGTGATCTTCCTGTCAGCAGATGCATTCGGAGTACTTCCGCCGGTATCCGTACTGACACCGGAGCAGACAGAATACTACTTCCTGTCAGGATTTACAGCAAAACTTGCCGGTACAGAGCGCGGCATCACAGAGCCGACACCGACATTCTCCGCATGCTTCGGACAGGCATTCCTTGAGCTTCATCCGACAAAATATGCTGAGGAGCTCGTGAAGAGAATGAAAGAGAGCGGAGCGAAAGCTTACCTCGTAAATACAGGATGGAACGGAACCGGAAAACGTATCTCCATCAAAGATACACGTGGTATCATTGATGCGATCTTAAGCGGAGCAATCCTGAACGCACCGACTAAGACAATTCCGTACTTCAACTTTGAGGTTCCGACAGAGCTTCCGGGAGTTGATCCGGCGATCCTTGATCCCCGCGACACATATGCGGATGCTTCTGAATGGGAGACAAAGGCAAAAGATCTTGCAGCAAGATTCATCAAGAACTTTAAGAAATATGAGAGCAACGAGCTTGGAAAAGCACTTGTTGCAGCAGGTCCGCAGGAGTAAGATACTGACGTATCAAAAACATCAATTATATAAAGCAGTAACAGGCTGTCCGGTCTATGCCGGGCAGCCTGTTTTGATATTTAATTTCAGGGGTGGGATAAAGCAGCCGGGAGGTAATACATACCTCCCGCCGGACACTCTCTCAGTCCGATAAATCCCAGTTTCATTCTTCATCGAAATGCTCCCTCAGTTTTTCGATGGCGCTCTTTTCGATCCGGGAGACGTAAGAGCGGGAAATGCCGAGCTGCCTGGCGATTTCCCGCTGTGTATATTCTTCTCCGTTATACAGTCCATATCTCATTTTTAAAACGAGCTTTTCTCTTGAAGAAAGCTCGTTTTCGACTTTTTCGTAGAGTTTCTGTATATTCTCTTTGAGATAGATCTTATCCGGGACGTCATCCTCCTCGGTCTCTATAATATCATAGAGCCTGATCTCGTTCCCTTCCCGGTCTGTTCCGATCGGTTCGTACAGGGAGATTTCTTTTGCCGCTTTCTTCCTGGAACGCAGATGCATTAAAATTTCGTTTTCCACGCACCGGGATGCATAAGCCGCCAGGCGGTTTCCTTTATCGGGATTGAAAGTCACAACCGCCTTGATCAGTCCGATTGTCCCGATGGAGATCAGATCCTCAGGGTCTTCTTCGAGATTCTGGTATTTCTTTATAACATGAGCGACAAGCCTCAGATTGCGCTCGATCAGGATGTGTTTGGCCTCGAGGTCTCCCTCCGTGTATTTCTGGATGTAGTATTTTTCTTCCGATGGAGTGAGAGGGTTGGGAAATGATTTCACGACGGCACCTCTTAGCGCATTTGATATAGTTTATGAAAAAATGGCGATAATTGTGCTTTTCCACCGGAAAGAAGGACAGAGGGACATAGAGGCTGACGTACGGATTCAAAAATATATTGACAGTAAATATTTAAATGCGCTATTATGGACATACATTCCCGAAAGATTCATTTTTCGGTAATCTGTCCCCGTGTGCGGGGAATCTGGCCGGATCGGCCGGAATTTCAGCTTTTCAATCGTGGTGTTTTTGCTATACGGAACTCTCAGTAGAAAGGAGCGGAATGAGTTTTAGTACAATTTTATCTGCAGTGATCGAGGGGCTGCAGGCGGAACTGATCCATGTGGAGGCGGACGTGTCCAATGGACTGCCTGTTTTTCATATGGTGGGATATCTCTCCTCCGAGGTCAGGGAGGCGGGAGAACGGGTGAGGACAGCGATTAAAAATTCGGGATATGAATATCCGGCGAAACGTACAGTCATTAATCTGTCGCCTGCGGCGCTCAGAAAGAGAGGGGCATCTTTTGATCTTCCGATCGCCGTGGCGATCCTGGTCTCGCTGGGGCAGATTCCGCCCGGGAGCATGAAAGAATGTCTCGTGGTCGGCGAACTCAGCCTGAGCGGACATGTGAAAAAGGTTCCCGGGATCCTTCCTATTGTGATGGAAGCGGCAAAGCAGGGAATCACCCGCTGTATCATTCCGGGGGAGAATGTGTCGGAAGGCGCCCTTGTAAAAGAGATGACAGTGATCGGCGTGAAGACGCTGCGGGAAGCGGCAGAAGCCCTGCAGGGCAGAGCCTGCACCGGGAAAACGGAGGGCAGGCGGCAGGGACAGAAAGGCTCCGGGGAGCAGAAAAACCCCGAAGATCTCCCGGGAGAAAATAGCGGGGCAGAAGAAGCGGACCTCCCTGATTTTTCGGAACTGCGCGGTCAGGAACATGTCAGGCGCGCTGCGGAGATCGCTGTTGCGGGAGGCCATAATATGCTGATGATCGGGCCGCCCGGGAGCGGAAAGTCCATGGCAGCCCGGTGCATTGCCGGGATCCTGCCTCCTCTGGATGAGAAAGAAAGCATGGAGATCACGAAAATATACAGTGTGCTGGGACTGGTCAATGAGGAACGCCCTCTGATCAGAAAACGGCCTTTCCGCGAGGTGCACCATACGGCAACGCGCGCTGCCCTGACCGGAGGCGGAGCCGTACCCCGGCCCGGGGAGATCAGTCTGGCGCACGGCGGTGTGCTCT
The DNA here is from genome assembly GCA_019114745.1 of Candidatus Mediterraneibacter colneyensis. Classification (GTDB taxonomy): domain Bacteria; phylum Bacillota; class Clostridia; order Lachnospirales; family Lachnospiraceae; genus Mediterraneibacter; species Mediterraneibacter colneyensis. The sequence goes on along the minus strand of DXEY01000151.1, from coordinate 5,346 downwards.
TTCTTGATGAGCTTCCCGAATTTAGGAAAAATGTGCTGGAAGTGCTGCGCCAGCCGCTGGAAGAGAGGTGCGTGCAGATTTCCAGGACGTATGGAAATTACAGATTTCCGGCAAATTTCATGCTGGTGGCAGCCATGAATCCCTGCCCCTGCGGATGTTACCCGGATCTGGAGAAGTGTACATGTACGCCTCTTCAGATCCGGATGTATCTCGGAAAGATCAGCCGTCCATTTCTTGACCGGATCGATCTGTGTGCTGAGGCGCCCCGGGTGGACTACCGGAGCCTGACCGGATCCGGCACCCCGGAGGAGTGCTCCGCAGAGATCAGAAAGCGGATCACAAAGGTGCGGAAGATCCAGGCGGACAGATACCGGGGGACTGATATTCAGAACAATGCCATGCTGCGGGCGAAAGACCTGAAGCGCTGGTGCAGGCTGGACGGTCAGGGAGAGCGGCTGATGGAACAGGCGTATTCTGTCATGGGACTGACTGCGCGGGGATATCACAGGATCATAAAGACGGCGCGGACGATCGCAGATCTGGAGGGCGAAGAAAACATAGGGACGGATCATTTAAAAGAGGCGCTCAGTTACCGGATGGTCGATGAGAAGTACTGGAGGAGGTAGAAAAATGGAATACGAATACTGGCTGGCATGCATACAGGGGATTTCTGTCCAGAAAAAAATATTTCTGAAGGAATGTATGAAAACAGCAGAGGCAATCTATTATATAGAAGAAACGCAATTGCAGAAATTTGAGTTCCTGAATGAGCAGGAGCGAAATAAGATAATCCAGGCAAAGAGATCCGGAAGTGTTTCATCGGACTATCAGGCAATGTGTGAGAAAGGGATCCGTTTCATCCCGTATTTTTCTCCGGATTATCCGGCGCGGCTGAAGGAGATCCCGGATTATCCGTATGCCCTGTATGTGAAGGGAAATCTGCCGGATGCACGTGCGAAGAAGGTGGCGGTCATAGGGGCGAGACGGTGCACGCCATACGGGGAAAAGTATGCGGTCGATTTTGCGAAGGCGCTCGCCGGATGCGGAGTGGAGATCATCAGCGGGATGGCGAGGGGGATCGATGGTATGGGTCACAGAGGCGCTCTGATGGCAGGCGGCAGGACTTACGCAGTGCTGGGAAGCGGGGCAGACGTCTGCTATCCGAGAGAACACATCGGACTGTATGTCGATATTCTGGAACAGGGAGGCGGAATCCTGTCAGAGCAGCCTCCCGGGACGGCACCCCTCCGGCACCATTTTCCGGCGAGAAACAGGATCATCAGCGGTCTGTCTGATGTGGTGCTTGTGATGGAGGCGGGGAGAAAAAGCGGTTCTCTGATCACGGTGGATATGGCGCTGGAACAGGGACGGGATGTATATGCCCTTCCGGGACCGGTGAACAGCAGCTTGAGCGACGGGTGCAACCGACTGATCCGGCAGGGGGCGGGACTGCTGCTGTCCCCGGAAGAACTTCTTGAGGAGTGGGGAATAAAGTCAGAGGGTTTTGCCCGGGATGGGGAAAAGAAAGTCAAAAATCAAAAAATGCTTGAAAGTGCAGAAAAATTGGTGTATAGTTGTCTCGGTTTGAATCCGAAAAATGCAGATCAGATCGTCCGGGAGACGAAGCTTTGTGTCCGGGAGGTCATGGAACTGCTCGTATCCCTGGAACTGCAGGGATACATTCGGGAAATATCAAAGAATTATTATGTGATATCCCGTTGACGCGGGAATCAGATCATTGAAGACATAAACCGGGACATATGGAGGAATTGTTGTTATGGCGCATTATCTTGTTATCGTAGAGTCACCAGCGAAAGTGAAGACGATCAAAAAGTTTTTGGGGAGCAGCTATACCGTGGCGGCGTCCCAGGGGCATGTGAGAGATCTTCCGAAAAGCTCGCTGGGGATAGATATCGAACATGACTACGAGCCGAAATATATCACGATACGAGGGAAAGGGGATATACTGGCAAGCCTCAGAAAAGAAGCGAAAAAATCCGATAAAGTATATCTCGCGACCGACCCTGACCGCGAAGGAGAAGCGATTTCCTGGCATCTCGCTGCAGCGCTGAAGCTGGATGAGAAAAAGATGCGGCGTATTACATTTAATGAGATCACAAAAAATGCGGTGAAAGCTTCGCTGAAGGCGCCGCGGGATATTGATATGAACCTGGTGGACGCGCAGCAGGCAAGGCGTGTGCTTGACCGTATGGTCGGATACCTGATCAGCCCGCTTCTCTGGGCAAAGGTGAAACGGGGCCTGAGCGCCGGGCGTGTCCAGTCGGTTGCACTGAGGCTGGTGGCTGACCGGGAGGAAGAGATCAACGCGTTCATTCCGGAAGAATACTGGACGCTGGACGCTGTCCTGAAGATCAAAGGAGAGAAGCGTCCCCTTGTAGCGAAGTTCTACGGGACAGATAAGAAAAAGATTACGATCCATTCAGAAGAAGAGCTGAACGGCATCGTCGGAAAGATCCAGGACGCTCAGTTTCAGATCACAGATATTAAAACGACAGAGCGGATCCGGAAAGCTCCGCTGCCATTTACGACCAGTACCCTGCAGCAGGAGGCTGCGAAAGCGCTGAATTTCGGTACGCAGAAAACTATGCGGATCGCCCAGCAGCTTTACGAGGGAATCGATATTAAAGGAAACGGCACGGTCGGTGTGATCACCTATCTGCGTACGGATTCTACGAGGATCGCAGATGAGGCGGACGCAGCGGCAAGAGAATACATTTCTTCTGCTTACGGCAAAGAATACGCCGCCGCCAGAAAGGCTGCGCCAGACAGCGGTAAGAAGATACAGGATGCACATGAGGCGATCCGTCCGACTGATATCACCCGGACTCCGGCGTCGATCAAAGATTCTCTGACAAGAGACCAGTTCAGGCTGTATCAGCTCATCTGGAAACGATTTGCCGCAAGCAGGATGACCCCGGCGAGATATGAAGCGACTTCGGTAAAGATCGGGGCAGGCGAATACTGCTTTACGGTTTCCGCATCCAAGCTGTTGTTCGACGGCTTCCGTTCCGTCTATGTTGAGGCGGATGAAGAAAAAGAAGAGAGTAATGTGCTCGTGGGAGGACTGAGCATGGATTCTGTTCTGACAAAGGAAGAACTGGAACCGAAGCAGCATTTTACACAGCCGCCGGCGCATTATACAGAGGCAAGCCTTGTAAAGGCGCTTGAAGAGCTCGGAATCGGGCGCCCGAGTACCTACGCGCCTACAATTTCCATTATCCTCGGACGCCGATATGTGACAAAAGAGGCGAAGAACCTGTACCTGACGGAGATCGGGGAGGTTGTCAACCATATGATGAAACAGTCCTTCCCGAGTATTGTGGATGTAAACTTTACTGCCAATATGGAAGGGCTCCTTGACATGGTCGAGGAAGGAAAAGTGGAGTGGAAGGAGATTATCCGCAATTTCTATCCGGATCTTGACGAGGCGGTCAGGAAAGCAGAGAAAGAATTAGAGAGCGTAAAGATCGAGGATGAGGTTACAGATGTTATCTGCGAAGCGTGCGGCAGAAACATGGTTGTCAAATACGGGCCCCATGGAAAATTCCTTGCATGTCCTGGCTTCCCGGAGTGCCGCAATACGAAGCCATATCTGGAAAAAATCGGCGTTCCGTGCCCGGTCTGCGGCAAGGATATCGTGATCAGAAAAACAAAGAAAGGCAGAAAGTATTACGGGTGTGAAAATAATCCGGAGTGCGAGTTTATGTCATGGCAGAAGCCGTCGACTGAAAAATGTCCGGAATGCGGAGGATACATGCTGGAGAAAGGCAATAAGCTTGTCTGCGCAGATGAAAAGTGCGGGTATGTGACAGCCCTGGATAAAAAGAAAGAGTAAAGATTAGACAAATTGTATTGCTATTCTGAAAATTGTATGATAACATATTTCTATCTATTAATTTGAGGCAATTTGTGTATACAATTGCGGCGTGCAAAAGATATGCGGAGGATATAATGAGTGTACAATTACTAGACAAAACGAGAAAAATCAACAAATTATTGCATAACAATAATTCGAGTAAGGTGGTATTTAATGATATCTGTGCCGTCCTTACAGAAATCCTGGATTCCAATGTCCTTGTAGTCAGCCGGAAAGGAAAGATCCTGGGGGTGAGCAAATGCCCGGATGTCCGGGAGATCCACGAACTGATCACTGAAGCTGTAGGCTCCCATATCGATCCGATGCTCAATGAGCGCCTTCTCAGTATTCTTTCTACAAAGGAAAATGTAAACCTTGAGACGCTTGGGTTTTCGCCTGAGGCTGTCCAGGGCTGTGAAGCGATCATTACTCCGATCGACATCGCGGGAGAGCGCCTGGGGACGCTGTTTATCTATAAGCAGGATTCCATGTATTCGATCGACGACATTATTCTCAGCGAGTACGGAACAGCCGTGGTAGGGCTTGAGATGCTCCGGTCAGTGAATGAGGAGAGCGCGGAGGAGACGAGAAAAGAGCATATCGTGCAGTCCGCGATCAGCACCCTGTCTTTCTCAGAACTTGAGGCGATCATCCATATCTTTGACGAGCTCGGCGGCACGGAAGGGATCCTTGTGGCGAGCAAGGTGGCAGACCGCGTCGGCATCACCCGCTCAGTGATCGTAAACGCGCTTCGGAAATTTGAAAGTGCGGGGGTCATTGAATCCCGTTCTTCCGGCATGAAGGGAACATATATCAAAGTCCTGAACGATTATGTATTTACTGAGCTGGATAAGATCAAAAAAGAGCGGATGTAGTCAGGAGGTATGGAAGGATGTACGAGGGCAATCCTGTTGATCTGAGGATGGAGAAGATCATTTCTGCGGACGGCATTTTTGACGATGCAAACCGGCAGTGCCGGGTGCAGAAATATGATCCCGAAGAAGATTTTATCTATCTGGAGCTGAAGGAAGATAAGCTGGAATCGGTATCCCTGGATGCAAAGTACAGATGTTATATATCTACGAGGACGGAGCTGCTCTACTGTACCGGCGTTGTGAAAGAGCGTTACCGCCAGGAGGATAAAAATCTTTTAAAATTCAAGATAGAAAATGGATTTTATAATGTATATGAGGGAAGGAAGATGACAAAGCGTGCGTGATAACGTGCGCTTTGTCTTTTTTGCGATGGCGACGAGCCAAAGTCCGGGCTTGCCCGAGACCTTGGCGACCGCTTACAATCCCGGAATGTGCCTTTTGGCACTTCCGGTGATTTGCGGTTTTACGAATGGCGCGTGCTGAACTGTTACTAATTTTATAAAAACCTTGTAAACTATGTTGACAAAACGAAATCATAGTGCTATTTTATATTCATGAGGTTTAGCACTCGTAAGAAATGAGTGCTAACAAAAC
>DXEY01000150.1 GCA_019114745.1 Candidatus Mediterraneibacter colneyensis | reverse complement strand
CCAGGGGAGCCCCTTCGGCCAGCTTGGGTACTTCTCCAAAATGTCCGCTATTTAATATACACGATATTCCCAATCTTGTCCAGTACTTTTTAAATTTTATTTGCGGTTTTATTTTCGACGCTTTCCAACAGCTATATAACGGCCACCTAAGTCCCGGGTAAGCCCGTGCTTTGGCTCGTCGCAGTCACAAAAAAGAGAAGCTCTTTCAAGCTTCCCTTAAAGCGGAGAGGGTGGGATTCGAACCCACGCGCCCTTTCGGACAAACGGTTTTCAAGACCGCCTCGTTATGACCACTTCGATACCTCTCCAGATATATGGCAATTTTTCACATTGCCCTGTGCGACGTTGACTATTCTATCACACTTATAAAAAGCGTGTCAAGACCTTCTTTTCAAAAACACCTCTGCGATCTCAAGATCTTCCGGAGTCGTGATCTTGATGTTCTCATAAGAGCCGCAAAACAGGCGTATCGGAGTACCCAGCATCTGTTCTGCCACCATCGCGTCATCGGTCACGCCTGCCTTCTCCTGCTCCATAAGCATGGAGTACGCCTTCTTTATAAGCTCCGACTCAAAGACCTGGGGTGTCTGTACGATCCACACACGACTGCGGTCCGGCGTCTCAGCCACTACATTGTCAGCGTCCGAAAGTTTGACCGTATCTTTGGACGGCATCCCGGCCACACAGGCATGATATTCGGACACGCACTCATAAGCCCGCTGTATCATCGCTTCATCAACAAAAGGACGCGCCCCGTCATGAATATAGACATACCCGTTTTCCGCCTCTTTTAGTCCGTTCCATACAGAATGGTAGCGCTCGGCGCCTCCGGGGATGATCTTACTGACTTTAGAGATTCCATACCGCTGCACGATCTCCTCACGGCAGTAAGATTCTTCACCACTGCCGCATACAAGAATGATCTCATCAATCACTTCCGAATCCTGAAATGCGCGCAGGGAATAATAAATCACAGGTTTTCCGCCCATGAGCAGATATTGTTTATGTACTTTTGTACCCATCCGCTTTCCGCTGCCTGCCGCGAGCACGACAGCGGTACAGTATTTTTTCTCCATTCCAGACGCTCCGCTCTTATTATCTCTCGCCAAGTTTCAGGTTCGGCACTGCATTCAGATCCCAGCCGTGCCGCGTTCCCGCAAGGTATTCATAAAACGCCGCCGCCCCGATCATTGCCGCATTGTCCGTACAGTAAACCGGAGACGGGTAATAAAATTTCACGCCCTTTTCTTCGCACGCTTTTTTCATAGCCGCACGCAGGGCTGTGTTGGACGCAACGCCGCCCGCGATCGCAAATTTGTACATGCCGAAATCTTCCACAGCTTTCATGGAATTTTCCACCAGCACTTCCACCACAGCCTTCTGGAACGACGCAGCAATGTCCGCGGGATCAAAGCTCTCTCCCTTCATCCTGCACCCGTTGATATAGTTGAGCACAGCAGATTTCAGACCACTGAAACTGAAATCATACTCAGCCCCTTCGATATGTGCTTTCGGGAATTTCACCGCATCGGGATTTCCCTCTTTTGCGATCCGGTCAATCTTCGGTCCTCCGGGATATCCCAGACCGATCGCGCGCGCCACTTTGTCGTAAGCCTCGCCCGCCGCATCGTCTCTTGTTCGCCCGAGAATCTCGTATTTCCCATATTCCTGCACACGCACCAGATGGGTATGCCCACCGGATGCCACAAGGCAGAGAAACGGCGGTTCCAGATCCGGGTGTTCGATATAATTCGCAGAAATGTGCCCCTCTATATGATGCACTCCCACAAGAGGAAGGTGTCTTGCAAACGCAATGGCTTTTGCCTCGGCGACGCCGACCAGGAGCGCGCCTACCAGTCCCGGGCCGTAAGTCACTCCGACTACATCGATATCATCCAGCGTCACATCCGCTTCTTTCAATGCTTCCTCGATGACCTGATTGATCTTCTCGATATGCTTCCGGGATGCGATCTCGGGAACCACTCCGCCATACAGCTTGTGCAGGTCGATCTGGGATGAGATGATATTGGACAGCACCTCTCTTCCGTTATGCACCACCGCCGCTGCCGTCTCATCGCAGGAGCTCTCGATCGCAAGGATATTCAGATCTCTGATTTCTTTCATGTCACGCCTCTCAATATATTTCTCTAATCTTCAAACATCAGTTCCGCCGACATTCCGTCTTTTCCGGCTTTCGCCTCCGGAAAGATTTTCCGCACCTCGTCCATGTACGGCTCCGGCCTTGTCAGCGACGGGCTGTAATGAGTGAGCCACATTTCCTTCACTTCGGCTTCCCGGGCGATCCCTGCCGCCTCGTAGAACGTCATGTGTTTATACTCTGCCGCCTTCGCAGCCTTCTCTTTCTCGCCATACATCCCCTCGCAGATGAAGAGATCCGACTTTTCCGCATTCCGCCGGATAGACTCCGTCGGTCGGGTATCTGTCGTATAAGTCAGTTTGATCCCTTTACGCGGCGGTCCCAGCACCATATCCGGTGTAAAATGTCCATCCTCATTGTCGATCGTCTCCCCATTCTGGAGACGGCTCCAGTATTTCAGAGGAATATCCTGTGCTTTCGCCTTCTGTGCATCAAATTTTCCCGCCCGGTCAATCTCCATCGTATAGCCATAGCAGAGCACGTTATGGTTGACACGAAACGCTTTGATGCGGTAGCCATTCATCTCAAACGTCTGCTCCGCTCCCTGAATTTCCTTATAGATAACAGGAAACGGAAGCTCCGGCGCGATCACGCGCAGACAGCTCACGACGCGCTCAAGCCCTTTTGGCCCGATCAGAGTCAGGGGTTCCGTCCGGTCTGCATTCCCCATCGTAAGGAGCAGTCCCGGCAGGCCGCTGATATGGTCGCCGTGATAATGAGTGAAGCAGATCACGTCGATGGGCTTAAAGCTCCAGCCTTTTTCTTTCACCGCAATCTGCGTCCCTTCTCCGCAGTCAATGAGCAGGCTGCTCCCGTTAAACCGGGTCATCAGCGCCGTCAGATAACGATATGGGAGCGGCATCATGCCGCCGCACCCGAGCAAACAAACATCTAACATATAATCCCTCTGTCTTATTCTTCTATCTCTACCGGAAAACGGAAAGAGCTCACCAGCTTGTCATAGCACGCCTCGCACAGATCAAAACTGTGCTTTTCCCCGTCCTTCTCCGAAAAATATCCCCATTCACAGTCAGCGCTGAACACGCCTTCTCTGGGAATACCGTCGGTCACCGGTATCTCTTTTCCGCACTGGTTGCAGATGATCTTATTGATCTCTTTTGTTTTTTTCATTTCATACTGGCGCATACAATCTCCTCCTGTGTAAACAGTTTTTCTTTGTTGTCACGCCTACAGTATATCGGATCGGCACGCAGATTCCCAGTGGGAACTGCTGCCACCGCTGTGTGATATTTTCCACGGCTTTACATGCCTCGCCCGCCGGCATTTTCCACCTGCAAGCCTGATCCTTATGCCTCGCTGACTTCCCGGCTCATCAGGATCGCATCCTCCTGCGGATCGTCATAAAACCGCTGCCTGATCCCGTCTTCTTTATAGCCCGTATTCTCATACAACGCCCGCGCAGCACTGTTACCCGACCTCACATCCAGAAGTATCTTACGGATCCCCTCTGTCCGGCATACTGATTCCAGTTCTGCGAGAAGGGCACGGGCCGCCCCCTGTCTCTGCAGTTCTTTTGTAACGGCAATCCTGGCGATCTCCGCCTCGCCCGCCGCTGTATACGCCAGCAGATATCCTGCCGGCCTTCCTGCTTTTTCTGCCATCAGGCAGATCGTACCCGGCCGTTCCAACGTCTCCAGCACAGACTTCTCACTCCATGCATCAGAAAAAATCTGATGCTCCATTTCCGCTACTGCCGCGCCGTCCTCCCGGGTCATCCTGCGCACCTCAGGCACTGCATTTTTCTCCCGCTGCGCCCGCTCTCTCTCCGCCTGGGAGACGCGCAGATATTCCGGTTTATGTTCCGCCGCCGTCTCATATCTGCCCATTTTGTAATACCGGATGCCAAGAGCGCCGACCGATGCCGCACGCTGACGGTTCATAAAGGACGGGGCAAATGAATAGGGGACTTTAAGTCCCTCTGAAAGCATCTCCTTATACACCGGAACACCATCTCCCAAAAACACGACGCGCCTCCGGTAGACATTCAGATGCCGGATCAGTTCTTCCACCGAAACCGCCATCTGCACTCTGAGCACCCTAAATGCCGGTTCATCATAAAAATTTCCTTCCTCCGAGGTCTTGCGTGCAAATGTATAGAGTCCCGTATATACCTGGCTGCGTCTGGCGTCCATGATCGGACAGATGATATCTTCGCAGCCATAGGCGCTGTATGCCATTGCCTCTAATGTAGGCACATGGATCAGCGGCTTACCGAGCGCCAGTCCCAGCCCCTTTGCCGTTGCGGAACCGATTCTAAGCCCGGTAAATGACCCCGGGCCTCCCGAAACTGCGATCGCATCCACTGCCGACAGGTCAACTCCCACCATCCGGGTCATCTCATCAATCATCGGAAGCAGTGTCTGCGAATGTGTCTTTTTAAAATTTGTTGTATATTCCGCGATGGTCTGGTCATCCTCGACGATTGCCGCCGAGGCAGTCAGACCCGAACTCTCTATCGCCAATACCCTCATATATCGTCCCGCTTTCTTCTATACTATTTCCCGGATCGTGATCTTCCGGTAGTCAAATCCCTGCTCCAGATCCTTTTCGATCAGGATCTCCGTGCGCTTTTCCGGCAGGATCTCTTCGATCAGATTCGCCCACTCGATCAGGGAAACACCTTCCCCCATCACATAATCTTCAAATCCCACTTCGTCCATCTCTTCCACATCGCCGATACGGTACACATCAAAGTGATAGAACGGCAGCCTGCCGCCCTCATACTCCTGAACGATCGTAAACGTAGGACTGTTCACCGGTTCCCCGATCCCAAGTCCTTTTGCCAGACCCTGCGTAAATACAGTCTTTCCCACGCCAAGTTCCCCGGTCAGGGTAAACACCTGTCCGGGGACTGCTTCTTCACCGAGTTTTCTGCCTGCCTGGAATGTCTCTTCCGGGCTTCTTGTTTCCAGTATCATACTGCGCCGCCTTTTAGTGATGGAACAGACGGATACCTGTGAACGCCATCACCATATCGTACTTATTACATGTCTCGATCACATGGTCATCTCTTACAGATCCGCCCGGCTGTGCAATGTATTTTACACCGCTCTTGTGCGCGCGTTCAATGTTATCACCGAACGGGAAAAATGCATCCGAGCCAAGAGCAACATCTGTCAGCTGATCCAGCCATGCTCTCTTTTCCTCGCGGGTAAATACATCCGGTTTCTCTGTAAAGATATTTTCCCATGCTCCGTCCGCGAGCACATCCATATATTCCTCGCCGATATACAGGTCGATCGCATTGTCCCTGTCCGCACGTTTGATGCCTTCTTTAAACGGCAGGTTCATCACCTTCGGGCACTGGCGCAGCCACCAGTTGTCTGCTTTCTGTCCTGCAAGGCGGGTACAATGGATACGGGACTGCTGCCCTGCTCCGATACCGATCGCCTGTCCGTCTTTTACATAGCATACAGAATTGGACTGCGTGTACTTCAGCGTGATCATGGAAATCGCAAGATCCACTTTTGCCGCATCTGTAAGCGTCTTATTCTCTGTCACAATATCAGAGAAGAAGTCTTTATCAATATTAAGTTCATTTCTTCCCTGCTCAAATGTAATCCCGAACACTTCCTTGCGCTCCAGTGCTGCGGGAACATAATCCGGATCGATCTGGATCACATTGTAGTTTCCTTTTTTCTTCTGCTTCAGCAGTTCCAGCGCCTCCGGCTCGTATCCGGGAGCGATCACTCCGTCCGAAACCTCCCGTTTGATCAGCCTTGCGGTGTCCACATCGCAGACATCGGACAGGGCGATAAAGTCTCCGAAAGAAGACATTCTGTCAGCTCCTCTGGCACGCGCATAAGCAGACGCCAGCGGAGACAGTTCTCCGAGATCATCCACCCAGTAGATCTTTGCCAGTGTATCGGTAAGCGGAAGCCCTACCGCCGCACCAGCCGGAGACACATGCTTAAATGACGTTGCAGCCGGAAGCCCGGTCGCCTTTTTCAACTCTGACACGAGCTGCCAGCCGTTGAACGCATCCAGGAAATTAATATATCCCGGACGTCCGCAGAGTACTTTGATCGGCAGTTCACTGCCGTCGCTCATATAGATCCTGGAAGGTTTCTGATTCGGGTTACAGCCATATTTCAGTTCTAATTCTTTCATCTTTTCATCCGCTCCTTAGTGATTTTTATTTACTATCTTTGTCTCATATTTTCCTGTTTCAATATCAATATAGCGGACAAAAAGTGATACCTTATTGTCCTCGTTCAGGCTGTTCCAGAGAAGATCCGTAAACTCCTCCATATCATCGGAAACAGAGATCAGTTTCGGCTCGCCCTCAAAGCTGGGCAGCGGATCGCCGTCACACAGATAAGTATGGATAAAGTGTCCTTCCCCGGCAGCCGGGTTTTCATACGCAAATGTATAGCGGTTGCAGCTTTCCGGGCTGCCGTTATTGCTCTTTAAGATGGACATCGCATAGTTGTATGTCCCGTTTTCAATATGCATAATGCCGGAGATGCGGGGCGTGTAGTTCGGGCCGTCAGGCTCAAACTCTCTTGTGCGAAGCGACTGTTCAAATGTAAGCTGTCTGTCCATCCCATCATAGATCGTGTCTGTCTGGTCGCCGTTTGTCACGATCGTCTTATTTCCCAGTACTCTGACCGGTGCATAAATGATCAGGCTCGGATCCGTCAGTTTCGATGGATCAAACGCCTGGGTGCGGATACCTTCCCCATCCTCCACAAAGATACGGTTCCGGCTGTTCTCACTGCGCCCCATAATAAAGTAAGCAGCCACAGCCTTTTTCCCGTCCGGGGTCTTTCCGAGGATGATTCCCCGTCCCGGATAAGCATTATTCTTAAGTTCTTCTTCAATTGACAGCATTTTCATTGCACTGCATCTCCTTTCAAACCTTTTCTTCTTCCTCTTCGGCATCTCTTTTTGGAAGGATCCTCAACCTGACTCTGCTGATCCGGTTGTCCCTGACCTCCTCCACAGTAAATACAAGATTTTCCTCCTCTATCACATCCCGGTCTTCTTTCGCCGGTATATGCCCCAGTTTTTCGATCAGATAGCCTGAAAGCGTATCATAGTTTTCTGTCTCAAGCTTCAGCCCCAGTTCTTCATTCAGATCGTCGATCAGAAGGCTTCCGTCCAGCCGGTACTCATCCTCGCTGATCACCTCGATCTCAGGGACGACTTCCTCATATTCTTCGTTGATGTCTCCCATGATCTCTTCTACAAGATCTTCAATCGTAACAATACCCGAGAATCCGCCGTATTCATCTACAAGGATCGCCATGTGATGTCTGGCTTCCTGCATCGTACGGAACAGCTCGTCCGCCTCTTTTGTCTCCGGGACAAAGAAAGGCTCATGGAGCATTCCTCTGACATCCATCTGTTCCGGGCTGTTTTTCCTCAGCTCGATCATCACGTCTTTGACGTGAAGGACGCCGATGATATTATCAATATTTTCTTCATAAACCGGGATCCTGTTGTGTCTGGTCTCAAGGATCTCATCGATCAGTTCCTCAAAAGGCTCGTCAATATCAATGGTTACCACATCCCGTCTCGGAACCATGATTTCTCTTGCCGTCCTGTCGTCAAATGCGAACACCGAGTCGATCATCTCCCGCTCGTCATCATCAAATGTACCGCTCTCATTGCCCATCTTAAGCAGCGCCTTGATCTCTTCCTCCGTGACCGCTTCCTCCTGATCCTCTGTCTTCATATGAAGAATCTTCAGCACCAACTTTGTTGATACAGAAAGCAGTTTGATAAACGGCGACAATATGATCGAAATATAATGGATCGGCATGACCGTCATCATGCTGAATGCTTCCGCTTTCTGAAGAGCGATCCTCTTCGGCACCAGCTCTCCAAACACAAGATTAAAGAACATCAGGATCAGCGTCACTCCATTATGGGCAATCTGACCGCTGTACGGCACACCGGCTTCCGCCAGATAACCGGCAAGCACCGGGGAAATCCCCGCCGCTGCTGACGCCGATGAGTAAAATCCGGCAAACGTGATCGCCACCTGGATCGTGGAAAGGAATTTCGTGGAATCATCAAAAAGCCCTTCGATCACTTTCGCTTTCTTGTTTCCCTCACTGGCAAGACTCCGTATCCGGTTCTTATTTACCGATACGACTGCCATCTCGGCTCCGGCAAAAAAAGCATTCATCAATGTAAAAAACAACAACAGTAACAAGTCGAAAATAATAGTGTTCCCCGCAGGGTCCCCGTCCATAAAAATAACTCCTCCTAACAAAATATTATCAGGAGAAGTATATCATGTGACTGCTTTTTACGCAAGATGCACCTCGGGCAGTTATATTTAATGCATCTTTTCGCTCTTTACATGTTCAGCGATAAAGCTTTCCATCTCGCCTACCGGTATCCCCAGCGCAAATGAAAATTCGCTGTACAGCGCGTGTTCCAGAAGCATCTGGTATTTTCTGTCAAGACTTGTCATACTGCCCCTGGTCTTTGTCCGCCTGTAAGTTGTCTTGAGCACTTTCACCCAGTTTTCCGGACAGTAGTCCGCTATGCAGTTTTTATACTCCTGTTCGCGGAGCTTTTCATTTTTCACCTGAAGCGCCTCGATATCCGGCATCCTCCGGATCAGCTCCAGCGCCTCCGCCCTGCTCACCGGCCTGCGGATATTTGTCCCGTCTTCCGCCGGGACATACGCCTTGTCCCCTGCGTCCTCCACTGACTGCAGAGTATAATACTGCTTGCTGCTGTCCACGAAAGAGAAATCCAGAGTTCCGATATCTTCCACCTTATACAATCCTCTGCACTTATAAACGACTGCGTCTCCTCTGCTGAGCATCAAATACCTCCTTTTTTGATTGTACATCACACTTTATCCTCTTTCTAAAGTATAGCCAAAGAAAGACCGGTACAACGCTGTAACGGCCTTTTGACGGTCTCACTGTCTATTATTTTAACACAAATTTTACATCGAGGTAAGGGTTTTGATTAAACGAAAGAAAACTGATATAATGAGCAAAACCAGACTTTGAAGGAGATTCATATGAAACAGTCACAGATCACATATTGGTGCCACAGCATCCTGAGTTCCCAGGCAAAACCGGGCGGGATCTATGTCGATGCGACGATGGGAAACGGAAATGACACTCTCTTTTTATGTCGGCTCGCCGGATCAGAGGGACATGTCTGGGCGTTTGACATCCAGGAACGCGCCTTAATTTCAACAAAGTCCCTGCTCGCAAAACACGGATATGACCAAAGCGCAACTCTGATCAAAGACAGCCACGAAAATATGGATCACTATCTGAAGCCCGGCAGCGCCGACGCCATCTGTTTCAACTTCGGCTACCTCCCCGGCGGGGATCACAGTATTGCTACCAGACCGGATACCAGCCTTGCCGCCATCCGGAAAGGTCTGGATATCTTAAAGCCCGGCGGTATGATGAGCCTTTGTATATACAGCGGAGGGGATACCGGGTTTGAAGAAAAGGAATGTATTCTGAGTTTTTTGAAACAGCTTCCCGCAGTTCAATACACTGTCATTACAAATGAGTATTATAATAGAGGGAACTGTCCGCCGCTTCCGGTGTTTGTGTTCAAGCAGGAGGGGTGAAAAAGCTCAAACAGGATGTTTCCAGAGGCAAAGAAAACCCTGGACACGATTAAAGACACCTCTCCCATTTCCAT
>DXEY01000149.1 GCA_019114745.1 Candidatus Mediterraneibacter colneyensis | reverse complement strand
GTCTCTGTTGACGATTTCAGGCTCGGGCGGACAAACCGCACCAGTTCGGAGCTGCTCCTGCCCGGAGGGAAGGGGATCAATGTATCAACGATCCTCACGAACCTGGGGATTGAGAGCACAGCGCTTGGATTTGTGGCGGGATTCACCGGCGAGGAGATCGTGCGCAGGGCGGAGGAGATCGGGATCAGATCTGATTTTATCCGCATCAGCAGCGGCGTCTCGCGCATTAACGTCAAGCTGAAAAATATCGACGGTACAGAGATCAACGGGATGGGACCGGATATCGGGAAAGATAAGGTCGCGGAACTGATGGAAAAGCTGAACGCGCTTGGCGAAGGGGACGTGCTCGTCCTGGCGGGCAGTATCCCGGCGTCCATGCCGGATGACATCTACAGCCGTATCCTGGAGCAGCTTGACGGAAAAGGAGTCATGTATGTCGTGGATGCCACGGGAGACCTGCTCCTGAATGTGCTCCGGTACCATCCGTTTCTCATCAAGCCAAACAACCATGAACTGGGAGAGATTTTTGGCGTGGAGCTAAAGACAAGGAAAGAAGTTGTCCCCTATGGAAGAAAGCTGCAGGAAATGGGCGCTGAGAACGTCCTGATCTCCATGGCAGGCGAAGGAGCAGTGCTGGTGGCAGAGGATGGAAAAGTGTACGAAGCGCCGGCGCCTGAGGGAACCCTGGTCAACGCTGTGGGAGCCGGGGACTCCATGGTCGCGGGATTTACAGCCGGATGGATGGAGAGGCATGACTGCAGACATGCCTTCTATATGGGCGTTGCCTCCGGGAGCGCCAGCGCATTTTCGGAATATCTTGCGACAAAGGACGAGATCATGGAACTGTATGGACGGATCATATAGAGATGAGAGAGCATTGAGAGAGAAAGTGAAAGAGAGGTTAGAAAAATGAGGATCACAGATTTGCTGGACAAGAGGAGCATATCTTTGACAGCCGCTCCAAAGACAAAAGGCGAAGCCCTTGATATGGCAGTCGACCTGATGATGGCGGGCGGAAAAGTCAGCGACAGGGAGGCATACCGCGCGCAGGTATATGAGCGCGAGGAGGAGAGCACGACAGGCATCGGCGAAGGGATCGCCATCCCTCATGGGAAATGTGACGCGGTGACAAAGCCCGGGCTTGCCGCCATGGTAGTCAGAGACGGTGTGGAGTTTGACTCTCTGGACGGAAAGCCGGTGACGCTCCTGTTCCTGATCGCGGCGCCGAACACAGAAGATAATGTGCATCTGGATGTACTGAGCAAATTGTCTGTACTTATGATGGATGAGAAGTTTGCAGACGACCTCAGAAATGCCGGGAGCGTGGATGAGTTCCTTTCGATCATAGACCGGGCGGACGAAGAGCAGGGAAGTATCGACGAGCGGCTGGCAGATACGAACGAGGCGGCAGCAGAAGGCTTTAAGATCCTTGCGGTCACATCCTGCCCGACCGGTATCGCCCACACTTATATGGCGGCAGAGGGGATCGAGAAAGCAGCCCGGGCAAAGGACTGTTTCGTCAAAGTAGAGACCCGGGGATCCGGCGGGGCGAAAAATGTGCTGACAGATGAAGAGATCCGTGAGGCGGACTGCATTATCATTGCGGCGGACGCGCAGGTACCCATGGAGCGGTTCGACGGCAAGAAAGTCATTGAGTGCCAGGTGTCGGACGGCATCAGCAAAGCGGACCGTCTGATAGAGCAGGCGATGTCCGGAAATGTGCCGGTCTATCACGGGACAGGCGAAGGTGCCGGCTCTTCACAGGGAAATGCGAAGTCGGGCGGCGCGGGGCATAAGATCTACACTCAGCTTATGAACGGCGTGTCCCATATGCTCCCCTTTGTTGTGGGCGGAGGCATCCTGATCGCCATTGCGTTCCTGATCGATGGTCTCAGCGTAGACCTTAATTCACTCCCGGCAGACGAGCGTTCCCTGTTCGGTACGATCACTCCTCTGGCGGCGCTCTTTAAAGGGATCGGCGACACTGCGTTCGGATTCATGCTCCCGGTGCTGGCGGGATTTATCGCGATGGCGATCGGCGACCGTCCGGCGCTGGCAGTGGGATTTGTGGGAGGCATGATGGCGTACAGCGGGCAGTCCGGCTTTCTCGGCGCTCTTGTGGCAGGATTTGCTGCCGGATATATCATTCTGGCGCTGCGCAAAGTGTGTGAAAAACTGCCTCAGGCGATCGAAAAGATCGCTCCGGTTCTCCTCTATCCGGTGCTGGGCATCCTCATCATGGGGCTTTTGATGAACTTCGTCGTTGAGCCGATCGTGGGCGGGATCAACACGGCGCTGAACACAGGACTTTCCAACATGGGAGAGACAAGCAAAGTGCTCGTGGGGCTGATCCTCGGAGGCATGATGGCGATCGATATGGGCGGGCCGTTCAACAAGGCGGCTTATGTATTCGGTACCGCGTCTATTGCGGCAGGAAACTACGACATCATGGCGGCAGTCATGATCGGAGGTATGACACCTCCGTGCGCCATCGCCCTTGCGACGCTTCTCTTCAAAAACAGATTTACAAAAGAGCAGAGGGAGGCGGGGCCGACCAACTTTATCATGGGGCTTGCATTTATCACAGAGGGAGCGATCCCGTTTGCTGCTTCTGATCCGCTCCACGTACTTCCGGCGTGTATCGCAGGTTCGGCAGCGGCGGGCGCGCTGTCCATGGTATTCAACTGTACCCTGATGGCTCCCCATGGCGGGATCTTTGTATTCCCGGTAGTGGGCAATGCGCTCCTGTATCTCGCGGCGCTCGTGGTTGGTACTGTGATCTCGGCAGTTTTGCTCGGACTTCTGAAGAAGAAGGTGGATTAATCATAAAAAATGGCGTACAATAGAGGAAATACAAGCAGGGAAGAGGTTGCCATGTTATCAGAACAGAGATATGAAAAGATACTTGCCCTTCTGGAAGAAAAGAAGAGCATTACTGTGGCGGAGATCACAGACCTCCTCGGTATTTCCGAATCGACGGCACGCCGCGATATCACGGCTCTTGACAGGGCCGGGAGACTGACGAAAGTATTCGGGGGAGCCGTGACAAATGACGGCTCCTTCGTCACCCAGGAGCCTACGGTCGCCCAGAAGGTAGAAGTACACAAAGCAGAGAAGATCCGGATCGCGCGGCGCGCGGCAGAACTCATAGAAGACCAGGATTTCGTCTATCTGGATGCCGGGACTACGACCGGATATATGCTGGAGTTCCTGGCGCGCACAAAGGCGTCTTTTGTTACAAATGCAGTGGCGCACGCCCAGAAGCTGGCTGCGCAGGGAAACCGGGTATTTCTCATAGGCGGGGAACTCAAGAGCTCCACAGAAGCAGTTATCGGAGCCCAGGCGATGGAAGCCCTGGAGCGATATCATTTCACAAAAGGATTCTTCGGGACAAACGGAGTCAGCAAAAAAGAGGGGTTTACTACCCCGGATGCGGGAGAAGCGCAGGTCAAGCGGACGGCCATGCGGCAGTGCCGGATGTGCTGCGTGCTCGCTGACAGCACGAAATTCGGCAATATCAGCGCCGTTACTTTTGCCCCGTTTGAATCCGCGGTGATACTGACCGACAGGCTAACAGAGGGATATCAGACAGGGGAACGCCTTCTGGTCTGTGATCAGGACAAAGCAGAGGGCGCCTGACGCCGGCAGAAAACTTCATAAACTTACAATCTTAAGAATTTCTTTGGAATCTTATATCAGCCTCCTTTAGATTTACAGTTTATGCTGTAATCATGAAAGGGGGCTGTATCATTCATGGACATTCAGGAACTTACCCAATATTTTCTTCAATACGGTGCTTTTTTCATTTATCTGATCGTACTTTTGGAATATTTGAATCTTCCGGGATTCCCCGCGGGAGTTATCATGCCGCTTGCGGGAATCTGGGCGGCGCAGGGCGAGATCAGTTTTCCGCTCGTGATGGTGCTCACGGTGGCAGCGGGGCTGACCGGGAGCTGGGCGCTCTATCTGCTGGGAAGGTTCGGCGGGAATAAGGTGCTTGGATTCTATTTCAGAAAATTTCCGAAACATAAGCCTGTCATCGAGGACAAAATGAAATACCTCAGGGAAAAGGGAGGCATAGGCGTATTCGTCAGCAAACTGCTTCCCATGGTGCGCACCCTGATCTCCATTCCGGCGGGGATGGTAAAGATGGATTTCGCAAAATATACTGTGAGTTCGGTGTGCGGGATATTTCTCTGGAACCTGGCATTTGTCGGGGCGGGATATTTTTTCGGCGGCGCGGCGATCGATTTCTTAACATAGGAGAGGGGAACAGATATGAAGATAGCAATGCTTACGAACAATTACAGACCGTTTGTCGGCGGCGTCCCGATTTCGGTGGAGCGCCAGGCGCAGGAACTGGTAAAACTCGGGCATCAGGTGACGGTATTTGCACCGGAGTACGGAAACGGTGATACGCAGGAGGACGAACTGCTGCGGCGCGAGATGAGAGAAGGAGATGAGAAGTCGCCGGAGCGGGTCATCCGCTACGGTTCCCGGAAGAGAAAGATGGAGAACGGGATGGTATATCCCGGGCTCTTCCCTTCCGGAATCCTGGATGTGTTTGAGCGAGAGCACTTTGACCGCATCCATGTACACCATCCGATGTTCGCAGGACCCTGGGCGCTGTACCTTGGGAGAAAGTACAGGATCCCGGTTATCTATACTTATCATACGAGATACGAAGATTACCTCCACTACATCCCGTGCTTCCGGGTCGGACAGGACAGCGTGGCAGTGAAGCGTAAAGCGGTGGAGTGGATACAGAAAAAAGCGGTTCCGGCATATATGAAATGGTTCTGCGGGCAGTGCGACCTGGTGCTTGCACCGTCGGCGGGGATGGAGCAGTTACTCAGGGAGTACGGGGTAAAAACGCCGCTGGCTGTATTCCCTACAGGGCTGGAAGAGACGTTTTTCCGAAAAGACGCCGCCCGCTCCCGGGAAATCCGGGAGCAGTACGGAAGGGGAAAACGATACCTCTTTGCTGCCGTATCCAGGCTGGAGAAGGAGAAGAACTACGGGTTCCTCCTGCGGGGGATCGCGGAGCTGAAACGCCGGATGGGAGATGACTTCCATGTGCTGGTGATCGGGGACGGAAGCCAGAAATCAGAACTGAAAGTCCGGGCGTCGATTCTTGGGATACAGGATATGGTGACATTTGTGGGAAATGTGCCAAACGGAGAGGTAAAAGACTATCTCAATGCTTCCGACCTGTTTCTTTTTGCGTCGAAGTCGGAGACCCAGGGAATCGTCCTCGCCGAGGCGATGGCGGCGGGCCTCCCGGTGGTCGCCGTACATGCAGTAGGGGCGGACGATATTGTGGAAGACGGAGTAAATGGTTTTCTGACAGAGGAGCAGGAAGAAGCATGGGCGGGAAAAGTGTCCGAGACGCTGAACGAAGAAAAATACGGCGGGATGAGGCGCGCGGCTCTCGCTACTGCCGAAAATTACCGTTCTTCAAGGCTTGCCATCTATGAGGAGATGCTCTACAATCAATGTGGGCTTAAGAAAGGAGACAGGAGTTATGAAAAAGAAGACCGGAGAGAGCGCTCTGCAGTGGCTCTTCGCTAAATATCTGAGCTGGGTCGAACGGACGGTGACGATCCGCTGGGATGAGGATAACCATTACGGTGACAGCCAGATATTCGGATTCTGGCACGAGGACAGCTTTTTCATGAATCTTGTCCTTGAGAAACTTGCCCACAGGACGACTCCGGTGGACGTGATCGTGACCGCGGACACACGGGGGAATTATATCGAAGATATGGTGAAGCGGTGCGGAGGAAACGCGCTGAGAGTGCCCGACGGGTACAAGGCGTTTGCTGCTCTCAAAAAGATCGTGCAGGATTCCTATGAAAAGACGCATTCCATTGCTGTGGCGCTGGACGGTCCTCTCGGACCGAGACACGAGCCGAAGAAACTGGCGTTTTATCTGTCGGAACATGCCGGGGAGGATTTCGTAGGCATCAGCCTTTCCTATTCTTCCTGTATACGGATCACCCGCCGCTGGGATAAATACGTGATCCCCCTGCCCTATACGGAGGTGACGGTGGCGGTAAAAAACTACGGTATTGTGAAGAAAAACCAGATCCCGGATCTTCCGGTGTCAGCCCTGCCGGCAGCATCTCCGGCGCCGTGCACGGAGGATGGCGGGGAGAAAGTGCCGGGTATACTGCAGGGATGAGGCAGACAGCGCACTGTAATTTATAGAACGAAGAGGAGACATGAGAGATTATGGAGACAAATCATATACTGATCGTGGAGGATGACAAGGAGATACGTGAGGGTGTCCAGATCTACCTCCAGAGTCAGGGGTATAAAGTATTTCAGGCAGCGGACGGCATCGAGGGGCTGGAGATCATCGAGAGAGAAGAGATCCATCTCGCCATCGTGGATATCATGATGCCCAGGATGGACGGGATCCGCATGACGATGAAGCTGAGGGAAAAACATGACTTTCCGGTGATCATGCTGTCGGCAAAGTCTGAGGAAGTGGATAAGATCACGGGCCTGAATATCGGGGCGGACGACTATGTGACGAAGCCATTTACCCCGATGGAGCTGATGGCGCGGGTCAATTCCCAGCTCAGGCGGTACCGGAAATTTCTGGAGAAGCTGGCTCCGCAGGAGAACGTACACGTGATCGGCGGACTGGAGATCAACGAGGACACAGTGGAAGTGACGATGGACGGCAAACCGGTAAAACTGACGCCCATCGAGTATAAGATCCTGCTCCTGCTGGCGAAGAATCCGGGCAGGGTATTCTCGTCGGAGGAAATCTATGAGCGGGTATGGCAGGAGAAGGCGATCAACACTGACACGATCATGGTACATGTGAGAAACATAAGAGAGAAGATTGAACTGGATCCGAAGAATCCGAAATATTTGAAGGTGGTGTGGGGTGTTGGATACAAAATCGAAAAGCAGCCATAAATCAGGAATTTTTGTAGTTATTATATTGTTGAGTATCTGTTCCCTGATCATGCTGTCCAGATACAGCGGTATTTCTTCTAATCTGGAGAGCCTTGAGAAGGAACCGGAGGTACTCCCCTATGAGTCGAGTCTCAGAAGCGTGGGCTATGATCTCGCAGAGGGCAATTACCTGCTGTACAACGAGTATGCCGGCGAGACAGAACCATCGGAAGTGCTCGAAGAGTACGGACAGAGAAATTTCGACCTGACAAGCAGATACCTTGACTACGGCGTGTTTAACAGCGAGGGCGAACAGCTCCTTGACAGTGTGTCGGAGACAGAGGCGGAACGTCTGACGGGGGATGAAGAAAGCGGGAACTATTCATTCCGTGTGAAGTATTCATTTTCGGAAAACGGTGCGCTGTCCGACATTCAGGTGGACGGTACGGAACTGAGCCCTGAGCAGGAGTATAACCTGGAATCTTCCTTCCTGTACGATGCCGAACAGGTGCGGATGGAAGACATGATCTCCAGTATTGCGGATCCGTCAGGAATCACGGTAGTCTACGGGATGGATGAAGAGAATCTGGCGGCTTTTACGCAGGACTATATGACGGAGTACGGATTGGGGTCAGAGAATGCGGACGCCAGTGCTGTGGACGCCAGTTCCTATTACAGGGATGCCATGGAGACCCTGGGATTTATCGTCATACTTACAGCTCTTCTGCTTCCGGTCAGGAGACGGCTGGATATCAGTGAGATGAAGCTGTTCCGCGTACCGTTTGAGATCCCGGTGCTGGTACTGTTTCTCATGCTCTGTTCCTATGAGGTGAATATGATCCCGGCGCAGATCGTGTATATGACAGTGAAAGGAACGCTCCTGCCGGGAATGGGATACGGCGGCATGGAAATGCTCGCAATGGCGTTTAACTTTGCCATGTGGTTCTTCATCTTCGGCGTTCTCTTCTGGGCGGTGACGTCGATCCGGGCGGTCGTCCGCATGAAGGGGGCCTACTGGAGAGAGCGGACGCTGACCATGAAACTGATCCGCCACTACAGAGGAAAAGGCACTGAGAGCGATGAGGCAATGGTGCGAAAGGCAGGCGGCATCGTCAGGAGGATCAAACGGTTTTTTGCAAAACA
Organism: Candidatus Mediterraneibacter colneyensis; assembly: GCA_019114745.1. Lineage (GTDB taxonomy): Bacteria > Bacillota > Clostridia > Lachnospirales > Lachnospiraceae > Mediterraneibacter > Mediterraneibacter colneyensis. The sequence goes on along the minus strand of DXEY01000149.1, from coordinate 12,505 downwards.
GTATGACGCCCTGCAGCATCTGGACTTCCGCGATAAGACGAACCGGACGATCCTGAAGATCGTGGTCATAAACTATATCATCCTGGCGATCGTATGTTTCTTCTGGTATTACGGGGCATTCGCGCTCATCATTTACTCGGTGCTCCTGTTCCTCTTCCTGCGGAAATACGTGAAAGACCTGCAGGATAAATACAAGCTGCTCTTAAAGTCCACGAACCAGCTTGCGGAGGGACATCTGGACGCGCCCATCGAGGGGGATATCGGGCTGTTCAACCCGATCCAGGAGGAATTGAAAAAGATCCAGAAAGGATTTAAGAAAGCGGTAGACGAGGAAGTAAAAAATGAGCGGATGAAAACGGAGCTGGTGACGAACGTCTCCCATGACCTCCGCACCCCGCTGACTGCGATCATCACATATACCGACCTTCTGAAACATGAGAAGGACGAAGAGAAGCGCAAAGAGTATATCGACGTGCTGGAGAGAAAGTCCCTGCGGCTGAAGGTGCTCATCGAAGATCTTTTCGAGATCAGCAAAGCGGCGAGCAAGAGCGTGGCCATGCATTTTATGAAGGTGGATATCGTAGACCTGATCAAACAGGCAGGGCTTGAGAATGACAGTAAGATCAGGGAAGCCCATCTGGAATTTCGCTGGAAACTTCCGGAACATAAACTGGTGATGTGGCTGGACAGCCAGAAAACATACCGTATCTTTGAGAATCTGATCGTGAACATCACGAAATATGCGATGCCTCACACGAGGGTTTATATCGAGATGACAGAGCGTGAGAACGAAGTGCACATTTCGATGAAAAATGTGTCTGCCACAGAGCTGAACTTTGACACGGAAGAGATCACAGACCGGTTCGTCCGCGGCGATGCGTCGAGGAATACGGAAGGATCGGGGCTGGGGCTTGCCATTGCAAAGAGTTTTGCCGAACTGCAGCACGGCACGCTGAAGATCTCCACAGAAGCAGATCTGTTCAAGGCAGAGATCACCCTCCCGAAGCTTGAGATCCCTCCGGAAGAGGAACAGGTAAAAGAGGCGGAAATAATCCCGGCAGAGTAGTTACTCCGCCGGGATTTTGTGATATGATAACAGCAGATAACTATACAGTATGAAAACAGGAAAAGGAGAAAAGGTATATGAAGTATGAAATCAAAGGCAATGAGCTTCCGGTAGTGGTCTGCTATCTGGAAAGCGGGGAAACCATGATCACAGAGCGGGGATCTATGAGCTGGATGTCTCCTAATATGAGGATGGAGACAACCTCAAACGGAGGGATCGGAAAAGCGCTCGGGAGGATGTTCGCGGGAGAGGCGATCTTCCAGAACCGCTATACAGCGGAGGGCGGAAACGGAATGATCGCTTTTGCCTCCAGCTTCCCGGGGCAGATCAGGCCGTGGGAGATCGGGCCGGGCAATGAAGTGATCGTCCAGAAATCAGGATTCCTCGCATCAGAAGCGGGAGTGGAACTCTCGGTATTCTTCCAGAAGAAACTGGGGGCTGGCTTCTTCGGCGGAGAGGGATTTATCATGCAGAGGCTGTCAGGACATGGGATGGCATTTCTGGAGTTTGACGGCCACGTAGTGGAGTATAATCTTCAGCCGGGGCAGCAGATCGTCGTCGATACAGGATATCTTGCTGCGATGGATGCTACATGCCAGATGGACATAAGAAATGTTCCGGGACTTAAAAATATGGTATTCGGCGGAGAAGGGATTTTCAACACAGTCATCACGGGGCCGGGCAGAGTCTGGCTGCAGACTATGCCGCTGTCAGGAGTGGCTGCAGAGATCCTGAAGTTTATGCCATCAGGTAAATAACCGGACGGAATCAGAAAAGAGTACCTCAAATAGAAAACAGGGACGCCGCTGCGCCCCTGTTTTTGTTATCTCTTTTTTAATCCTGATACATTTTCATTCCCATCCATTGTTTCATATGATCCAGCATCTTTGCGTCAGGCTCGATGCAGATGCACACGTTTTTCTGATCCATAGGGAGCATGATCGCATATGCCTTCGCGGACGGGTTGCCCGATGTGTAGTCGTAAGTCTTATCCGGTTTGTAAGAGTTCAGCCGCGGCGAACCCTTTGGCGCGATGATCTCAGCCGCCTGGATATCAAGGCTCGTCATGCGTTTGCGCTTTGACTTATTGTAGATCGCATCGATCTGCAGGTCATGGTTCAGAATGATATACTCATATTCCACACTGAGCTTTGGAAATATAAGATAATATGCGGCGAGAGCCAGCAGGACTGCGATCACAAATGCAAGATAGCCGATAAACGGCATGCCGAACACCGCGACCGCAACGATCACAAGGATCACGAGGATCCTGACGGGAAGGTCGTACGCCTTTGGCCTGCGGGAAATCAGCTGTTCATATAATGCGTCGTTCATAGTTTAATGTTTCCTTTCTGCCTGTAAGTAGTTTAATACCATTGTGGCTATTTTAAAGGTCATGGCGTCCTCGAAAAGGCGGACATCCAGACCGGTTCTCTTCTGGATCTGTTCGATACGGTAGATCAGAGTGTTGCGGTGCATATGGAGCTGCCGGGCTGTCTCGGCGATGTTGAGGTTGTTCTGGAAGAAGCGGCTGACCGTCCCGAGAAGCTCATCATCGAACTGATCCGGGATGTCGGCGCCGAAGATCTCTTTCAGAAAATTTTCACACAGCGGGACGGGAAGCTGATAGATCAGCCGTCCGATCCCCAGCTCATTGTATGGAAATACCGTCTGTTCCGAATAGAATAATTTCCCTACCCGGAGGGCAAGTCCCGTCTCCCGGAATGCCTCCTGCAGGTCTGAGAGACTGTCAATGACAAAGCTGTAGGAAAGATGTACCCTGATCAGGGCTTCCGTGTTCAGCGTGTCTACGATCGTCTGTGCGATGCGTGCAGTGTCGCTGTCTGTCTCGCCCGGGCGCCGGGGGCGCAGGATGGCGAGGGTGTGTTCCCGTATAGGCACCAGATAGGTCTTTGTCTGGGAGGGAAACATATTTTTCAGGATCTCGCCTGCGGTCTCGTCAAGACTTTTTGCCTCCAGAAGAAAGAGCACCCGCTTTTCTTCCGGATCGATGTGGAGCCTTGCCGCCCGCTCCTGGATATCGTAGGAGGGGATCCCGCCGGTCATGAGCCCGCACAGAAAATCTGCTTTATTATATTTTTCCTTATATGCGGTACAAAGGCAGCGGATCTGAGACAGCGCGTGTACGATCTCGTCGTCAGTGCCCGCCGATACGTCAAGGGTGACGCCTGTGATGCGTTTCAGCTCCAGCAGAGCCTTTTCCAGTTCTTGTTTCTGCTCCATCGCTTTTCTCCGTCAAAACAGATTTTGTCTCTTCGTTATTGCAAAAGGGCTGCACTCGTTTTCCAAGTGCAGCCCCTCATATTATGATAGATAAGCGGTAAGCCTGCCGGTCAGGTGACCGGCGTTGAATAGCATCTTTGCAACCGCTCAGCTGCTATTCCAATTTTAAAACATTAGTTTGTAATCGTCAACTCTGTCTCTTTGTCGAATACATGGATCTTCTCCATGTCGAGTGCGAATACAGCTTTGTCGCCTGTTCTGAGTGTTGTACGCGGATTTACACGTGCTGTCATCTGTGTTCCCTCTACGTCGAAGTACAGGAATACCTCGGCTCCGAGCAGCTCGTAAACTTTGATCGTGGACTCGATGATGCTGTCCGGTGAGTTGCTGATAAATGCTTCGGAATCATGTACGTCTTCCGGACGGATTCCGAGGACAACTGTCTTTCCGTCATATCCGCCCTCGATGAGCGCTTTCTTCTTGGAAGCCGGAACTTTCAGCACATGTTCGCCGACTGTGAGTGTTACGTCCTCGCCGTTTACTTTACATACCGCATCCATGAAGTTCATCTGCGGGGATCCGATGAATCCGGCAACGAACAGGTTGCAAGGTGTATTGTAAAGGTTCTGAGGTGTATCTACCTGCTGTACGACACCGTCTTTCATAACGACGATCCTTGTACCAAGCGTCATGGCCTCTGTCTGGTCATGAGTTACGTAGATGATCGTAGCGCCCAGATTCTCGTGAAGTTTGGAGATCTCGATACGCATCTGGACTCTCAGTTTTGCATCCAGGTTGGACAGCGGCTCATCCATCAGGAATACTTTCGGGTTACGGACGATCGCACGTCCCATGGCAACACGCTGTCTCTGTCCGCCGGAGAGAGCCTTCGGCTTGCGGTCGAGCAGTTTCTCAAGGTCAAGGATCCTTGCCGCCTCACGGACTTTTTTGTCGATCTCGTCTTTCGGAACTTTGCGGAGCTTCAGCCCGAATGCCATGTTGTCATATACTGTCATGTGCGGATACAGAGCGTAGTTCTGGAATACCATCGCGATATCGCGGTCTTTCGGCTCTACATCGTTCATAACCTTTCCGTCGATCTTGAGTGTACCGCCGGAGATATCTTCCAGACCTGCGATCATACGGAGTGTAGTAGATTTACCACATCCGGAAGGGCCTACGAAGATGATAAATTCTTTATCTTCAATATCAAGATTAAAATCTTTTACTGCGTGGAATCCGTTCGGATAAATTTTCTGGATGCCTTCTAATGATAAGCTCGCCATTTTATGCTGCCTCCTTAAAAAATAATTGTTTTCGTTGAATCTGAAATCAGTATAATCCCGGCGGGCAGATCGGACAATGTAACGAGTGAACAAAAAATAATCTCAAAAGTGTACATTTCAACCATAGGAGGTATATAATAGTGTGCGGACTGTCAGGAAGGCATCAAAAAGGAGGCTGTGATGAAAAAGATACTGGAGTATTTTACGATAGACGGCGGTGTGGGCGGAAACCAGGAGTGGTTTAAAAACGTGGTCATGTACATCGGCGGCTGCGCGGCTGCCACGGCGTGTGACTGCAGCATCTGTCTGGCGCTCAGAGAGGGGAAAGAGCATCTCTATCCCTATGATATCCATGGGCTTAGCCGAAAGGACTACGTGGATTTTTCCATGCAGATGAAACCTTACCTGAAGCCAAGGGTAAACGGCGTGAACAGGCTGTATATGTTTACAGACGGATACGGCGCCTATCTCAGAGACAGGGGCGAGAGTAACATCCGCATGGAGGAACTGCCGGGCGGGGAGACATATGAGCGCGCGGCGGCATTTATCAGAGAGCACATCGACCGGGGCGCTCCGGTTCCCTATCTGATGCTCCGGCATAAGAAAGCGTACTACAAAGATTTTGTGTGGCACTGGTTCCTGTGTTACGGGTATGAAGAGCGCGGGGACGGGATGTGGATCACGGTGGCGACGTACGGAAATTCGTTCACATTTTCCCTGAGAGACCTGTGGGATACGGGCTATGAGGAAAAAGGCGGACTGATCGGCTTGCGCCTGATTGACGGGGCAGTGTAAATCGGATAGAATAGAGACTGTGTCAGCCGGGGCGCTGCCCGCGGCATATTGTGGCAAAATTTTGGATAAAGGAGAGGTATACATTATGGCAAATCCAGTTGTAACATTTGAGATGGAAAACGGCGATATCATGAAGGCGGAACTGTACCCGGAGATCGCTCCGAATACGGTGAAAAATTTTGTGTCACTGGTAAATAAGGGATTCTATGACGGACTGATCTTCCACCGCGTGATCCGCGGGTTTATGATCCAGGGAGGATGCCCGGACGGGACAGGCATGGGCGGCCCGGGATATTCGATCAGAGGCGAGTTCTCCCAGAACGGGTTCCAGAACGACCTGGCGCATGACCCGGGCGTGCTCTCTATGGCGCGAGCGATGGATCCGAACTCGGCGGGCAGCCAGTTCTTTATCATGCACGAGAAATCTCCTCATCTGGACGGCGCTTATGCGGCTTTCGGAAAGATCACAGAAGGCATGGACGTTGTGAATAAGATCGCTGAGACAGCGACAGACTTCCGCGACCGTCCGCTGGAAGATCAGAAGATGAAAAAAGTAACGGTGGAACTTTTTGGAGAAGAATATGATGAGCCGGAAACTGTATAACAGACCTGCTGTTGTGGCTGCGCTTTCCCTCCTGTGCTGTGCGCTTTGGGGAAGCGCTTTTCCTTGCGTAAAGTTAGGGTATGAGTGGCTGGATATCGAGGGCGCGGGGAGCCAGATCCTCTTTGCCGGATACCGGTTCTTCCTCTCGGGCGTGTTCACGTTTCTGATCGGATGTATCGTCGAGAGGAGGGTGCTGACGATGAAGCGCTCCTCGGCATGGCATATCTTCCGGCAGGGGCTTCTCCAGACGACGATCCAGTACGTCTGCTTCTATATCGGCCTTGCTCACACGACCGGAACGAAAGGCTCGATCATCAACGCCTCCCAGGGATTTTTCGCACTGATCGTCGCCCACATCATGCTGAAAAACGAAAAGATGGATGTGCCAAAAACGGCAGGATGCATACTCGGGCTTGCCGGCGTGGTCGTGGTGAATCTCGCACCCGGGGCGTGGGGCAGCGGCTTTACCCTGGAGGGAGAAGGCATGGTGCTGATCTGTACGGTTGTGTATGCAGTCAGTATGGTGCTGCTCAAACTCATATCGGATGAGGAGAGCCCGATGACGATCACCGCGTACCAGACACTGATCGGCGGGGCGCTGCTCATTGTGACAGGATTCCTGATGGGCGGACATGTGTCCGGCTTTACCGGAAAGAACGTGCTCCTTCTTATTTACATGGCGCTGCTCTCTACAGCGGCGTTCAGTATATGGACGGTTCTGATGAAGTATAATCCGGTGGGGAAGGTGGCAGTGTACACATTTACGATCCCCATATTCGGGACGGCGCTCTCAGGGCTTATCCTGGGCGAAACAGTATTGGAATGGAAGAATCTGGCGGCGCTCGTGCTGGTGAGCGCGGGGATCATCATCGTAAACAGACAGGGGGCAGAGGAAAAACATGCCGGGCAGAAATAACGAGACAATGGCGGCGGTACAACTGCTGGAGCTGCTCAGAAACTATACGGACGAGAGCCAGCCGCTGTCCCAGAACCAGCTCAGAGCGCTGGCAAAGGAAACGATGGGGACAGACAGTTGTCTGGGATATAAAAATACATTTACAAGACGGCTGTACGGGATAGCCGACGCCCTGAACCGGGATGGAAACGGGGAATATCTGGAGGAAAAGGACTGGAAGATCGTATTTCCGGGATATAAGAAACAGGAGGAGGGGGCGAAGAACGGCAAGATCTGGTACAGGCATCCCCTGACCGGAAACGAGCTTGACGAGGTCTGCGAACTGATCCGGGAGTCTTACCGCTGGACGCCGGAAAAGGCTGAGGATCTTGTGGAGCGGCTGCGCCGGGAGCTTGCCTTTGAGAAACTCCCGAGTGACCGGGGAATAACTTCTGACAGCAAAGTGCTTGATTACACCGGGCTGGTCACGCCGGCTGTGTCGGAGACGCTGGCATTTATCCAGAAGGCGATGGAACAGGGGCTGAAGATAACCTTTAATCTGACCCGTATGGAAGAGGACGGCAGTCAGGGGACAGACTACCGGAAGTGTATTGTCACGCCTTACTGGATCGTCAATTATGATAACACCTTTTATCTGCTGGGACTGTGGCATTTAGAGAGCGGGGAGACGCAGAAGAATACGATCCGGGTATTTGACGTGTCACGGATCGCGGATGTGAACTATGCGTACACAAACCGGGGGTACCGGTCGAGAGGGAAATATATCGGACTGACGCGCAAGGATGCGGTAAGTGATATGAAAAGGGATGCTCTGTGGAAGAAACAGGTATGCTATAACCATCTGGGATGCTTTGCAAAAGAGCCTGTGACTGTCCGGTTTGAGACGGTGGACGCAGAGGACTATACTTTTATCTACCGGGCATTTTCCAGTGAGTGCCTTACGCTGGAGGATCATATTTTTTCTGTGGTATGTACGGCGGACTTCTTTGTGGACTGGGCGATGAAACATGCGGATAAGATTCGGATCATCGGGGAGGATGAGAGCACACAGGACATAAAAAAACAGCTCAAAATCAGGCTGGAAACAGCGCTGAAAAATTTACAAAACGATCTCTGATACGGTGCGGTTATGAACCAACAGAAAACGTTGTTATATATTTAAGAAGGACTTTGGTAAGATCTCATAGCAAAAAAGGAGGAAATGCATATGATGGTTATTCCAGAAAAAAAGATCCGAATTAACAACGTTGAGAAGCTGGAGGATTACCTGTACAGGGAGGGATCCGGCAGGGAAGAAATCCGGTTCATTGATCTGCGCAGAAACTGCTATCACCCGGGAGTGCGGAAGCTGTACTCGATGATCCCCGAAGGATTCAACCCGGACAGACTGCAGGAGTTCTATGAAAAGACGGGGCTGAACCTCCGGGTCGAGGTGTATCTCCCGAATTACGAAGTGGTAATGTATGACAGGAAGGGGCGATACCCGAGGGAGGACGCGGGGGTATGGAACCCGGATTTCAGGCTGTATGGTTCCAGGCATCCGGAATGGCTGGCGCCGCAGGACGAAGCAGACCTGCTGATGCGGTATAAGTTTCGTGATGATGAAAAGGAATAGGGGGAACGAATATGGAATTTATGGAAACTGTGGATGAGCTGCTCGGGAAAGATGCCCCGGAAGAGTACGACCTGAAGCGGATCATGAAAGGGTATTATGACAGGTATGCTGAAAATTGCCGGAAGAAACTCGAAGAATCTGTTTATCAGGAGATGCTCGCGGACATGCCGTATGAAAACGGTGAGAAGAGTCCCATCATCAATTATCTGAAGTATAAAAATGCCGACACGCGCAGGCTTGGAAATAAGCTTACGCTCTTTGACTGTGACGGCTCCAATGGATCCTGCGATCTTAGCCTGGATATGTACCGCGTCCTGTGGGGATGGAAGGGAAGAAAATGCCCCCTGCCACTGAGTGAAACCCATGACAGACTGAGAAGGGTCAGCTTCGGCCCGGATACGATGAACACGGCTGCGACCAGCCTGAACCGTTTCATAGGGGCACAGAAGCGGGCGGAAGGCTGTTCGGAAAAGAGTTCCGTCAGCAGACTCTATGACAAGATCGTGCTGGATCAGGACTCGAAGTTTTTTGCGGAGATCGGGGACAGTGAAGCTCTGGCGGAAGAGCTTGACGGGATATTCGGCAGCCTGCTGGAAACCTCCGGCATGATCGGGAATCTTGTGCTCGTTCCGTCCGGGTTTAACTCCTGGAGAGGCACCGCCCTGGGCGATGACTGGGATCGCTCCCTTGAACTGCTCAGAGAAGGCGGAGAAAGACTCGATAAGGTATTGATGGCAGATGGAGCTGAGATGACGAAATGGGACAGAGACCTCTTCCCGGAATATGTGAATCTGATGTTCCTGTGGGATTACGTCCAGGTAAACGAGGGAGAGCTGTCAGTCCTTCCGCTGTGGAATGACGCGAGGGACGATTACCGCGGATTCTCTGAGGAGGCCGCCCGGCGGATCAGGCGGAGAGGGATCTTTATGGCAGGGATGCTTAAGATCGCTGTCGGAAACAGCTTTGGCGGGACGGACTTCTACTATAAGATCGTGGATCAGGTACTGCTCGGCAGCAGCCGTGTGTACAGCGGGTACGGGGAAGTGCTCGAAGAGATCAGTCGGCTGGCAGAAAGAGAAAACGCATCGGATGAGATCGATCAGATCCTGTGTGAGATCAGGGCAAAACTGAACGGAAATCAGAATTGTTAGCACTCTACCAAAAAGAGTGCTAATTTTCTATTGACTTTTAATATCTCGTGTACTAGAATGTCTTTTAGGCACAGAACATTTTCAAAGAGGTGTTAAAAATGGAAGTTAAGAAAGGCAACTTATCAATTGACAGTGAGAATATATTCCCGATCATTAAGAAGTGGGTGTATTCGGATCACGATATCTTTGTGAGAGAGATGGTGTCCAACGGATGCGACGCGATCACAAAACTGAAAAAACTTGATATGATGGGAGAGTATGAGCTCCCGGAGGGATACAGGCCGAAGATCGAAGTCATTGTAAATCCTGAGGAAAAGACGATGAAGTTCATCGACAACGGTCTTGGCATGACTGCGGACGAGGTGGAAGAGTACATCACCCAGATCGCATTTTCCGGTGCGACCCAGTTCCTGGAGAAGTATAAGGACAAGACGACAGAGGATGATATGATCGGACACTTCGGTCTGGGATTCTATTCCGCATTTATGGTAGCGGACGAGGTGCAGATCGATACTCTTTCCTATAAGGAAGGAGCGGCTCCGGTACACTGGGCGAGCCAGGGCGGCACGGAGTACGAGATGCAGGAAGGCAGCAAGACGACAGTCGGTTCTGAGATTACGCTGTTCCTGAATGAAGACAGCCTTGAGTTTGCAAATGAGTACCGTGCGAGAGAGGTGCTGGAGAAGTACTGTTCCTTCATGCCGGTAGAAATCTTCCTTTCCAAGGCAAATGCAGAGCCTGAGTACGAGACGATCGACGAGGAAGACCTGCTCGATACCGACGAAGTCGTAGAGCACATCGAGGAAGAGAAGAAAGAGGGAGAAGAGGGCGAGCCGAAGAAGAGAGTCAAGATCGTAAAACGCCCGGTTTCCCTCAGCGATATCCATCCGCTCTGGGGCAAGAACCCGAGCGAGTGTACAAAAGAGGAGTACATCGACTTCTACCGCAAGGTCTTTATGGACTATAAGGAGCCTCTTTTCTGGATCCACCTGAACATGGACTACCCGTTTAATCTGAAAGGAATCCTGTATTTCCCGAAGATCAATATGGAATATGAGTCTGTTGAGGGAACGATCAAGCTGTACAATAACCAGGTGTTCATCGCGGACAATATCAAAGAGGTGATCCCGGAATTTCTGATGGTATTAAAAGGCGTGATCGACTGTCCGGATCTGCCGCTGAACGTGTCCAGAAGCGCGCTGCAGAACGACGGATTCGTCAATAAAGTGGCGGATTACATCTCCAGGAAGGTGGCGGACAAGCTGAACGGCATGTTTAAGACCGACCGCGAGAACTACGAGAAATACTGGGATGATATCAGCCCGTTCATCAAATTCGGATGCCTCAAAGATGAGAAATTCGGCGAGAAGATGAAAGATTCCATGCTCTATAAGAACCTGGAACACAAGTATCTGACTCTCGACGACATTGTCAGAGAAAGTAAAGGCGAAGAAGCCAAAGATGAGAACGCAGATACTGCAGACGCAGACAGGCAGGAAGAAAAGACCCGCATCTACTATGTGACAGATGAAGTGCAGCAGAGCCAGTATATCAACATGTTTAAGGCTCAGGGGCAGGATGCGGTCATCCTGACGCATAACATCGACTCGGCATTCGTGACTTATCTGGAGCAGAAGCATCAGGATCTGGAGTTCCTGCGCATTGACGCCGACGTTCACGACTCACTGAAAGATGAAGTGGCGGAGGATGAAAAAGAGAGCTTCGAGAAGATGTCAGAGGGACTGGTGACGGTCTTCCGCAAGGAGCTGAACAATGACAAGCTGGAAGTAAAAGTTGAGAAACTCAAAGACGACAAGGTAGCGTCCATGGCAGTCCTGTCCGAGCAGGACAGACGTATGGCTGAGATGATGAGGATGTACGGCATGAGCGGAATGGATCCGTCCATGTTCGGCAGCCAGGCGACACTTGTGTTAAATGCGAACCATCCGCTTGTAAAATTCCTTGTGGAGCATAAGAGGAGCAAGAACGTGCCGATCATCTGCCGACAGCTCTATGACCTGGCGATGCTGGCGCATAAGCCGCTCAGCCCGGAGGAGATGACAGCGTTTGTACAGAGGAGCAATGAGATCATGATGCTCCTGACAAAATAGACAGAGTGCAGGATACAGAAATAGCGGGGGATGTCCCCGCTATTTCTTTTCAAATGGGATATTCTGTTTTTTCAGGAATGTCTGGACCATCTCGTCCCACATATGTTCCAGCGATTTATCAAGGGTAAATGTATGAAAAGAAGTCCCGGTCACACAGGAGAGATGTTTCCCGTCAAACGTGAGGTTCAGATAGAGCCCCCGGACGGTTTCGGGATCAAGGGAGGGGATGTGCTCCTCCACAAGGCGGCGGATATTTTTCTGCGGCAGGCATAATACGAAGCGGAAGTTCAGGGGTGTGCGCTTTCCTCTGACCAGTGAGAAACAAAACTCCCGCACGTTTTTCCAGTAGGAATATTCCGGCAGCCCGGAATCAGTATCAAAAAAGTCTTTCTGGATATATCCGTCGATCCGGAACGTATTGAACGTCGTGACCTCTCCGTCTATAAAAGAAAAGTGGTCGAACGTATCTTTCAGAAATAAGTGTGATGTAACGAGTCTGATGTCGATGAGATCGAGCGATATCATAAAGAATCCTCCGTTGGTTCGGTTTGCTTTCCCGGGCAGGTGCAGCGGCTGTCCCGCGATATGCTTTATTATAGCATAAAACAGAGCCGTAAGCTTCTGAAAAATCAGCAGCCCTATGGCCGCTGTGAAAAGAGGGCGTCATTGACTTTTACCGGTAAAAAAAGTATTATGGAAGAGTATAACAGATAAATC
>DXEY01000148.1 GCA_019114745.1 Candidatus Mediterraneibacter colneyensis | reverse complement strand
TTCAGCATTTCCGATACTCATTTTCTTAATTTTTATTATTAATATTATTTGTTATTTTATTAATTTTTCTTTTTTCACCTTCGGAGGCGCAGTTGTCCCGCGCACTACGATCTTCGGCTCGTACTCCACATGATAAATGCTGACGGGCTCTATCTCTGTATACTTTCTGCTGCGCGAATCCATCTTTTTCATAATGATGTCACACGCATCCATGCCTTTATAAATGACAAAATGCTCGATCGTCGTCAGGGACATTTTTTTCACTTTGGCATACAGCGTATTGTCGCATCCCATAACGGACATATCGCCGGGCACTTTATACTTTTCGTCATAGAGCGCGTCGATGATACCGAATGCGATCATATCGTTGAGTCCCACGATGGCAGTCAGTCCGGGATTCTCCGCCAGAAGCTCTTTTGTCAGATCATAGCCGATCCGGTACTCCGAATCAATCCCCGGAATATCTCTGTCGATCTGTTCATCTGCGGCTTTGATCACCACATGGTCTTTCAGTCCCGCATTCTGAAATTCCTTTAAAAATCCTTCCACTCTTTTTGAGCGCTGTTTCTGGCGCACAGTCAGCGGCGGGGCAATGTAGCCCACATCCCGGTGCCCCAGTTCCAGCAGATGGCGCGCCATGAGCCTGCCAAGCTTTGCGTTGTCCAGTTCTACGGCGTCCACATTAAGTTTTTCATTTTGATTATTAATGATCACCACCGGAATGTGCTGCGCCAGTTCTTCCACCTGAGCCATAAAACACTGGCTGGGGTTACACATATAGATCATGCCCTGGGGCTTCAGGGATGAGATCATTTTCAGATAACGCTCTTCCAGTCTCAGGTCTCTCTGCGTATTGCACACGAAAATACCGAAGCCCTGCTCCGTCGCCCGGGATTCGATCCCCTGCAGCAGCATGACGTAATAAGGATTGGTCAGATTCGGGCTGATGACCACAAGCATATTTTCCCTGCGCGCATCTTCCCGGGGTTTTCTGCGTTTCGGCAGTTCATATCCCAGCTCCCGGGCGGCATTCTCCACTTTTTCAACCACATCTTTGGAAAATGAAACGTTATATTTTTTATTCAGAACCATGGATACCGTTGCCTGTGATACCCCTGCCATTTTCGCCACATCGGACGACGTCACCTTTTTTCTGCCCATCGGCTCTACCTCTACAGCTCTGTTCTTCCCTCCAGCGCTCGGAGCAGCGTCACTTCATCAATATATTCCAGGTCGCCGCCCACCGGCACTCCGCTGGCGATCCTGCTCACTTTAATGCCCGCAGGCTTGATCAGCTTACTGATATACATCGCCGTTGTCTCGCCTTCCAGACTGGAGTTGGTTGCAATGATCACTTCGTCCACATCTCCCTGGAGCCGCTCCATCAGCTCCTTGAGCCGGATGTCCCCCGGACCGATCCCGAGCATCGGGGAGATCGCGCCGTGCAGGACGTGATAAACTCCATTATATTTTCCGGTTTTTTCATAAGCCGCCAGATCCCTTGGCGTCTCCACCACCATGATCGTCTTTTTGTCTCTCTCCGGATTGCTGCAGATCGGACAGATCTCGTTGTCAGTCAGGGTACAGCACATCTTGCAGTACCGGACATTCCGGCGGGCTTCAACGATAGCATTTGCCAGTCCCTCCACCTGATCCAGAGGCATATTGATCACATGAAACGCCAGCCGCTGTGCAGACTTGCTCCCGATTCCGGGAAGCCGCGAAAACTCTTCGATCAGGCGGCTGATCTGGTTACTGTAATAATCCATTCCTTGCACTCCTGTTCCATCAACATTCTAAAAGGGGACATCTCTGATGCCCCCTTTTTCGCTCCATTCAAATGGGCTTTTTCAGAACATTCCCGGGATGCCGCCGCCGAGCCCGCCGGTCAGCCTGGACATCGTGGCCTGGCTCTCCTCATCCACTTTGCGGAGCGCCTCGTTTGCCGCCGCCACGACCAGATCCTCGAGCATCTCGATATCATCAGGATCAACTACTTCTTCCGAAAGTTTCACTTTTACCAGCTCGCGTTTGCCCGATACAGTCACTTCCACCGCACCGCCGCCTGCTGCCGCTGTAAATTCTTTCGTCTCCAGCTCTTTCTGCTGCTCCTCCATCTGGCGCTGCATCCTCTGCGCCTGTTTCATAAGGTTTGCCATGTTCCCCGGCATTCCGCCGCCCGGGAATCCTCCGCGCTTAGCCATATTTAATCCTCCACTGTTATCTTCATATTGATCTTCTGTTCTATATCTACGAATGTATCTTCAAAATGGCGTCCGTCCTCAACATGCCGGACTTCTATTTCCACCTTTTTGCCAATCCTCTCTTCGATCAGAGACTCCAGCTCCTGTATGTGGTCTTCTCTTCCCACCACGCTGGCGGAAAGACTGTCAGGGAGCACGATCAGCAGACGGTTATCTCCGCCCAGGCTCAGCCTCGCTTTCTTCAGGTATCCTCTTATGATTCCCGATGTCTCGCCGGCAATAGAGCGGAAGTTTTTCACAACCTCCTGCACATCCTCCGGGATCGCCTCCGGAATCTGCACCTGCCCGCCAGGGATTCTGCCCGCATCAGATGGGTCTGCATCTCCACCGGGAACTCCGATGCCCGGCTGCCGGATACCGGCGCGCTCCTGCATAACAGAAACAGATGCCATACCTTTCTCCACCTTCTCCTCCACCGCACGGATACGGTCCAGCAGAGAATCCTCTCTGTTCTCCATCGCAGGAGTACACAGTTTGATCAGCGCCACTTCCAGCATAACCCTTTTCTGAGTCGCAAATTTCATCTGGCCGGACAGCTCAGAAAAGATCCGGATATAGCGGTACAGCATATCCATCTCCGTCATCTGCGCCTCTTCTTTGAGCTGCATCATGTTTTCCGTTGATACATCCAGAACATCCTCTATATTATCAGAAGTTTTTACCAGAAGCAAGTTTCTCAGATACCAGGTAAAATCCACTGTGAGCTGGGTGAGCTCCCGCCCCTGCATGACCAGTTCCTCCACCACATCCAGAACTCCGGATACATCTCGCTCGATCACGCTGCGCAGCAGACGGCTGAACACATCCGTGTCCACCGCCCCCAGCACTTCAAGCACATTGTCGTAGGTCAGCTTCTGCCCCAGATAGAATGCGATGCACTGATCCAGGATACTCAGGGCGTCCCTCATCGAACCGTCCGCCGCTTTGGCAATATAACGCAGTGCTTTTTCCTCCACTTCTACGTGCTCGGCATCCATCAGATCCTTCATCCGATCCGTGATCGTCTCGATACTGATCCGTTTAAACTCATAATGCTGGCATCTGGACATGATCGTAACAGGGATCCTGTGGGCCTCTGTTGTCGCCAGGATGAAGATCACATACTCCGGCGGTTCTTCCAGCGTCTTGAGCAGCGCGTTGAACGCTCCCGGTGAAAGCATATGCGCTTCGTCGATGATATATACTTTATACCTTCCCTCTGTCGGCCTGTAAACAACCTCTTCCCGGATCTCCCTGATATTATCCACACCGTTGTTGGATGCCGCGTCGATCTCGATCACGTTCATGGACGCGCCGGACGCAATAGCCCGGCACATCGCACATTCCCCGCAGGGGCTTCCATCCACCGGATGCTCGCAGTTGACTGCCTTTGCAAATATCTTTGCCACCGTAGTCTTTCCGGTTCCCCTGGTACCGCAGAAAAGATATGCATGCCCGATACGGTTTGCCCTGATCTGGTTCTGCAATGTTGTGATAATGTGGTCCTGCCCTTTGACATCCTGAAATTCAGCCGGGCGGAACTTTCGGTAAAGCGCCGTATATGACATGGATCGCACCTCGTTTACTACATTTTATTTTTTATATCTGTGACGGATCACTCATCTCCAAAGCTGATGCCCGTCATCCTCGCTTCTTTGATCAGGCCGCACTTCGGATCTACCGTCTTTAACTTGCCCGCCACTTCCTCAAGCGGTACTTTCGTTGTCTCGCCGTTCTTCATGGCTACCATATAGCCGTACTTTTCTTCCAGGATCAGCTCTGCCGCCTTCGCGCCGACTCTCGTCGCAAATACGCGGTCGTAGGGACAGGGAGATCCGCCTCTCTGCGTATGTCCCGGCACTGTGATACGCACTTCTTTATCCGTCTCCTTCTGGATCTGTTCTGCCAGCTCGTATGCGATAGACGGATATTTTCTCTTTGCCAGCTTCTCTTTATATTCCTTCTTTGACAGCTTCGCATCCTTCTTGGAGATCGCGCCCTCTGCCACTGCGAGGATCGTAAATGGCTTGCCCGCCTTAGAACGTCCGTCGATCACTTTTTTGATCGACTTGATATCGTACGGGATCTCCGGCAGGAGAATGATGTCGGCGCCTCCGGCGATTCCGGCATGGAGGGTAACATGTCCCACTTTGTGTCCCATTACCTCGATAATAAACACACGGCTGTGCGACGTTGCCGTCGTATGGATCCTGTCGATCGTGTCTGTCGCAATATCCACCGCGCTCTGGAAACCAAATGTCATATCCGTTCCCCACAGGTCATTGTCGATCGTCTTCGGAAGAGTGATCACATTCAGGCCTTCTTCCCGAAGCATGTTTGCCGACTTGTGCGTTCCGTTTCCGCCAAGGATTACCAGACAGTTCAGATTCAGCTTATGGTATGTATGCTTCATGGCTTCTACCTTGTCAAGACCGTCCTTATCCGGAACTCTCATCAGCTTGAACGGCTGTCTCGAAGTTCCCAGGATCGTACCTCCGCGCGTCAGGATACCTGAGAAATCTTTTGAAGTGAGCATTTCAAAATCCGCATAGATCAGTCCCTTATATCCGTCCTTGAACCCGTAGATCTCTACGTCGTCCCTCTTTGAGCAGATTCCTTTTACCACGCCGCGCATAGCAGCATTCAGAGCCTGGCAGTCTCCACCGCTTGTCAACATTCCGATTCTTAACATAGTACATTTCCTCCTTACATATACCGGCGCCGCCGTCAGATAATACAAGCAGCCGGTCTCTTCCGACTGCTTACTATTATACCCCATTTATCTTTTCCGTTCAATAAGGGAGAAAAACACGGTGCCGCCGGCAGTTTCCGCCGGCGGCACCGTAATGCATGCCAAATCTCCGAAAATATCTGACATATCCAGCCTGTTACAGTCTCTTGAGAAGCGCCTCTCTCGCCTCCTCATATCCCGGTTTTCCGAGAAGAGCGAACATATTTTTCTTATAGCTCTCAACTCCCGGCTGGTTGAACGGATTAACGCCGAGTAAATATCCGCTCACGCCGCATGCGAACTCGAAGAAATAGAACAGCTCTCCCAAGCAGAACTCGCTCTGCTCCAGGATCTTAACCATCAGGTTCGGCACATTTCCGTCTGTATGTGCAAGGATCGTGCCGTTCATAGCGCTCTTATTGATAAAGTCTACATTCTTTCCTGCAAGATAGTTCAGTCCGTCCAGATCTACCGGCTCTTCATTGATCACGATCTCTTCCCTGGACTTTTCTACATTGAGAACAGTCTCGAACAGGATTCTGTTTCCGTCCTGGATGAACTGGCCCATGGAATGAAGGTCTGTCGTAAGGTCTACAGATGCCGGGAAAATTCCCTTCTGGTCTTTGCCCTCACTCTCGCCGTAGAGCTGTTTCCACCATTCAGATACATAGTGAAGGCTCGGCTCGTAGTTTGCAAGGACTTCGACAGTCTTTCCTTTGCGGAGAAGGATATTTCTTACTGCGGCATATTTCAGCGCGTCATTATCAGCAAAGTCATTTTCAATCGCAGCTTTTCTTCCTGCTGCCGCTCCTGCCATCAGCTGGTCGATATCAGCCCCGCTCACGGCGATCGGAAGAAGGCCTACCGCTGTCAGCACAGAGAAACGTCCACCCACATCATCCGGCACAACGAAAGTCTCATACCCTTCCTCTGTGGCAAGATTCTTGAGCGCTCCCTTTGCGCGGTCTGTCGTCGCATAGATTCTCTTTGCCGCTTCCTCTTTGCCATACTTTTTCTCCAGGATCTCTTTAAATACACGGAATGCAATCGCAGGCTCTGTAGTCGTGCCTGACTTGGAGATCATGTTGATGGAAAAATCCCTGTCTCCAACCACGTCGATCAGATCTTTGATATAAGTACTGCTGATGCTGTTTCCGACATAGTAGATCTCAGGAGATTTACGGATGTCTTTGGATACTACATTTGCAAAAGAATGTCCAAGGAACTCGATCGCAGCTCTTGCCCCCAGATAGGAACCGCCGATACCGATCACGAGGAGAACTTCCGAATCTTCACGGATCTTCTCTGCCGCTTTCTTAATGCGCGCGAACTCTTCCTTGTCATAGTCTACTGGAAGATCGATCCACCCCAGGAAGTCGTTGCCTGCGCCTGTCTTTGCAAGCAGCTTTTCCTTCGCCTGTGCAGCAAGTTCGCTCATATACTGCATCTCGTGTTCCTGTACAAAACTGCACGCTTTTGAATAATCAAATGTTACTTTGCTCATTGTTATCCTTCCTCTCTGATATTCTTGGATATCGCTGTCATCATTTGAATCCCGGCACCGGACATCCGCTTCCGATTACGGCAATGAGGACATCCGCCGATACTCTATGGATATTTTACCAAATCTGTATACCTTATTCAAGTTATAAAAGCAGGTTTACCCCTGCCGGATAAAAGCAGGTTTACCCCTGCCGGATCATGCCAGAAATTCTTCAAGGATCTGACGGATCGCCTCCTCTCTGAGCGCCGGACGTTCATCATCAGTTCCGCTCTCCGCCGCATGGCGCACCGCCTGCCTGGCAGCCTCTCCCTTTTCCTTATGTCCCGGTTCCACTTCAATATTGATCGGAAGTCCTCCCTCCTTTTCCCCATAGAAGGACGCCTTCCTGTCCGTCCCGCCGGACTCTCCGCCGGGCGCTGTGTTTGTTCCTTCTTCTCCGGCCGTACTCACGCCGCCTGCCACTGATGCCGCCCGGGCGGTCTGCGTCATTTCCTCTGCGCCCTCAGCTCTCCTATATCCAGTCTCATTCCCGGAGGCGGGAGAATTTACAGCTTTTACACTTCTCAGACCGCGTCTGGCTGCGCGTGTCTCCTGCCTGCCATATTCCGCGCTTTCTTCTGCCTGCTGCCCGCTCTTTGCATTTCCTTCAGAAGCGATCACATCGATCGTCTCCCGCTCTCTTGAATTTTGCCTGCGAAGCCGGAATGTACAGATATTCTCCAGATAGTCTACCATGTACATCTTAAGCGCATTGATCTTGTAGGGCTCATCCGTCAGGCGCATTACAACCGCAAGAAGCACTGCTTCTGCCGCTCCCGCAGCAATATATTGATAAACGGATTCCGAGAATCCGGAAGAAAAATAAAGCACTGACGCCCCGAAAGCCGCCAGTATCCCGGCAAACCATACAGATAATATCTCTATCTGCCTCCATGTATGTATACGGAACAAAAATCCCCGATACTCATAAATATATTTTTCTACAAACGCATCTACATTTTCCACTGAATCACGGATCATACATGCGTGTTCGTACTTTGCTCTCACAAGCTTCATCAGCCTGTGCGTACTCTTCGGCATATTCCCTGCTGCTCTTACGAGTCTGTGCAGAGTGAACTGATTAATAATCTTTGCCAGAATCCCCAGTATGCCGACCGCTGCCATCAGATATGCGATCACACTGGTATCTGCCGCCAAACTTTCCAACATAGCAAACCCTCCTGTTAAATAAATTCTCCCACAATGTCCCTTCGCCCCTGCGGCGGTGTGTATTGTGTCTGGGGACATTATAGTCCATCCCGGGCAGGTTGTCCTCAAAAACCGTTCTACAAGTTTCTACACCTGCGGGTCGAATCAAACCGGGTTCTGGACATGTTACTTCACCTTTTAACTTCTTAAAAAAAAATGAAAAATCATTCAGACAGGCAATGTCTCCCTTAAGAATGGCGCTGTCGGGCAGCGCCGTATTCTCAGGGGAAAAATCCGTCATATCCGCCCGAATAATGACATACAAAAATCACCGGATTTGTATTTTCTCTCCTGATCTGATATAATGCACATTGATTTTATTTCCCGTAAAACAAAAAAATCCAAGGAGGTAAGGCGCAATGGATTATCAGCCGAAAGGGGTCTGTTCCCAGCAGATCCATTTTGACATCGTAGATCATAAAGTAAAAAATGTATCTTTCCGCGGAGGCTGCAACGGCAATCTCCAGGGCATCTCCCGCCTGATCGACGGGATGGATGTAGACGAGGCGATTTCCCGCTTAGACGGAATAAAATGTGGGTTCAAGTCCACATCATGCCCCGATCAGCTCGCTCAGGCATTAAAAGAGGCAGCCGGCCGATAAGCCGCTGCCTTTTTTGTACTTTCAGTAATTTCAATAACTTTAATTGTTACTCCAGGATCATCTTGACCTGCTCCAGCGTAATATCGCACTCCTTTGCGATCTGCTCCGGGGAGATTCCCTGAGACGCCATGCGCAATACCTGCTTTGTGAGCTGTATTCCC
>DXEY01000147.1 GCA_019114745.1 Candidatus Mediterraneibacter colneyensis | reverse complement strand
CCGGTCCGTAATTGTGTACGATCAGGTCGTGTGTGCCCGCGATCCCGTCATAGCTCTCCACAAATTTCTTGATTTGATCATACACCTCCGGATCGATTGCCTCGCCGATCAGCGGTTCCAGGGTATCCCTGGCGATTCCCACGCCTGCCCACATAACGACAAGCGCCACGCCGACTCCTACAAAACCATCGATATTGATGCCTGTAATCCCGAA
This sequence comes from Candidatus Mediterraneibacter colneyensis, assembly GCA_019114745.1. GTDB lineage: Bacteria > Bacillota > Clostridia > Lachnospirales > Lachnospiraceae > Mediterraneibacter > Mediterraneibacter colneyensis. The sequence goes on along the minus strand of DXEY01000147.1, from coordinate 3,023 downwards.
GAAAATGATGGAAAGGATCGTGGCTCCTGTTGTAACCACATCGCCCATGGAATCCGTAAAGACCGCCATCATCACTTTGGAATCGATCTTCCGTCCCAGCTTTCGGTTAAACAGCCCCAGCCAGAGCTTTACCGCGATGGACAGGATCAGGATGACAACGGAAACCGTCTGGAAATTCAGTTCCTCCGGCGTCCAGATCTTGCCGAAGGAATCTTTCAGAAACGTAAATCCCACTTCCAGTACAAGGAAGGACACGATCAAAGCCGCAATATACTCGATCCTGCCGTGTCCGAAAGGATGGTCCCGGTCCGCCGGCTTCTCAGCCATCTTCACGCCCACAAAGCTGATGATAGATGATCCTGCGTCAGACAAGTTGTTAAACGCGTCTGCTGTAACAGATACACTGTGGAGCACTAGCCCTACTATAAATTTTACAACAAAAAGAAAAACATTGCAGAAGATACCCACAATACTGGCGAGCACCCCATATGCCGTCCGCACGGATATCTTCTCTACATCTTTATAATCCTTTATAAAATGTCTTACTAAAAATTCTGTCATCGATATTTCCTTTACCAGAAAAACCAGCTGATCTTAAAATCCGATGTAGCTGTTATTCTGGAATACTCCTCTTCTGTCAAAACATTCTTAAGCTTTTCCCTGCCTTCTTCCGGCACGACCGCATTGGCCGAGTCCAGAAAGCAGAGCCCCGGATAGAGCACACACCACCAGTTATGCCCTTCTGCGGCACCGATCTCAATGCGCAGCGCCTCATAATTTCCCGCCGGGAATGTAATATCACCGTAGGTCCTGTCCGGGAACCAGCAAGTAGTAACTGCTGCGCTCACAGGATACTCTTCTCCCTCTGATGCCACAGTCTCCCGGCTGACCTCCCCGATAGCATCGATATGTTCTCTCATCCATGCGGCTGTCTGGGAAGCATCATCCATTTCCGGCATAGTTTCTTCCAGAAATGCCAGCACAGCATCCCTGACTTTCAGTTTCAGAGCCTGGTCCGCGTCGCTGTCGCTGTTGGCGAGGACATGAAATCTCAGTACCTCCTGAGCCAGATGCTCCTGCATGTCCGCCTGCGCCGCGGCATCCACCCTGCGGCACATGATCCCTGTGAGCAGCATGGATATACACAGCGCCAAAAACAGGATGATCCCCGCTGCATTCCTCTCAATCTTCTGTATTGTCTGAATATATGACCTTTCCATATGTATAACCTCCATATCACTGTCCTTGATATTTGAAGTATAGACAGATATGGAGGATATATACAGATGACCTCTATTCTTCATCCCGATGCCGCAGTGTCCCCACAACGGTATCTACCTGGTTGTTGATGTGCTGGCCTGTGATCGCGGTCGCTTTCTCTTTGTCGTGGCTTTCAATTGCTTCTATGATCGCCTTGTGCTCTGACAGCAGCTGTGGATAGCACTCCTTTTTCTTCAGGTACTCAATCCGGTAACGGTACATCTGCTCTCTCAGATTATTCAGGAGCTGGATCAGCCTTCCATTATTGGTAGCTGTAAAAATCACATCGTGGAACGCCTCGTCTGCCTGCGCGATCAAAGTGATGTCGTCACTGTCCAGCACATCTCTGAAATGGTCTGCCGCCGCATGCAGTTCACTCACTTCTTCCTTTTCAATGCGGTCGCAGGCAAGCTGTACTGCCAGCTCCTCCAGCGCGCAGCGCACTTCCAGCACATCTCTGAGATTTTTCTCCGTGATCTCCGCTACCTCTGCTCCCTTCCGCGGAATCATGAGGACGAGTCCTTCCAGCTCCAGCTTACGGATCGCCTCCCTGATCGGAGTCCGGCTCACCCCTAATTTGTTGGCAAGCTGGATCTCCATCAGCCTTTCCCCCGGTTTCAGCTCTCCCCGCAGGATCGCCCTGCGCAGCGTATTGAACACTACATCCCGCAGCGGAAGATATTCATTCATTGTAACTTCAAAATCAATCGGCATCCTGATTCCTCCTCACACTGTGTATACTCGTCACATACACCTGCCTGGTCAATGACTTTTCTCTGATCCGCCTCTGTACCTCGCGGGCTGCGGCCCTGCTCTCAAACAGACCGAACACCGTAGGTCCGCTTCCGCTCATCATGGCATTCAGAGCTCCCGCGTCTATCATCTCCTGCTTAATCCGGTCGATGACCGGATGCATGGGAATCGTCACATCTTCCAGTACATTTCCCATGCACGCTGCCACCTGTTTCAGGCTGTGTTTCTTCAGCCCCTCGATGATCCCGTCAATATCCGGATGTTCCACGATTTCCTTTGCATCCAGTGCTTCATAGACAACCTTTGTGGACACGCTCACCGGCGGTTTTGCAATGAGTACCGTACATTTCGGCATTGCCGAAAGTACGCTCAGTTCCTCGCCGATCCCCTCTGCCAGCACGGTTCCTCTCATAATACAGTAAGGAACATCCGCACCCAGGCGTACTCCCCTTGCCATCAATTCGTCCTGCGTCAGCCCAAGGCGGAACATCCTGTTCATCCCAAATAAGACTGCCGCAGCATTGGAACTTCCGCCTGCCAGTCCCGCAGCCACCGGAATATGCTTATTCAGAGTGATTTTGATCCCTTCTCCGATCTCAAACTCCTCTGTTAAAAGCTGCGCCGCCTTATACGCGATATTGCCTTCCCCTGTGGGAAGAAAACTTAAATTAGATGCCAGCGCGATCCCCGGAGCTTCTGTCTTTTCTATCTTCACTTCATCATACAGATAGATCGACTGCATGACCATCCTCACGTCATGATAGCCATTCTCCCGTCTTCCAAGTACATCCAGCCCCAGATTGATCTTTGCCAGCGCTTTCAGTTCAATCTGATTCATCCTGTGTCCTCCGTTAATTTTATAATATCCTGTGTATGCTGCCAGGAGGGGAATATCCCCTCCTGAAAAGAGAATTTTATTTTCTCTTTTGTCTTTTCCTGTATCTTGTATACATTGTACTTATAGTATACTCACATTTTCTTTTAAAATCAACAATTTATCGCCCTGTCTG
>DXEY01000146.1 GCA_019114745.1 Candidatus Mediterraneibacter colneyensis | reverse complement strand
ACAGCTTTAATCTTCCCTGATTTCTGACCGTTCGTACGGCTCAATGTCCTTCTGGTTAAAAAGGGAGCAGTATCCCCTCCTGTTACAAATTCTCATTTATAGTTTGTTGAATACGCTTTTCAACCAGAGCTGCAATCTCTGTTGTTTTCATATCTTTATATTCTTCATATATGATCGGTTCAAGAAAATGCACCTGAACCGTCACTGGTTTTATTGTATTTGTATCAAATGGTTTGAACGAATCGATCAATGCGACCGGAACGATCGGACACTGTGCTTTCGTAGCTGATTTAAAACTCCCGCCTTTAAATGTTCCGACCTGATTTCCGTTTTTAGAACGGGTACCCTCAGCAAAAATCAGATAGTTTCTCCCCTTTTTTACTTCTTTCGTCACATTGAGGATCACCTGCATTGCCTGCCGGACGTCTTCGCGGTCGAGCATATACGCTTTCATACATGCAAATACCTGCTTGAGGAACGGGATATTGGCAATCTCTTTTTTTGCCACCACCGAAAAAGGTCTGGGGGACGCCTCTATAATTGCGAGTACGTCATACAACCCCTGATGGTTCGGGAAAAACATAAACCCGTTTTTTTCCGGAATGTTTTCGGCGCCATGTACATCAATATGGACATTGCCGCCTCTGTTAGCCCGGAGATCAACCCATTTCAGGAACGAATACATATCCTCCTCCGTATATTTATCGACATGAGCCGCCCTGTAGCAAAGGCGGATCCATCCATACGGCACAATAAACAAATTTCTCAGCACCATCATTAAAATGCGCTTCATATATATACTCCTCATTCTTTCGTATTTCTGTCATGCATAGAAATGCTCCCTTTAAAGGGAGCACACAGCTCACAGCCTGATCTCGATCTTCCGGTCAGTCCTGTGATACTGATGATATTTGACGCCTGCGGCCTCCATCATACGCTTGGATGCCTGCACCCCGGCAGTATCAGCATACTTGTCACAGTCATAAATCACTTCCCTGATCCCCGACTGTATAATGGCTTTTGCACATTCATTGCAGGGAAACAACGTTACGTACAGTTTTGCACCCGCAAGGCTTCCTCCGCTATAATTTAATATTGCATTCAGCTCGCTGTGCGTCGAATACACATATTTTGTCTCCAGCGGATCTTCCCCCTCACGCGCCCATGGGAAGTCATCGTCCGAGCATCCGATCGGGAATCCGTTATATCCCATAGAAAGGATCTTATTATCCTGACTCACAATACAGCATCCGACCTGTGTATTCGGATCTTTTGAGCGCATTCCCGAAAGCATTGCCACTCCCATGAAGTATTCATCCCACGACAGATAATCTGTTCTTTTTCCTGACATAATCCCATCTCCTTGTAAGCCAATACAAAAACTTCTTATTTTGTACCGAAAATCCTGTCCCCCGCATCTCCAAGACCGGGCACGATATAGCCATGGTCATTGAGCTTTTCATCCAGAGCGCCGATATAAACGTCTACATCCGGATGCTCCTTCTGCATACGGCTCACCCCTTCAGGAGCTGCCAGAACACAGAGGAACCGGATATTTTTTACTCCTTTTTCTTTCAGCATACGGATCGCCGCCACACTGGATCCTCCCGTCGCCAGCATGGGATCTACCACAAAGACCTCCCGCTCTTCGCAGTCAGCAGGGAGCTTGCAGTAATACTCAACAGGCTCCAGCGTCACGGGATCTCTGTAAAGTCCGATATGTCCAACTTTTGCCGTAGGTATCAGAGACAACATTCCGTCCACCATTCCGATTCCCGCCCGCAGAATAGGTACAATAGCAAGTTTTTTCCCCGCCAGCATATTTCCTTTCATTTCTGCAATCGGTGTCTTAATCGTAACTTCCTGCATCTTAAGGTCTCTCGTCGCCTCGTAGCACATAAGCTGGGCGATTTCGCCGATCATCTCCCTGAACTCCTTTGTTCCGACATGTTCCTGTCTGATATAATTGATCTTATGTGTGATCAGCGGATGTTCCATTATGATTACTTTTCCTGCCATGCTTTCTCCTCCGTAATTGAATTTAATTTATCTGCAAGCCTGGTAATGAGCCTGTCCAGCACCTCATAACATTCTCCGTATGCCGTCAGCGGCTTTCCATACGGATCCGGTATTTCTGTGTTGTCTCCGGTAAATTCATTCAGTGTATATACATTTTTCCCCGCACCGTATTCAGCCAGGATTTTTTCTTTCTCACTTTCACTGATCGTCAGGATCAGCGCATCCTCCTGCATATCCTCCTGATCAAACTGCCGGGAATTGTGATTTTCCAGCGTCATCTGCGCGCTCTTCATGATCGCCTCCGCCTTCTGGTTTGCCGGTTCGGGGAACAGAACCACCATCCCCCTTGAGTGGATCACATACTCCTGTTCCAGATCCCGGTGCCGCAGAAGCTCCGCAGCCATCGGCCCCCTTGCCGAATCTGTGCCGCTTACAAATGTGATCCTCCTGTATTTCTGGAGCTTTACGATTTCTGACGCCGCGATCCTCTGATGCCCCGCCGCTTTCTCGAGCCGGTTCATAATCGCTTTTCCTATCCCCTGCGCCGCAAATGATTCACTGTAGATCGTATCTGTATCTTCTTCGTCAAACTCGCGGAGCACCCGGTAAAGCCCCCGGGCGATCGTTTTTTCATTTTCTCTTGTCCCCACGTTTTTTACAATACCATAATTATAGAAGGGAAGCGTCTCGCTGGTCGCGATGATCCCCACCTTTCTGCCTTCCCGCGCCGCGGCAAACGCAAGCTGCCTTATCGCAAGTATTTCCTCCCGGAGATCTCCCTCCACGATGACCAGCCTCGCCTTCGGTGCATAATGCCGGTATTTCATACCGGGCGCTTTTGGCGCCTGGCTGCTCTCCGCACTCAAAAGAGTGCTGTCAACATCCACAGGGCCGATCACACTTTCAAACATCTCGGCTGTGATAGCACCGGGTCTCAGGATCATCGGCGGGCTCACAGTCATGTCCAGGATCGTAGACTCCAGTCCGATATCCACCGCACCTCCGTCCAGGATCATATCGATTTTCCCTCCAAGATCTTCTTCCACATGCTCCGCTGTGGTGGGACTGGGACGACCGGATGTATTCGCACTCGGCGCCGAGACGAATCCTCCGGCTGCACGGATCAGTTCCGCCGCCACAGGATCTTCCGGCATTCGCACGGCCACGGTATCCAGCCCGCCGGTCGTGCCGTATGGCACCAGCTCACTTTTTTCAAAGATCATCGTGAGCGGTCCCGGCCAGAAATGTGCCGCGAGCATATCCGTCTCCGGCGGTATATTTACAGCTATTTTTTTCAGATCCTCATAATCCGCAATATGGACGATCAGCGGATTGTCAGAGGGACGGCCTTTTGCTTCATAGGTTTTTCGGGCGGCTTCTTCCTGAAGCGCATCGGCTCCCAGCCCGTAGACCGTCTCTGTCGGAAATGCAACGAGTCTTCCGGCTCTCAGGAGCGCTCCGGCTTCTTCTATCACATTCTTATCTATTTGATTTTTGTCTATTTTTCTTATTTTTGTCTCCATAAGATTCATTATACCATTATTTATATTAAAAACAAAACATTTTTATCCCCTCCGCTACAGCCTCTGCCACCGTCTCCTGATACCCTTCATCAGACAGCCTCTCCGCTTCCTCAAAATTGCTCAGAAATCCACATTCTACGATGACCACCGGGACTTCGGTATTTTTCAATATATAATATGTATCATTCTCTTTTATTTCCTTTGTGTTTCCGGGATTCACTTTATTTAACTGCTCCTGTATCATCCGGGCAGCCTCTTCCCCTTCCTCCGAATCACTGTGATAGAACACCTGGGCTCCGGACACACCGGCGTCACGGTAGCTGTTCTGGTGAATACTGACGACCAGCGCAGGATCCTGGCTGTTCATGATATCAACCCTCGCTTTCAGGTCATCCACTTGGGACCCGGCGAGCCTCTCATCAGATGTCCGCGTCATCACTGTTGACACTCCTTCTTCGTCTAGTATTGTTTTTATTTTCATAGCAATTCTTAAGTTTATTTCTTTTTCTTCAGCGCCATTTACTCCCATCTTTCCGGCATCAATCCCGCCGTGACCGGGATCTATGATGACCGTCACGCCACCCCGCGTCAACTTTGATGTTTCTTTTATCTCATTTTCTTTAATAATGGTTCTTTCTAAAAGTAATCCCAGCGAATGGCACACCCACACCAAAGCCGCCAGTGCAAAGATTGCTGCAACTGCTGCCAGTTTTTTGCGCATAAAAACATCCTCCCTTCACATATATCAATATATGCAAAAGGAGGATGTCCTTTTCTGATTATCTTTTTCAGCGGCAGCCTAATTCACATACTGCAGGATCAGATCCCAGACGCTGGAATCTTCCATTCCCAGACTCCATTCCGCCACACCGGCAAGATTGTTTTCTTTAATCGCTTTCAGCTTTTCTTCCAGCGACTGATTATCTTCCAGCCAGATTTTATAGACGCCGCCGTCAGCCTCCCACTCGGCATAATTCTGCATCGTCTCTTCATCCCACCGGGTCTCTGCCCCGGCATCTTCAACCACCCCGGCGGCATCGTCCATGCCATATGCCGTGCTGGTCACTTCATTCGGATACTGTGCCGCTTCCGTTCCCGCCTCCTCAGCAAGCTGTTCCTCCGTCTTCGGGGTCTCAAACCACAGACGGGTAAAGAACGGGATTCCTGCAACCAGTTTTTCGGCAGGTACCGATTCAAGCGCATCCGTGATACCATTTTCCAGATAACCGATGGATGCCACAGACCCTGCTTCATAGGAGCCATCCGTATGCTCATCATATCCCATGAGCACAACGTAATCTGCCACAACTCCCTGTTCTTCCAGATCATAATGGGAATTGTACGGCTGGGGTACATAATTGTCTACCGAGAACACAAGACCGTTCTGCCGGCACCTGACTGACAGTTCGCGGACAAACTGTATATAATGCTCGCCGCACGCGCTCGACACAAGCTCAAAATCAAGATTGATCCCGTCGACGCCGGTTTCTATCGCCGCAGCGATCACCTGATTGATCACCTTTGTCCGCTTTGAAGTATAACTCAAAACCTCATATGTCTCATCGTAGGAATTAATACCACCATGAAAATCTCTCAGCACTGCCCACACTTCCAGATTGGACTGATGTGCATAATTGACATAATCCGAATCTGCTATGGATGTGATATTCCCTTCTGTGTCAGCAAGGCTGAACCAGGTCGGGGCGATCGTTGTCAAACCTTTCGTATCGGCAATCGTCTCAAGGACATAATTATTTGCATCTTCGTTTGACACGTTATGCCACGCCATATTGATCGTATAGTCCCTGGAAATATTGGAATATACCGGCTCTTCAAATTCTCTGGAGATTGTCTCCGTCCTGATATCACTGAGCGTACCCGTCCTTACGTAACCGACAAATCCGTCGGCAGTGCCAACCAGCATCCAGTCATTCTCATCTTCGAGCACCGTTACATTGTCGCCTTTCCTAACCTCGGTCAGGATCGGACTCTTGACACCTCCGCGATAACGCACCTGGGTATCGCGTTTTATCTCCGCCGTCTGCACCTCACCCCATTCCGAAGTGATCACAGCCCTCGCAGGAGATGGAGAATCGTACACCTCATATTCCATATTCGTATACTCCTGGATGAACGGGAGTGCAATATATGCGGTTCTGCCCTCCGTTTTCAGGATCGTATAATCCGCGCTCTTCTGCTCTGTTACATCTGTATACTCATTGCTTCCGACTTCAACCGTGACATTTCCGTCCGGCAGTGTATACAACAGGACATTTTCATTGGAATCCCAGTAAAACCGTTTGTTGATCTTATCTCTCACAACAGAGTACTCAATATAGTATTGCCCGTCATAAATTTTTCCGGGCACAGGCGCTGCCTCTGTCTCTTCCGCGGACGCATCTTCGTTTTCCCGGATCACTTCATTGTTGATCACTACAGCGAACTCGTCCTCTGCTCCGATATCATAATATTGTTCCAGATCGGCCTTCTCATTTGACGGACCGTACCTCTGCCAGATCAGAAAACCTCCAGCCGCCGCGATAATCAAAACAAAAAAGATCATCCAGCGTATGATCGCATTACGGCGCCTCCGCCTTGCTCTGCTGCTCCGTCTTAACGGCCTCCCCCGGTTAGGGGCAGAACGGCTTCCCGCCGGTCTCTGGGCGTTTCTGTCAGGGCGTTTTCCGGAAGTTCCACTCGGTCTTCCGCGTCTCATGTCTCCGCCCTTTCTTCCTCTTTCGTCCATGCCGCACCTCCTATCAGGCATTATTATAACATATTTTTATTATACGTCATTAATAAATTGTCTGTTTCAGAAGTTTTTCATCTTCTGCCTTTTCGTATACTTTCGCAGTATTTCCGGCATTTCAAGGGGTATTCTCTCTCCGGCCGTATCCTTGAATATCTGTGAATCTGAGCGCCTCTATACTCCCGTCCCGTCTCATAATATAATCGCGCATATATGCACCCTCCTCTTTCGTCATATGAGCCGTCACGATCTGGAGCGGGCTTGCCCGGTATCCGTCAAGCGACATGTCTACCCCGCGGCTTTCATAATTCTCCAGTTCCGCAAACAGGTTCCTGTAACTTATTTCATCCATTTTCATTTTCTGTATACTCCTTTCCCGGCGGACCATGATAAATAGCATCCCCCGCATTTCAGTCTCCATATGGAAGTACCGTGACATACTGCCGGACTTACTGCGGGGCAAAAGACAGCCGGATCCGCCTCAGGTCCTAATGCGCTCCTTTCACCCCTCCTTTCTTCATCAGATCTACTTATCAGGAGACGCCGTCTTTTGTAAGTGCCATTATAGGCGCCGCTCCCGCTGATTTCAATGTGTTTATTGTTCATAACCCATGTTTATTTGTTGAAAACTGTCGTGTACTTTTCGCTTTACATATATGGATTTTTTGTTTATACTAATCGTGAGAATATGTATCTAAATCTATTTAGCGTGCATATTATCTTATATAGTATAAGGATGTGATTATGTGAAGATTGAGAAACTCAATGAAAATCAGATTCGTTGTACGTTGACACACGCTGATCTGGCGGCGCGCCATCTGAAACTGAGCGAGCTCGCCTATGGCACTGAGAAAGCAAAATCTTTATTTCGAGATATGATGCAGCAGGCTTCTTTTGATTTCGGATTCGAGGCAGAAAACATTCCTCTTATGATCGAGGCGATCCCTTCCTCTGCGGATTCCATCGTCCTGATCATCACAAAAGTGGAAGATCCGGAAGAACTGGACACCCGCTTTTCCAAATTCACCCCAGGAGGGGACGCCGACCCGCTCAACGCGGAGACACTGGAAAAACTGGAAGGCGCCGACGAATTTCTGAATCTGCTAAATAAGGTAAAGGAAGCTGCCGCAGGGACGAATAAACCGGAAGAAAAAGCCCCACAGGCACAGTTTTCCATCCGTCTCTTTTCATTTGAAAAGCTGGATGGGGTGATAAAAGCCGCCCGGCTGGTCTCACCGCTGTACAGCGGCGCAAACACACTGTATAAAGATCAGAGCAGCGGAATGTTCCTGCTCGCGCTTGCTCCGCAGGATCACCCGTCCAACGATTTTAACAAAATCTGTAACATGCTTTCTGAATATGGCTCTCCGGAAAAAGCAGACTCTTCCATACTTGCTTTTCTCGAAGAACACTGTGTTATGATGATTTCAGCAGATGCCGTACAAAAGTTATCCGCACTGTAAGGATAACATGAAAAAAAGTCCCGGATAGCGGGACTTTTTTGTTTTCTTCATATTATAAATGATACGTCGATCATTCAGCCGCTGCCATAGCTGCGTTGATCTTCTCAACCAGAAGGTCGCTGTCGATACCATGTACCATTGCCGCCTCCTCAAGAGTCTCCATCTGGGATGCGGGGCAACCGAGGCAGTGCATTCCGATCTCCATCAGGATCGGTGCTGATCCCGGAAAAATATTGAGAAGTTCCCCGATTTTTGTATCTTTAGAAATCTGTGCCATTTCTATTTCCTCCTTATTTACTGAATTTCTTAAGTGGCTTCTATTATAAGCCCTGTTAATTAAATTATCAACTGTGTTTTATATTTTATGCAGGGTACATCGGCTGTTCCTTTTCTGAATTTTCTGAAATGTCTGCTCAATTTTTTATGTTTTTTTGACTACTTAAAAGTCAATAAATAATC
>DXEY01000145.1 GCA_019114745.1 Candidatus Mediterraneibacter colneyensis | reverse complement strand
GACCTTTTTCCCCTGTCATCTATATATACGCTATTATTTGCAGTTTTATTACAGATATTACAATTTTGTTACAGGCGGTATTGTAATATAAACATTTCAATTTGTCAACTTTTTTGTTTCCAGTCCTATTTTCTCAGGAAATTCGCGATACGTTTATACAGGAGGAATGTCACCGTGCCGTTGATCCCTGCTTTGATCACATTGAATCCGACGATGAACGGCATCAGCGACCATACAGCACTTGCCGGAACCCCCATAAATACCGGAGTGATCACCATATTGGCTCCCACCATGACGACTGCCATTGCTGCCATACCGCACAAAAGCGCTGCCACTGCCATCGGACGCGTTTTTTTCCTCTTATAGATCGTACCGGATACGATCACAAAAACGCCGGTTGCGATGATATGCATCAGGATGCCGTAAAGTCCGCTTCCCGCGCTCACCGTCAGTCCCTGCACCAATGCTGTCACCACGGTCAGGACAAGCCCTGCAAGCGGGCCGAATGCGAAAGTTCCGATCAGGATCGGGATATCCGCCGGATCGTATTCCAGAAATGCCACCGCCGGAAAAACCGGAAAATGGATCAGATATACAAGAGCGACGGAGATCGCCACCATCGCGCCCATCTTTACCAGTTTAACCGTTCTTCTTGTCGTCATTACATTTGGTTGACTTGTTTCTGTACTCATGTCTCATCTCTCCTTTTTCTGCCGTCTGTGCGGCATATGATTTGAAAAAGGCAATCTTCATGGAAATCCTGCCGCCGGATCTGAAACAGTAAAAACCCCGGGAACTGTTTTCCCGGGGTTTCATTCCATATTCAGCGGAACCGCCCGGCATATCATATGCCGACGGCTGTAAATTTCTTCTCTCATCCAGACTATACTGTCGGTACCGGAATCCTCTCCATGTCAGAAAGTCACCGGTTCGGCTGCCATCAGGCAGTTCGCGGACTATACCGCCGGTTGGGAATTGCACCCGACCCCGAAGATTTTATTCCTTTTACGTGTACTAATATAACTCTTTATAAGCGCGATTTCAAGAGATTTTTACAATTTCCGGCGGATATTTTTCCTCTTCGCTACTGTGACTATAATTGCCGTTCCTGAAAGAAGTGTCAGCCAGAGCCATCCGTTTCCGGATGTATCGCCGGTCTTTGCCGCTTTATTCTCTGTGCCGGTCCTGTCTGCCGTTTCATCTGCTTTTTCACCTGACGGAGTTTCGCCCGACGGTTTTTCACCTGACGGAGTTTCGCCCGACGGATCTCCTCCCGACGGATCTTCTCCCGACGGATCTCCTCCTGACGGATCTCCTCCTGACGGATCATCCTTCGCTTTCAATGACACGGAAACTGTCACATCTTCCGCCGGCATGATAAACGTGTACTCAGATGCATTTACCTCTGTTACAGCCACATTTCCGGATGCCCCTGTCACAGTCACCGCGCCGACCTCTCTATCGGAATCTGTAATACTGACTTTGACTGTCACTGTCTCTCCCGCTTTGCTCTTCTCCGGAACAGTGATGTCAGCTCCTTCAACTGCTTCCGCCGTAATCGAATATTCTTTCTCCGGTTCAGGAGCTTCCGCGGCCTCCAGCGCCGCAGACAGCCTCGCCAGAGCCTGAGCCGTCTCATCTGCCGTAGAAAGGAAATTCTCCTTCACAGCCTTTGCCTGTACGGCAGCGGCAAAGAGTTCCCTGTCACTGTTTCCCTCTGACTCAAAACTCAGTCCCTTCTCAGCGATCATCTTTTCAGCTTCCGCCAGTGTGCCGGAAAGTTCCGTCTTTTCAACCGTTTCATATACCAGAAACTCCTGGATCATATAGCCGGATCCGGTATGAGATGAGATCCCCCGCATTCTGACGTAACGCGCCTGCACCGGTTCTCCTTCCGCAGATATTGTAGTCAGGAAATCCTGATTTCCACGAATTTCCTTCCACGTCTTCCAGTTCTCTCCGTCTTCCGATATCTGAATATCAAAATCTTTTCCTTTTCCTCCATATTTCCACTGGATCTGAACTTCACTGATATTCCGCGTCCTGCCAAGATCAACGCTCAGTGAACTGTCTGCGCGGCTTCCCTTCCAGTAAGAATAAATATCTGAGGTGCTTTCATCCATCCGTTCAGCAGGCTGCCCGTTCTGTGTATATGCATCGCCGTCCACCGCTTTAAATGCTGACCTGACACGTCCGTCCGCATTGTCGTAGTTTGAGGCATCCCCGACGGCACGGGAAGTTCCGCCGGCATATGTATTCTGGGCAACATTCACCTTTGACGTATCCGAATCCCACGCCTCTGTATAATACGCCGCCGCTTCTTCAGCAGAAAAAGCCCTGTTATATACCTGGATACCCGAAAGTTCACCGTGAAGGCCTTCCCCGATCTTTTCAAGAGGGAGCGGGAACGACGAATACATCGACGTTACGCTTCCCGGAGCAGTCCCGTCCTCATCACTTTTCTGGGAGAGGAATGTCTGAAGTTTCCCGTTAATGTACAGCTTTGTCCCCTGGAAAGTTCCCACAAGCATCACATTTACTTCGGTGCCGTCATCCGGAATACTGTAACCGAAATCCCTCGTGAAGTAATTCACATTAGCCGAGAGTCTTCCGTCGTCTGTACCCGCGATCTGGAGCTGTCCGTCATACCCCGAAAAGATAGAGGAATCCTCCGTATTCTGCTCTGCTTCTTCAGCATCCAGACGGACGGTAAATGCGGCTGTATACGGATAAGACAATGTTTTCAGAGGAGTAGCCAGCGTATTTTCGCTGAAGGACAGATACCCGTCTTCGCTCACTTCTCCCGCCCTGCTCAGCGTACCGTTGTATCCGTTTCCGCTGGTGTCGTAAACGGTCATGCCGTCTGACGACAGGTTGCTGAAATCGTAATCGAGTACAAGCGACGTTTTGGAGTCTGTCTCCATTGCGATCTGGGTGCCGGGTCCTTCGGCAAGACGGGCGGCACGCCGTTCAAACTCCTCATATGTGTCGTCTTCATCCGTACCGTTCCATGTCTTTTCACTTACGATGGAAACCGCACGCAGTACTCTCTGATTGACGTCTCTCTCGGTCATGCCTTCCTGGCTCTGGTCTCCCCAGATCACCGTCTTTGCACCCAGGAGGTTTGGCTCTCCCAGAAGCGGATTTGTCCCGGTTCCCGGCGCGCCATCCTCAAACATCGCCGGATTCCACTCATTATAGACAAATTCGGCATTTGGCACATCACGGTTCGTACGGCCCGGGTTTCCATACAAAAAGGCATCCCGGCAGTTGATCACCTGATATCCCTCGCTGACCCTCTGTTTTGCATCTTCATATCTCTGCGACCAGACATCAAGCTGATAGTTTTCCGGAAGATCCACATCTTCAAGGACGGTTTCCGCTGTAGAGAACATGCCTTCCCCGGCTCCCCACATCCTGATCTTTGTATCTTCGCCCAGATTCGTCTGGATCACCTGCCGCAGACTGTCCGCGAACACGGCAAACGCATCCCGGATCCCCTGTGTATCGTGATCCCAGTATTCATCCGCGCCGATATGTACCACGCTGCCGGATATAAAGGGTTCGCTTCCCCCGGTATACTCGTCCCATAACTCTTCTGCGAACCAGAGCGCCCGATCAGAGTTGGCCCCCACAAGATCCATCAGCTCTGCGCCGCCATTGGTCGTCAGATTGCCTGAGGTATACTTAATCCCCCCTTCAAGTTCTGGGATCTTGTCCGGATTTTTATCGGCATACTTATTATAAAGCAGAGAATGTCCCGGAAGATCAAGCTCTGTGATCATATTGATCCCCATACCGCTGCAAAGAGACTGAAGTTCCCGCCATTCTTCCTTTGTATACTGCGGGTTTCCCTGATAATCTGCATTATTGAGATAATAATCCTCATTGACAGCGTCTGCAGGTACTCCGGCATGCTTCACCTCTGAATCAAGGGATGGGAACCGTTCGCTTTCCAGACGGTGGAATCCCGCATGGGCGTCAACAGACTGTGGAATATTACAGTTGTCATTATCATTTACATGCAGATGGTACTCATTGATCTTATACCAGAGAAGTATTTTCGCATAATCGTGAAGCTGCTGGATACGATACGGCGTACGCGCCACATCCAGCATCACGCCCCTGACCTCATATGCCGGGTAGTCCCTTGTGATCCCTTTTGGAACTGTACGGTTTCCGTCTGCCTGGTACAGGATCTGCTCTACAGAGATCGTGCCATAGAGGCAGCCCGTATAGGAAGGCGCATAAATCCTCAGCCCGCTGTCGTCTGTAACCATGAGATACCCCTCATCCCCGACTTTAAAGGTATCCTCTGTCTGAGACTCAATATAAATGTCATTTTCACCTGCGTCAGCAGCCGTTCCTTCCGCGACCGCAAGATCCAGCCCTGTAATGTCGAGGAGATCTGTTTTCATATTATCCGCAGCAGCCCGTATCCCGGCTCCGGCGGCATCATTATAAACGATCCGCGACGTACCGTTAAGCTCAAACTCTCCGCTGTACCCATACCATTCCTGAAGAGACGGTATCACTTCGGGCTTCGCATTGGGCTCCGCAGTTTCCGGAAAATATCCCGCCGGATAAGCCGCGCGCTGATCCGGAATGACAACGGTCATATTTTTCTCGGCATACTGTGACGGATCCTTCTCGTTTTCCACACGGACGATCAGCGTAACCTCTCTGTCGCCGATGTTATAACCGCTCAGATTTCCGTCATTTCCGACAACATTTTCAAGATCACTCCCCCGGACGTAGATCTTCGCTCCCGCCGCTTCTTTTCCAACCGTCACTTTTCCATCGGCGATCTTCAGATCCTGTTCGCCGATCGAATCCAACACCGCATTTACATCCACATTGACCGTGTCGTCGAAGATCTCGATCTCGCGGAGGTTTACATTATTCCCCGGCGCCTGGGCATTTACCTTGGTGATATAGACAAGAACATACCTCTGGATCATCACGCCTTCTTCCAATGCCGGAGTTGTGGCAGCCGTGATCGTATCTGTATTTTCATCTGTGTCAGCGATATCCTGATCCGGCCCGTTCGCCACCTGGCCGCCGGAAGACGGGCGGGACACAGAAACCACTTCCGTCCATTCTTCCAGAGCCACAGACGTATCCTCCGGACTGGCTTTCAGATCTGACTCAGCTGCCGTCAGGATCTTGTATTCCATCGGCCATACTTTCATGTTGTACCACAGTTTGATCGATGTGACAGACGCCGGCTCTGCGTCTTCGCCTCTGTCGATCTGGATCCACTGGGGCGTCTGTTCATCCTGATCCCGGCTCGTATCATTTGCCTTCCAGTCCTTCATGGCTTCAGAATTCCACTGCTCTGTCTCATCTTTCACGCCATCCACTGCCAGATCCGGTCCGGCTTCATTGTCGATGGAAGAAGCAATCGCCGTTTTCCCCCGTACGATATTTTCTCCTGTTGTCTCCACAGGAGCCGCCTCTGCCTGCGCCGGATGAAGCCCTGACAGTCCCGGAACTGCCAGAACCGATGCCAGCAGAAGCGCCGCCACTCTTTTCATTCCTTTTTTCATAAACTTTGTTTTTCCATCCTTCCTGAATCCGCGTCTTGAATTACCGCTTATCTTTAATAGGATATCATTATTGTTATATTTTTACAATTATTTTTTTCTCATTTTATTTTTTTTGTAAATATCGCTCAATCCGCTGTTTTA
>DXEY01000144.1 GCA_019114745.1 Candidatus Mediterraneibacter colneyensis | reverse complement strand
CCATTCCAGCATGAGCCCGTCCACCCGCGCATCCCGCAGGCCGATATCCCCGATCACCTGATCCAGAAAATCTATCGTGTCCCACCACTGCTTCTCTTTGATATATTTTCTTATCTTTGGGATATCCTCATAGGTGAGCACAGAGGACAAAGCGATCAGATAATCCGATACAAGATACTGAAATTCTCTGTGTTCATCCTCATAGCACTGGTCGAGGAAATCCCAGTCCACTGTTTTCCGCTTCTTTTCATCCTTCAGGATATCTCTGTACAGCTTCTTCCGTTTCGGGGTCGGTATCCCGTAGAAGGCAAACTGGTTTCTCATATACTTTGCCATCTTTACGGCATTTTCCCTGTCCTCGTTTTCCTCGAATCGTCTCCTGATCTCCGAATACTTATCCATAATGCTTCTCCTTTACCGCCCGCATACAAACCGGCACTTTCAATCTTCATCCCCGAACAGGGAGGGATCCACCATCGGCACTATGATCTGGCAGAGATCTCCTCCGGCATCATATCCATAATAGCAGCAGTAAAATCCGTCTCCGAACCCGGACGCGATCATAACCATTTTTCTGCCCGTATCTGGATTCGTCCATTCTATAAAATCTCCGCCTTCCCTCTGGTAAGCCGGAAGCATTTTTTCACTTTCGGCAAAAAACGCGGCAAAATAATCGTCATAATGATTGCCGTCCGGATGCGACTCATACCATTTCTTTATAAATGCTCTGTATTCTCCTGCAGTCTGTGCATCACACAGGGTCATCATACCGGCATCGACAGGAAATCCGCCCGCTGTTCCCTCTTCGCTTATGGCCTCGGCAGTCCCCTCAGCCCTTACAAACTTCACAGCCTCTGTATCTTTGATCTTCAGCCTTGCCGTACACATACGGATACCTGTCATACTGTTCCGGCATATCGACACTTCCACCGGATATCTTCCTGCCGGGATTTCCTTCTCAAAAGTGAAAAAGAATTGCGAACCCGGAAGATATGCGAGGGGATCTGCCGCAAAAAGCCTGCCGGAAGGACAGTCCGTCTCCCCTGCTGTCAGAAAGTATCTGCTTTCAGATCTGACAAACTGGCTGTTAATCTTCCATGCATCGATCTCAGCCCCTGTTCTGAACTCAGTATTTGCCTTAAACTTCTCCTGAAACGCTTCCTGCATCCGTGCTCTTTCCATCCAATAAGAGCGGATCGCTTCCACCATTTCCACGGCATCTTCGACCGCTGTCTTATCATTATATTTCGTCATCCTGCTGTAGACATGGCCGCAATGCTCCTCCGAACCATCCTCATATCCTCCGCACACGCCGAGCATCCACTCGCCCGGCAGCTTTTGCTTAAAACGGAAAATATAATAATGGAGCCCATGAAGATCAAACTCTTTCGCGCACTCAATCTTTGCCGGCGCTTTCCCGAGTTCATCCGGGTGTGAAAGCCATTCACTCATTGATTTTTCGGCTGCGATCCGCTGCTGCTTATTCATATCTCTTTCCTCCGCTCAGATCCTTCCTCAGATACACCATATCCCTGAGCCTGCATCCGCCCTCACAGATCGGATGGTCATAATGTTCCGTAAAAAAATCTTTCACAATATGGGAACGCTTAAACCCGCATTTTTCATAAAACGGAACTGTTAATGGACTGTCCCCCGTTCCGACCTGGAGGATATCAAAATTCTCTCTGTAAGTATCTTCCAGAAAACGGAGCATCTGTCTTCCGTACCCCATATTTCTGCTGCCGGGCGCGACCGCGAGATTTTTGACCTCCAGGATGCCATCTCCTTCGTCGGTCACGACACACTCCGCCTTTACGCCGTTGTCGTCAAGGACATACATTGTCCCCCGCCCCAGATACCGTTCGATCATATCTTCCTGCTCGTCCGCCATCAGGAGCAGATCCAGGTACTGCTTTTTATTCTCTTTTATTTCTCTGATTTTCCCCTGTCCCGACATGTGATCCTCTCTCCGTATCTGATCCATCTGGCAACTCACTCATCCGGCTGCTGTCCGTCGTGCGCCTTCCACTGGCATTCTGTCAGGCGCATGCCGGAGAAAACCGCCTTAAATGAGGACTCCTCCGGGGAGCACGCATAGATGCCGAACTGTATGCTTCCATTGCCTTTGTGCATATGACAGATGCGCATCTGCCGGAAATGGATGCCATCCTCAGAACACTCAACACAGTAGTCATCCTCTCTCCGGCTGAACCGGTACCACATCGACTTTACATCAGCGCCGATCACGGTCGTCGCCCAGTCCGAATATCCTCCGTTTGTCACTACGCTCCCGAGATGCTGATATGTTTCGTTCTCATACTCGACGGAAGCCTTCAGCCAGTTCTCACTGTCCAGATACATAACGATCCCGCACTGGTCAAATCTGTGATGGCTCTCCTCAAACTCCGTCTTCACAACAAAGCTGAAATACTTTTCTTCCGTCTCCATCTGAAATACCGGGGCATTGTCATTCCGGAAATGATAGTACGTCCTCTGCCAGAGGTCTGTATGCGGTTTCGTGACGATCTCGACCGTATCGTCCGTCACCCGGTAATCCCCCGGTTCTCTTGTCCACTGAAATTTGCTGAAATCCATACGAACCTCCTCTTTACATCATATCATCCCGGCCGCTTTGCAGTAGGTATAAACCCCGTCGTCTGCAACGTCATCGCATATATCGTCAGCAACCTCTTTCAGCTCCGGCGAGGCATTTTTCATCGCAATTCCTCTGCCGACAGCCTCCAGCATTTCAATATCATTATTACCATCGCCAAACGCCATTGCCTCTTCTCTTGTAAGATGATAATGCTCCAGCACTTTTGCGATCGCCGTGCCTTTGCCGCTGTTCCTGGGGATAATGTCCACCGCGCGATCCCACCACGCCGCGATCCTGGCATCCATGACATCTCTCATGACTGCTTCATATTCGCTTATATAGCAGCCCAGCATGATCTGATAGATCTCATCGTTTTCTGCCACTGTATCAAAATCATCTGCGATCTCGACTTTCAGCCCGACAATTCCATAGTATGCGCTCAGATCTTCATCCGTACCATTTGCAGCCAGTCTGTTCTTTGTCGCCAGGGACAGGGGACGCCCGATCCTCCCGGCATTATCCATAATGGTATAAACGTCTTTTCTTGTCAGCGGATGGCTGAAAATGTCCTGATGCTTATCAAAACAATATGAGCCGTTATAAGTCAGATAAGCATCGAACTCCACTCCCGGGAAACGAGGTAACAGCATCGGGGATCTCCCGGTGGCAACACAGATTCTGATCCCATTCTCTTTGAGTTTTGATAATGTCTCAAGTATCTTTTCGGAAATCTGTTTCTTCTCCATATCGATCAGCGTCCCGTCAATATCAAAGAAAATGATTTTTATATCACTCATTGTCTCTCCTTTTCTCTTCCAGATCCTTCCTCTAATTTAATACCTGGAAATGTTTCAGCGCGTTTCGGATCCCGCCGTCGTCCACACTGTCTGTCACATAGTCTGCACATTTCCTGACAGTGTCTTCGGCATTTCCCATTGCGACACCGATCCCGGCATACCGGAGCATATCAATATCATTCTCAGCATCGCCAAATGCCATGATCTCCTCCCGGGAAATGTCATATTGATCACAGAAATATTTAATCCCTTCTGTTTTTCCTCCCTGATCGGAGATAATATCAACCCCTCCGTCACACCATCTGGTAAAGCGGCACTCCTCCGGAAGTTGCGACCGAAATCCCGCTTCTTCTTCACGGGTCAAGAACACAATTGCCTGATAAATCTCTCCGCCCTCATATGTGCCGGTCTCCGGCACGGGAGTGGATATGCTCCGCTGCGCTTCCCGCACCACATCGTCCACATAGTTAATATAAAACCTCTCGGCTTCCACAAAAGCCAGGGGATACTTCTTTTCGCGAAATACCGATACCAGTTTCTGCACAACGGGTTCTCCAAAGGGATCCCCGTGTGCGATCTTTCCCGTTTCATCAAGGCACAACTGCCCGTTTAGTGTGACATAACCGTCAAAGTCTGCTACATTGACCGGAAGCTCCCTTAGCTCAGTAGAATGTCTCCCGGTAGCAAGAAAAATTTTGACTCCTCTGGCTTTCAATTCGTGCAGAGCTTTCACTGTATCCTGCGGAATCCGCTTTATCGTATGGGAAAGCAATGTACCATCCACGTCAAAAAATACTGCTTTTATCATTGTTGTTCCCTTCTTTTTTCATAAATCACAGGCCCATTTCCCGGAGCACATGGACTGCCCGTTCTGCCTCTTTCGCCGGCACATACAGATGATACTCATATGCCGCATCCGCATTGATAAACGGGACGCCATGGTGCCTTCCCGGATTCGTTACCGGACCGGACTTTGAGGTATACCTGATTCCATTGTCTTCGAGCACATTCCGGGCGCGATTGTACGCGTCCATATCTCTCGTAACATAAACTTCTTTCCTGAAGATCATTTTCTGGGACCTCCTCTCAGATCCGCGGTTTCTCCATCACATAATTCGTCAGCAGGATCCCTTTTCTCTCCACCTGCTGTTCCCGGACGACTCTGTATCCTCTCTTTTCAAAAAACGGTCTCGCCGTGATAGAAGCGTGTGTTATGATCCGCTCTGCCCCCACTGCCTGCTCGAGCCTGTCGCAGAGCGCTTCTGCGATCCCCTGTCTCTGGAAATCTTTGTGTACATACAGCCTGTCAAGATATCCCGTGCTGTCTATATCTGCGAATCCCACGATCCTTTCACCGCCGCTCGCGCAGACGTTCTCGCCGTCCGCTCCTGCTGTTACAGCTACCAGTGAAATATGTTCCTGAAAGGATCTGTCCCATGATTCCAGATCGGGACTGCCGTCAGCCCACGCATCGAGCTGTTCCTGCGAATAGTCCGCCCGGTTGACCGTATGTACTGTATGATAGAAAAGTTCCACAATCTCCCGGATATCTTCTTTTCTGTATACTCTGATCTCCATTGCTGCACTCCCTCTGTATTTCCGATCCGGTAATGCTGCCCGTTCTGCTGCTTTTTCAAAATGATGTCTGTCAGCCCGTCACAACCGCAGGCAAAATGAAACCAGAGACAACCAGCAGGGCTGCTGCCTGCAGGACAACGCTCACAACATCAACAAGAAGATTCGGCGTCCCGGTCTTTCGCATCTCTTTCGCAAAAGGAATCTCATATCCAAAAGTGAATACCGCATTCACAATGATTTCAATAATATAGATCACTGCTAACGTGCTTTTACTGCCATATGAAATACCGGCGCCAATGTGGGTAATGACTGGCTCTGAGATATCATTCCACCGCACGAGCAGCGCCATTCCAAGTATGATAATAACCGCCCACGATATAACATGAATAGTTTTTCTGATCCTGTTCATTTCCTTTTCTTCCTTTTCCCTGTCACTTTTTCCACAACGAGCTTAAACACCTTCGTGCGTGGCATCGCCGCCTTGCTGAAGGGGAACTCCCCTGCCGGATGATACTGTCTCATCAGGATGCGCAGTGCCTCCTCCTTCTCATCATCTGACAATATTTCCATATGTCCCTGCCCGATCACGCTTTCGTATTCCATCGTGCAGTACCCCCGTCCGGCTTCCGTCACCAGGTTGTGCTCACAGTCCATTTCAAAGCTGGCTCTGTTGTCCTTCCTGATCAGGTCATATTTTCTCCCTTCCAGAGCTCCGTGGAAATACAGCTCGATCTTATCCCCCTGTACATCCATTCCAAAATTTAACGGCAGGATATACGGATACCCTTCATCATTTAAGGCAATCCTGCACACATCACATTTTTCCATAATCGCCACGATATCTTTCAAATCTTTTACTTCCCTGTCGGAACGGCGCATCCTTACATTACCTCCTGTCTCATAAAACTGTCAGCGTGCCGGAGCTATGTATTCAAGCAAAGGAGCGAGATACTTTTTATCCGTCCAGTCGCACTTCTGCCCGGCGGCGCACATCAGAGCCGTCATCCACGGCTCATACTCAGACGGGTCTTTCTTTTTAACTGACTTTTGGAGCATCCGGCACATCGTACGGTCTGTAAATGTCATCGCTTCCTCATCCCATGCTCCCCGTCCGTAAAACAGAGGGATATCCTTTAAGTCTTCTTTCAGATTGTGTTCTTTGATCTCTTTGATCGCCTTCTCGTCATAGGGAGACGCGCCGACACAGAATACAGCCGTGCGCTTGCCCGCAAGTGCGTTCCGGTTCTTCCGCAGATAAGAGATGCCGGAAATTCCCGATGCATACACAGCTCCGCACAGGACGACCATATCATATCCGTCCAGAGTATCTGCTCCTGCTTGTTTTGCCTCAGCGAGGTCAAACCCGGTCTCCTCTGCGATCCACTGCGCGTATTTCTTCGTGCTTCCGTATTTTGACTGATAAATGATGATTCCCTGATTCATATCCGATCCTCCTGTGACACTCCTCCGTGCATTTACAGATAATGATGCACCGTTATTATAACATGTACACTGCCAGTTGTCTGCTATATTCAGAAGGATGGTTATTGTTGTTTTGTGATTTCATCACAGAAATGAAAACAGATTCATTGTATAATGAGGCGGTAAATTCAATTAGAAGGAGAACTTGTCATGGCTGCAATTCGTAAAAAAAGAAAAGCCTTCGTGGAGCAGTCAGACTG
>DXEY01000016.1 GCA_019114745.1 Candidatus Mediterraneibacter colneyensis | reverse complement strand
AATTTGACGTTATTTTTAACTAACCAAGAAGAAAATCACACAAATCTTCGATCGTATAAAACACTTTATCAGCGCCTGCATCCAAAAATCTGTCGGATACCTCCCGGCACTTTACTGCCTTCTCTTCCTCTGAGAGCGCTTCGTATTCTTCCTGAGTCAGTCCCATCTCGGAACTTCCCACTACGATCCCTGCCGACCACACGCCGGCGTTCTTTCCTTCTTTTATATCAGAGACTGTATCTCCGACTTTCAGTACCCGGCGCACCTTCTTTATGCCAAGCGCCTCGATATTCCGGAAGATCATATAGGGGTATGGACGTCCTTTCTGTCCCGTGGAGTCCGGGCTGAACCATACGTCAGGCTCATAACCTTTCTCCTTCGCCGCCGGAACGACGATCTCCATCATTTTATCGTTGTACCCTGTGGTGGAACCGATCTTGATCCTGTTTCTTCTCAGGCGGTTCACTGCCTCTGTCACACCCGGCTTCGGATCACAGTAGCGGGGAAGGATGGCGAGAAGTTTCTCCTCGAAGATCTGGTACAGTGCCTGCGCCTCTTCCTCGCCCGGCTCTTTTCCGTATTTTTCTGTCCAGAGCTCCCGGATCCGATCCATCTTCAGCATCGTGCGGATGTGGTCGATCTTGAGCATCCCCATCGGCTCCCGCACTTCTTCCATCGTCGGCTCGATGCCGTACTGCTTAAACACTTCCACAAACGCCTGCACCGGCGCCATGCATCCGTAATCTACTGTCGTTCCCGCCCAGTCAAAGATGACTGCCTTAATTTTCTTCATTGTTGTATTCCTCCAGAAATTCTTTTATGAGGGCGCATACCTTCTCGATATCTTCCGGATAGATCTCCCCGATGTTTCCGATGCGGAATGTCTCCGCCTCCGTCACCTTGCCCGGATAGATCGCATATCCCCTGTCTTTGATATATTCATACATCTGGGAGAACGTAAAATGGCAGTTTTCCGGATAGAAAAATGTCGTGATGACCGGACCCTGATGGATGCTGTCAATGTACGGGCGGATCCCCATCTCGCCCATCTTTTCGATCAGAAGCCGGTTGTTCTCCGTATAGCGCCTGCATCTCGCCTCAATGCCGCCCTCTTCCTCAAGCTCTTTCATCGCCTGTGCAAAAGCGAGAACCACATGGGTCGGGGAAGTAAAGCGCCACTTCCCGTCCACTTCCATGGTCTTCCACTGGTCGTACAGGTCAAGCGACAGGCTTCTCGCCCTGCCCGCACTCTGTTCGAGCAGATCCCTTCTGGCAATGACAAAGGAGAATCCCGGCACGCCCTGGATACATTTGTTTGCGCTGCTCACGATAAAGTCAATGCCCCAGTCCTTTACCGGTATATCCACGCCGCCGAAGCTGCTCATCGCATCCACGATAAACACTCTTCCTTTTTCTTTTACCACTTTTCCGACTGCCTCGATGTCATTTAAGATCCCTGAGGTCGTCTCACTATGCACCATGGCAACGTGCGTGATCGCCGGGTCTGCGTCGAGCATCTCTCCGATCTTCTGTGCGTTCGGCACTTTATTGTAATGCTCGCAGTACATCTGATATGTGATCCCCGCGTGATCCGCGATATCTGACATTCGCTCTCCGTAGGCGCCGTTTGCGCAGATCAGAAGCTCATCGCCGGATCCGACCACGCTGGTCAGCACAGACTCCACGCCGAATGTTCCGCTCCCCTGCATGAGCACTGCCGTGTACTCCTCCTGAGATACGTGTGCCAGATCCAGGAGTCCTCTGCGGATCGCCTGGGTAATCTGCTTGTAGTCGTCGTCCCATGTGCAGTGGTCGAACATCATCTGCTCTTTTACCGTATCCGTCGTAGTGAGCGGTCCCGGCGTCAGTAGTTTATATGATTTCATCTTTCATTTCCTCTTTTCTCAGTTTTGTCGGAACTATTACATCCCTGCCGCTGCTTTTGCCTCCTCTGATATCGCCTGGTGCTGCTCCAGAAGGTCAACGGTCAGCTTCTCCGGGAATACTTTCGGATTTGCCGATTTATTTGCCGCGTCTGTCTCCTCGCCGTTGTACAGGGCGTTCGGATAGTAGGACTGCAGTTCCTCGCGTCCGTTCTCAATGATGCACTGTACCATCTCCATCGCCAGTGGATTCGTGTCATCCCCTTTGTCCACGATGGCAACCGACTCTGTCAGACTGAAGTTCCCCTCTGCCGGATCGATATAGTCGATCGGAAGGCCGTCTGCCTTGTCAGCCACTGCCTGCTGCCTCAGTCCGAATCCGATCGCAACTTCTCCCGCACGCACTTTCTTGAGCGGCGCTGAGCCGGAATCTTCCAGGTGGTCTCCTACATTTTCGTAGATACCCGTGAGAATATCTTTTGCCCCGTCCTCTCCATATTCAGATACGAGCGCCTGCACAAGAAGCCATGCCGTAGAGGACGCGGAAATGTCCGTGACCGAGACAAACCCTTCATACACCGGATCCGCCAGGTCTGCAATGGACTCCGGCATCGGAAGATCATTTTCCTCCATCATCTCTGTATTTACAATGATCGTACCTTCCTGGGATGTGATCGGCGCGCAGTACGCCTCGAACTCGTCTATCGTGTCCACGTCAAAGGTAAGATCCTGGAACATTGTGTTCTGCTCCTGGGCGCTCTCTACATAGAAGGTGCTCATCGTTACCATGTCTGCCTCAATGTCTGTTCCCTCTGCCAGGAGCTTGCCGCCCAGCTCGGAAGTTCCGAATGTCTGGAATACATACTTGCCTTCATACCCGTTACTGTCCAGCGCATTTTCCATCGCTGTGATCGCCTCTTCATCCGCATTGGAATAAATGATCACCTGGTCATCCGATGAGCCGGAACCGCATCCTGTCAGTCCCATCCCTGTTACAGCGACAGCCGCCGCAAGTGTAAATGCTGCACCTCTTCTCAAATTCATTGTTCTCTTTTTCATTGTAATATCCTCCTGTATTGTATATTTCCTACGCCGCTTTCTTTGCGGAAAACCGGTAGATCTTCGCCGTATTCTGCCTGTTCCTGCTTGCCTGTGCCAGCTTCCGGAACACCGCCCGGGCGATCAGGTTCGTAAACAGGATCAGAAGAGACAGGACAAAAATCTCGTTAAACTCATTAAAATACTGCAGTTCCTGTATCTTTGTCGTAATGACCATTGTGCGGGCGCCTGCGATGAAGATCACGGCGCTCACCGTCACCATTGCATTTACAAAATAGTAGCTGAATACTTCCAGCAATGTGGAAAGTGCGTTCGGGGTCACGACCCTGACAATGGTCTTGAGCCAGTTATCCCCCATCAGCATTGCCGTCGTCTCCCAGGATGCGTTCATCTTTGAGAGAGAGTTCTTCATCATCAGGTACGGCGTCGAATAGAAATGTACGATGTTGCATATGATGATGATCGGAAATGTATTCTGGAGCGGCGTCCCTGTGAACACGAACAGATAGGCAAGACCGATGACCATGCCCGGGATCGTATTTGTCACAAGGGCGATACTGTCCAGCGCCTTCTTCAGTTTCCCACTGACCGTACTTCTCGCAGTCACAAGCGCCGCCCCGTAGGACAGAAGCGTTCCAGCCAGCGCCGTAGCCACAGCTACCATTACGGAATTAATGTACACGCCGTACAGCTGGCTGTCCTCAAACACCGCCCGGACATGCTCCAGCGTAAAATCCATGCGGTACGGCCACTCGTCGATAAACGGCACGACAAACATCACGAGGAACACGCAGAGAGTGCCTGCCATGATAACTCCGCTCAGCACCCCGAACAGAACGTCCCTCTTCACGCCTTTTCTGAGCTCAATCGGGGATATCTTGTTATAGCGCACATTGTATTTCTCCAGAATATGCAGCACCGTAATACTGACAACAGACGGAATGATCATGACAAGCGCGACTACCGCGCCGTTCCCGAAATTCGGAACGCTGCCAAGCATCTCCTCGTAGAGGACGCTTGCGACCACCTCATACTGCCCGCCCACGGACGCCGGGATACCGAAGTCCGTAAAGCACAGGAAGAACGTCTGTATAAATGCCGTAGCCAGTGTTCCCAGCAGGGGGATCAGTATGGTCATACGGAATGTCTGGACAGGGGAGTCTCCCATCAGCCTGGAGACGACCATAAATCTCTTGTCGATATATCCCATCGCATTATTGATCAGCGTAAATGCAATGGGGAGGGTGTATACCACATATCCGAGCAGCAGCCCGTTAAACCCGTAAATATCAAACAGTTGTCTTCCAAAGAGCCGGGTCAGGAGTCCCTGTTTTCCAAAGGAATAGATAATGGCAAAACCATAGGTGATCGTCGGGAGCAGCATGGGCAGGATCGCCGCCTTGCTGATCAGCCATTTGTACCGCCCGCCCACATTCGTATAGTGGATCGTGTACGCCAGCACAAACGCCAGCACTGTGGTGAGCAGGGCGCTGCAGACTGAGATCAGGATACTGTTTCCCAGCGCTTTCAGAAATCCTCTTCCGGTGAGTACTTCCACATAATGGGAGAGGGACACGCCTTCCGTCCCGCCTGTGAACGACTGCACCAGCACGCTGATCATGGGCACTGCGAGAAATCCTGCAAAAAAGACCGCTACCAGCGCAAATATTACTTTAATCTCTCTGTTCTTTCTCATATCCGCCACCTCTTCAGCAGACCTGAGCCTGTCCGTCAAGCTGTCCCGCGAACAGGGTGTAGATATTATTCTTTTTGATCTCAAGCTGGTTTAAGATAAATTTCTTTACAAATCCGTTCTCCGGCCTGCCGATGATCTCTTCCGGCTTTCCGAACTGGGCGATCTCTCCCTCGTTGATGATCATCACCCGGTCGGAGAGCGTGAGCGCCTCTTCCGGGTCGTGGGTCACGATGATCGTCGTCAGGTTATATTCCCTCGCGATCGTCTTGATCCTGTCCTTGATGGACTCTTTGATCACACCGTCCAGCGCACTCAGGGGCTCGTCGAGGAGCAGGATCTTCGGCTTCATCACCATTGTCCTTGCCAGCGCGACTCTCTGCTTCTGTCCGCCGGAGAGCTGTCCGATCCTCTTGTTGAGATGCTCTTCAAGTCCCAGCAGATGGATCAGATCCTCCACCTCTTCCTTAGAAGAGATCTGCGGATTATTTCTCAGCCCGTATGTAATATTCTGATATACGTTCAGGTTCGGGAACAGTGCATAATCCTGAAATACAATATTGAAACCTCTCTTTTCCATCGGCACATCCGTGATGTCTTCTCCATTGAAGATAATCTCGCCGCCGTCTGAATCCACGATTCCGAGGATCAGGTTCAAGAGCGTCGTCTTGCCGCATCCGGACGGCCCTAATATGGAAACGATCTCTCCGTCCCCGATATTCAGGCTGATATCGGTAAGGACCGGCGTGCCGTCATAACTTTTCTTTACATTTTTTAACTCAAGCATACTACTTACTCCTATACTGATAACTCCACTTCGTTTCCGCTGCGCCCAGATACCTCCTGCATATCAGGCGCCTGGCGCAGGCCGTGCATTTCCGGCCCGCACGGAAGATTATACCTGTGTTTCCGCCGGCAAATCTATCAGAAAAAAATCAAGCCTCTGTAAAGAAAATGTAAACTTTACAGAGGCTTAACATACTTTAAGCTGTAGATTTTCTACCGTTTCACGCCATGTTCGTAGGCTTTCCTGCTCACGACCTGTTCGCAGCGGTTTAATTGTTTCATATAGTGCTTATAGTCCGAGGCGATCACCCCCATATAGATCATATCCACCAGAAGGATCTGGGTGGATCGGGAGAAGATCGCATTGCCGTAAAATGTCTGATCCTGACTGGTGGGGATGAGGATATCCGCATATCTGCTGATCGTGGATTCCGTAAAATTCGTGATAACGATCGTCTGCGCGCCCGCCTTCTTTGCCGAACGCATGGCATCCACCGTATCTTTGGACTCGCCGGAATAGGAGATTCCCACTGCCACATCCTCCGGGGTCAGGCTGCCCGCTGCGATCTGCTGGAGATAGCAGTCGGTAAAATGCCTGCATGGGAGTCCCAGATACAGAAGCTTGGTCAGCAGATCCACCGCCATAACTTCTGAATTTTCCACCCCGTAAATGTCGACCATGCGGGCGCTTTTGAGTGCGCTGATCACTTTCTTATACGTTTTCCCCGGAAAGTGCTTCACCGTTTCCTCAAGCATCCGCTCTGTCGTCATCATCACGCTGACCGGGATCTCCTCGAGAGATCCCGCCTCATCCAGCGTATATCCGTACATAAGCTGGGGCTGGCTGCCCTCTTCTGCCACATTCGATTTTGCGAGCTCCGCCACAAGCTGATACCGGAAGTCTTTATAGCCGTCAAACCCCAGCGCCTTGAGCATCCGGAGCACTGTGGGCTGGCTGACGCCCGCCGAGTCTGCCAGACGGTCAAGGGGCATATCCGCCGCCTCCCCGAGATGTTCCAGTATGTAGTCCGCCGCCAGTTTCTCCGACCTCCGCAGATCGGCATATCCGGTCTTGATCTGTGTTTCTATCTTATTTCTCATGGTCTGACCTTTTGTAGATTCTCTACAAAAATTCCCCTCGCTTCTTGTCATAATTTTTTAATGACATTATAGCAGAGGGGAAATATTTTTGACAGGATCCTGTCCGTTAAATGTTTGTAAATTACTCCACAGTCACCGATTTTGCAAGGTTTCTCGGCTTATCTACATCAAGGCCTTTCGCCACGCTCACATAATATCCCATAAGCTGAAGCGGCACAATGGCAAGGCTCGTCATAAAATACGGCTCCGACTTTGGCACATAGACGGAGAAATCAGCCGTATCTTCTATATTATAATTGCCGTAGGTCGTCAGCCCCATCAGATATGCCCCGCGGCTCTTGACTTCCACCATGTTGCTCAGCGTTTTCTCAAAGAGCTCGCTCTGGGTCAGCACGCCGATCACAAGGATCCCGTTCTCTACCAGGCTGATCGGTCCGTGCTTGAGTTCGCCCGCGGCATATGCCTCGGAATGGATATAGCTGATCTCCTTCATCTTCAGGCTTCCCTCAAGGCTGATGGCATAGTCGAGCCCTCTTCCGATAAAGAAAATATCTCTCGCATTGGCATACTTGCTTGCAAACCACTGAAGGCGCTCTTTATCATCCAGCGTCTTCTGGATCTTTTCCGGAAGAGTCTCCATCTCGTTTAACAGCTCTTCGCAGCGGGCGTCGTCGATCCTGCCCTTTACCTTTGCGGACTGGATGGCGAGCAGATACATGGCAATGAGCTGCGTACTGTACGCCTTTGTCGTGGCGACGGAGATCTCAGGCCCCGCGTATGTATAAAGAATGTAATCGCTCTCTCTTGCGATGCTCGATCCCACGACGTTTACAATGCCGAGCACCGGAACGCCTCTCTCCGACGCCAGCCTCAGAGCCGCCAGGCTGTCCGCCGTCTCGCCGGACTGGGACACGACGATGACCAGGGAGTTCGGCACGATGATCGGATTACGGTACCGGAACTCTGACGCCAGGTCTACTTCCACCGGGATCCCTGCCAGATCCTCAAACACATATTTTCCCGCCATGCCCACGTGGTAGGCAGAACCGCACGCCACGATATAGATACGGTCAAGGGTTTTCATCACATCGTCTGTGAGACCGACCTCGGAAAAATCAATGGCGCCGTCTTTTACATATGCGCCGATCATATCCTGCACAGCCTTCGGCTGCTCATGGATCTCTTTCAGCATGAAGTGCTCATATCCGCCCCGCTCGGCAGACTCCGCATCCCATTTGATCTCCACCATCTCTTTTTGGATCTCTTCACGGTCAATGTTGTAAAAATGCACTTCATCAGCAGTCAGTTCCGCAATTTCCAGATTGTCGATATAGTAGACATTTCTCGTCTGATCCAGAATCGCCGGCACGTCGGACGCGATCAGGCTGCCCCTGCCGGACGTACCGATGATCAGCGGGCTGTCTTTGCGCGCCGCATACAGTTTTCCCGGATGATCGTGGAACATCACGCCGAATGCGTAGGAGCCCCGGATACGCAGCATCGTCCTGGCGAGCGCTTCGAGGGGAGTCCCTGTCTTCTTATAATAATAGTCCACCAGCTTTACAGCGATCTCCGTATCGGTCTGGGAATAAAATGTATAGCCGGATTTGAGAAGTTTATCTTTAATCTCCTGGTAGTTCTCGATGATCCCGTTATGTACCAGCACGACAGACCGGTCGTCCGTACAGTGCGGATGGGCGTTGTTCTCGGACGGCTCGCCGTGGGTAGCCCAGCGCGTATGCCCGATCCCGCAGGTACCTTTTACACTTCTGCCGTTATCTGTTTTCTCTGAAAGTATCTTCAGGCGCCCCTTTGCCTTGACGATCGATATCTTTCCCGATTCATCATTGCGGACTGCGATCCCCGATGAATCATATCCACGATACTCAAGCCTGGACAGTCCTTTCAGAAGAATCGGCGCCGCCTGTTCTTCCCCTACAAATCCAACGATTCCACACATCTTTCCATACTCCTCCTTTGCTGTACGATATAAGATTGATCCTGCTGAAAATTTTAAAAATATGGTTTATAATACCACTAACAAATCGAGACTGTCAACCGACGCTTCCGTCTCTCATTTCTTCATCTTCGGATCGAAGATAAAAGATGCAATATAGCCGAAGATCAGTGCGGCGGAGATTCCCACTGCGCTCGCCTCAAAGCCGCCCATAAAGATCCCCAGGAATCCGTGCCTGTCGACCGCCTCTTTTATCCCCTGCCACAGAAGGTTCCCAAACCCGAGGAGCGGCACGCTTGCACCTGAGCCCGCCATATCCTGAAACGGCTGGTATATCCCGCAGAAGCCCAGCACAGCCCCCGCGCAGACGAGAAGCACCATGACCCTGCCGGGCATCAGCTTCGTCCGGTCTAATAGGATCTGTACTGCCGCGCAGACCAGTCCCCCGATGATAAATGCTGTGATATATTCCATCTTTTTTCTCCTTTCGCTCTTTCCCTGACAGCTCCGCTCTCACTCATTCCACATGTTCCAGCACGATCCCATGGGCGATCCCGGGGACGCTGGCGCCTTCGTTGTAGCTCACCGTTGACATCAGCGCTCCCGTGGGGACAAAGAGCACGCGCTTCCATTCTCCCTTTTCCAGTTTCGGAAGGATAAAGGATGCAAGCGTCACTGCCGCACATCCGCACCCGCTCCCGCCGGCATGGGTATCCTGTGTCTCGCGGTCAAAGATCGTCATCCCGCAGTCCAGATACCTGCCCTGCAGGCTGTACCCTTTGTTTTTCACCAGATCCAGCAGGATCGACCCGCCCACATATCCCAGGTCGCCTGTTATGATCCGGTCGTAGTCGGATTCACTCCTTGCCATGTCTTCAAAGTTGGTGACGATCGTGTCCATCGCTGCGGGAGCCATACACGCCCCCATATTCTGGGAGTCTTTCAGCCCGTAGTCCACGATCCTTCCCACAGTGATCCCTGCGATGCGCACATGCCGGAATGGAAGGGACGTTCCCGTATCCCCTTCCTCTCCGCCGGCAGGATCCGCATCGTCGCGCTGCCTTCCCACAACAAAAGCGCCGCTTCCGGTCACTGTCCAGTGCGCGGACAGCGGTCTCTGGCTGGCATATCCGAGGGGAAAACGAAATTCCTTTTCCGCACTTCCGAAATGGCTGGATGTGACCGCCAGCATATAGTCCCCGTACCCTGCTGCCACGCTCATCGCCGCCAGTGCCAGAGCCTCCCCTGACGTGGAACACGCGCCGTACAGGCCGAACATCGGTATCCGGAGAGCCTCCACCCCCATGGAAGTGGCGATGCCCTGCCTGAGCAGATCTCCTCCAAATAAGTATCTCACCTCTTCTGCCCGGATGTGGGCTTTCCCCAGGGCGAGCACGCAGGCTTCCTTCTGCATCGTGCTCTCCGCCTCCTCCCACGTCCGGGCGCCGAACAGATCGTCCTGACCGCACATATCGAAGAGTTTCCCCAGCGGGCCTTCCGTCTCTTTATTCCCGACAACAGACGCGGCGCTTATAATCCCTGGCGCATGTTCAAATATCAGGCTCTGCCTTCCTTTTATGATCTGACCCATAATGATATCCTCATTTCCTGTAAGTCTCATTCCGGTACAGCGTCAGCGCGCCTGTATCCGGCGATACATACATTATCCGCACATTTTTCAAAATTATGTATGGATCCGCCATCTATCATATAAAATGCTGAAAAATGCCGTATATGCGTATATTTCCCGCTGAAAATAAGGATACTGACAGAACAGGCAGAAACAAAATGTCTGAAAAAATCCCATGGAGGCGCCAGAAAATGGATAATATACAGCGCATAAAACAAGAAAAACAATACGAAAAATATGTGAACCAAAAAACACCCAGGCACAACGTCTGGGTGAATATGCTCAAAGCCTTTCTGCTCGGAGGCACGATCTGCTGTCTGGGCCAGGTGATCTTCCACTATTGTGAATTTCGGGGCATGGACAGGGAACTGTGCGGGAGCTGGACTTCCCTGACGCTGGTACTGATCAGCGTGCTGCTCACCGGCACCGGCATCTATCCCAAACTGGCGAAATGGGGCGGCGCCGGCGCTCTCGTTCCTATTACCGGCTTTGCGAACTCGGTTGCCGCCCCCGCCATAGAGTATAAGAAAGAAGGACAGGTATTCGGGATCGGATGCAAGATCTTCACCATCGCCGGCCCGGTGATCCTGTACGGCATCTTCACGAGCTGGCTGCTTGGGCTGATCTACTGGATCGGAACCCTGGTCATGTAGCCTGTTATCTTCCGTACAGCTTCGTTACCCGTCCGATTTCCTTTACTACTGCTTTATCAAATTCGCCTTTCTTCATCCGCCATACCCAGTTTCCTCCGAGTGTGGACGGAGTATTGATGCGCGCCTCGCTCCCGAGATTCAGATAATCCTGCATGGGGATCACGCACAGGCTGGCAACGCTTGACATTGCCATCGCTATGAAATCTCTGGTGAGCGAGTCCTCATCAAGGCGCGGTTTGCACATATACTCTTTCGCAAAATCACGCGCGTCTTTTCCCACTTCGTGATACCATCCCCTTGTCGTGTCATTGTCGTGGGTTCCGGTATACACGACACAGTTCTCCGGATAGGTGTGGGGCAGGTAGTTGGATGACTCCCGCGCGTCAAATGCAAACTGAAGCACTTTCATCCCCGGGAATCCGCTGTCTTTTAACAGCTTCAGCACGCTCGGAGTGAGGAATCCCAGGTCTTCTGCGATGATCGCAGGTCTGCCGAGTTTCGCCTCGATGGCGTGGAACAGATCCATCCCCGGCCCCGGCATCCACTGTCCGTTGACAGCGGTGTCCTCGCCGTAAGGGATCGAGTAATACTCGTCAAATCCGCGGAAATGGTCGATGCGCACCACGTCATAGAGCTTGAAGCAGTATTCGATCCTCCGGATCCACCATGCGTACCCGGTCTTTTTGTGATACTCCCAGTCATAGAGCGGATTGCCCCAGAGCTGCCCTGTGGCGGAAAATGCATCCGGCGGACACCCTGCCACTCCGATGGGCTCATTGTTCTCATCGAACTGGAACATCTGAGGCGCCGCCCATGTATCCGCGCTGTCAAACGCTACATAGATCGGGATGTCCCCGATGATCCGGATGCCGTTTTTATTCGCATAGGCGTGGAGCTTTTTCCACTGGCGGTCAAACTCATACTGCTGGAACCGGTAGAAACCGATCTCCTCTGCGAGTTCTTTCCTCGCCGCATCAAGCGCTGCCTCTTCTCTGTTCCTGAGCGGGGCTTCCCACTCGTTCCAGCTCACGCCGCCGTTTCTGTCCTTAATTGCCATATACAGACTGTAGTCGTCCAGCCAGAACGCCTGCTCTGTGACAAAACTGATATATTCCTCTCCGGACTCTCCGCCTTTTTCGCGGAAACGGTCGTATGCCTTTTTCAGCACTTTGAATCTGGCATTATAGATCTTCTCATAGTCAATACTGTCCGCCCGGCTGCCGAAGTCATATGCCTTGCACTCTTTTTTTGTCAGAAGCCCTTCTTTGATCAGGGTCTGAAGGTCGATAAAATAGGGATTTCCCGCAAACGTGGAGAAAGACTGGTACGGGGAGTCCCCGTAACCAGTCGGTCCAAGCGGAAGGATCTGCCAGTAACTCTGGCCCGCCTCTTTCAACATATCCACAAATTTGCAGGCATCCTTAGAAAAACACCCGATCCCGTACTTTGACGGCAGGGAAAATATTGGTAATAAAACTCCGCTTGCTCTTTCCATTTTTTCCTCCTTATAAATGCCAGATGTCCCTGTTGTACTCTTCGATCGTGCGGTCTGAAGAGAAGAATCCCGCTTTTGCAATATTGACCAGAGCCATCTTTGCCCATGTTTTCCGGTCTGCATATGCCGCCAGCGCCTTCTCCTTTGTCTCTTTATAGGAGTCAAAGTCTAAGAGCGTCATGAACCAGTCCTTGCCGATCAGCTCGTTTTTCAGGCGTGCCAGGTTCTCCTCGCATCCGACTTTGAGCATTTCCTCACCTGTGATGAAGTCGATCGCCGCTTTGATGGATGCGTTGTTCTCATAGTAGTCTTTTGCCACATAGTCTGCTTTTGCATAGTGGCTGATCACTTCGTCGCTGGATGCGCCGAATACGAAAATGTTGTCGTCTCCCACAGCCTCGTGGATCTCCACATTGGCTCCGTCCTCGGTTCCCAGTGTCACAGCGCCGTTGAGCATGAACTTCATATTTCCTGTCCCGCTCGCCTCTTTTGATGCGAGGGAGATCTGCTCGGAAATGTCACACGCCGGGATCAGCTTGCCGGCTTTTGTCACATTGTAGTTCTCCACCATAACGACTTTCATGTACGGACTGACTTCCGGATCGTTGTTGATGATCTCCTGCAGGCAGAGGATCAGATGGATGATATCCTTTGCGATCACGTAAGCCGGAGCTGCTTTCGCGCCGAAGATCGCAGTCACCGGAGCTGCCGGGATCTTTCCTGCCTTGATCTCCAGATATTTGTCGATAATATACAGCGCATTGAGCTGCTGGCGTTTGTACTCGTGGAGACGTTTTACCTGGATGTCAAAGATCGTATCCGGGCTTATCTCCAGTCCCTGCGTCTCGCGCAGGTAAGCGCAGAGGTCTTCTTTATTCTTATACTTGATCTCGATCAGCTTGTCGAGCACTTTGTCGTCGTCTTTGTATGCCAGGAGTTTTTCAAGCTCTGCGGCGTCTTTTTTCCAGCCTTCCCCGATCGTCTCATCAAGCAGTGCTGTCAGGCGTGGGTTGCAGTGGATCAGCCAGCGGCGGAATGTGATGCCGTTTGTCTTGTTGTTGAACTTCTCCGGGTAGATCTTATAAAAATTGTTGAGCTCAGAGTTCTTGAGGATCTCGGTGTGCAGCGCCGCAACTCCGTTTACGCTGAATCCGTAATGGATGTCGATATGCGCCATGTGGACCGTATTGCCGCGGTCGATAATGGTAACGCTCTCATCCTCATATTTTCTCCTTACTTTATCGTCAAGCACCTCGATGATCGGCATGAGCTGGGGCACGACTTTCTTCAGATAGTCTACCGGCCACTTCTCAAGCGCCTCGGCGAGGATCGTGTGGTTCGTATACGCACATGTCCTGGACACAACGCTGATGGCGTCGTCCATATCCATTCCTCTCTCCACGAGCAGGCGGATAAGTTC
This sequence comes from Candidatus Mediterraneibacter colneyensis, assembly GCA_019114745.1. Taxonomy (GTDB): domain Bacteria; phylum Bacillota; class Clostridia; order Lachnospirales; family Lachnospiraceae; genus Mediterraneibacter; species Mediterraneibacter colneyensis. Next base: position 968 of record DXEY01000016.1, on the reverse strand, counting down.
CGGGATCACCATCGTCGGGTGGGTGTCGTTGATCTGGATCACCGCGTAGTCCGGCAGGTCATACAGATTGCTGCCCTTTGCCGTACACTCATCGAGGATGAGCTGAGCTCCCGCGCTTACCATCAGATACTGCTGGTAGATGCGGAGCAGCCTTCCCTGCTCGTCGCTGTCATCCGGGTAGAGGAAGAGAGTCAGGTTCTTCTCAATGTCATTTTTATCAAAATCAATTCCATCTTCCACAATCGACTCGTCAACAGAGTCGATGTCAAAGAGATGGAGCTTATTTGTCTTATTGTTATATCCTGTCACCTCGATATCATACATCCTGGCATTGACGTTCAGCCCTTTAAACTGTACCGGATATACTGTGTCCGTCTTTTTCAGCCAGGACTTCTCCTCGATCCACGGGTTCGGCGTCTCTTTCTGCAGGTGATTTTCAAACTCCTGCCTGAACAGGCCCAGGTGGTAGTTCAGCCCGATCCCGTCCCCGGCAAGCCCCAGTGTGGCAATGGAGTCAAGGAAACATGCCGCGAGGCGTCCCAGCCCGCCGTTTCCAAGCGACGGCTCCGGCTCGGCTTCCTCGATCTCACAGATGTCTTTTCCATTCTTCTCGAGCATCTCTTTTACTTCCTGATAAATACCCAGATTGATCATATTGTTGGAGAGCAGCTTTCCGATCAGAAACTCTGCCGAGATATAGTAAAGTTTTTTCTTGCTGTCTGTACGTTCTCGCTCTGCCGCCATCTCCTGTACAACAGTGAGCAGTCCGTCATAGATTTCTTTGTCGGAAGCCTGTGCGACCGGCTTGCCAAGGTACGATTCTACCTTTTCCTGAATGTTCATGATAGTAGTTCTCCTTTCAAAAAGAATCCTGATGTCTTATCTCTATGATTCGCATTATAATACCAATTCAAACGGATTTCTTGCAATATACTTTCCTTTTATTGTACAATACTATCATCAACAGT
>DXEY01000143.1 GCA_019114745.1 Candidatus Mediterraneibacter colneyensis | reverse complement strand
GTCGGTGTGATGATATCGATCAGTCTTTTATGAGTTCTCTGCTCGAACTGCTCTCTGGAGTCTTTGTACATGTGTACCGCTCTCAGAATTGTCACTACCTCTTTCTTAGTCGGCAGCGGCACCGGTCCGCTCACCTGTGAACCGTTCTTTTTTACAGTTTCGATGATTTTCTTAGCGGATGCATCAACGAGCTGATGATCATACGCTTTCAGTGTGATTCTCATTACTTGACTTGCCATAAAAAAAGTCGCCTCCTTTTCGTACTTGAACTTCAGTACGACAAGCGGTGACTGTACACTCTCCCGTGTGTGTCGTGAGAAACATACACGGCGCTCTCGCTTTTTCAACTCCTGCGGCAGCGCTGTTTCTGCGCGCAAAAGCGAGATACTGTTGTGATTCGTACAGTGACTTGTCGCCAGTTTCTTAACTTGACATTCGCTCCACGGAAAACCCGCCTTTGCTTATTTATTTGCTCCGGCGGCAACCTCGCGCTTCATCGCTATCATGTCACAGCTTTTTTAGTATATAGGATGGTGGAATTTATTTCAAGAGGTTTTTATGAAATATTGTATTTTTTTCAGTACAATTCGCATTTTATAAAAACACCCCGACAGTGAGAAGCCTGTTCCCCTCACCATCAGGGTGTTGTCATGTCTCTTTTTCATTTTCTGCTGCGTACAGCAGATGCCACGGTATTAGCGTGCTCTTCTTCTGGATACAGCGTATACTGCAACTGCCGCACTTGCAAGCAGGATGATCACATATACGCCCGGATGAGCTGTGTCGCCTGTCTGCGGAGCGCCGTTCTCTTTCTTGTCATTGTTCTGGCTGTTATTTTTATCTCCGCTCTGGTTATCGCCATTACCGCCCTGGTTTCCACCATTGTTGCCGCCCTGGTTTCCACCGCCGTTAACGCCTTCTTCACCTCTTACGAAGCTTCCGTCGTCGCTCTTGACAATATCCATCTTAGAGCTGTTATCTACAAGCCCTGCGTCGTTATCCGGATTTGTATCTTCCACTACGATACCCGGCTTGTCCTTATCTGTGCTGTGATCAATGATCACCAGATCGCCGTTCTCTTCAAATGTAATCTTCGCGTCACCGTTCTTATCATCAACATTTGCCGCGTACCAGGATCCGTCTCCCAGCACAAGTGTCAGTGTTCCATCTACATGGATATCAGATCCGTTGTTGATAAGCGGCGCTCCGTTTGTTGAATGCTCATGATTCAACGTAACATCGTTCAGAAGAAGGTTATCTGACTGATAGACATCCAGCACATGTTTGCTGTCCTCTGTGCCCTCAAAGCGTACATTGTCAAATACTACATTGTCGCTGTTGTCTACTTTCACGAGATTATTCTGTCCATACTCATTGACAGCAAAATCATCTGCCGCTTTTATGGTATGACCATTTCCGCGGATTGTGATATTATCCTTATTTACAATATAAAGACCTTCGCTGATCTCAATATCGTCTGTAAGTTCAATGGTTGTCCCCGGTCTGAGGCTGTCGATCACCTGTCCGATCAGATCCGTTTTACTATCTACCTTGATCGTAAAACCATTTTCACCTACTGTGACATTATCGCCGCTGGCTCCAATTCCATATCCGTCCGCTCCGGCATATGTATTATTTGTAAAGTCAATTTCCACGCCGTTCAGCTCTGCACTATCAGCATTTCGTGCCGAGATCCAGGAATATAATTTCACATCAGTAAGAGATGCGCTTCCATTACCGATATAAACAGAACCGCTGAACTGAGTACCATCCTCAGAATATGTTAACGGCAGACACTCTACATGATTCAGTGTCAGTGTACCATCGCCGACCTGTTCGATCACCTTATTGCAGAGACCCGCCATATAACCATTTGGATTTCCCTTTAAATTAACATCCTGAATGGTAAGGTTTTCTCCGGCAACTGTCATAAAATTCTGCCAGTTCCAGACACCGCCTATATCAGCCCCCGGTGTATAAGAACTTGTAATCTCGACATTTGAGTCAGCCCCGTTTGCCCCCTTGATCGTTATGCCGTCTGCTGTGATCGGGAATACAAATCCTGTATGTCCGTTAATCTCCACATTTGCACCGGCACATCCGATATCATAGGTTCCGTTTGCGATCACCCATGTCTGTCCATCTTTCTGATTCTGGATTGCTTTGATCAGCTCTTCGGCAGTGTTAATTTCGATCGTATCGTTCGGTCTGCTCTGAATAAATTCGCCGCCAAGAACTTTCCCTTCCAAATCAATCTTCGGAGACTCATTTACAATAGTACCGCCGTTCACTATACTGCCCTTTTGAACCTCTAAAGATGCTGTCTCTTCAAAGGTCAGCTTTGCATTCTCTGCTGTCATATCAATAGCCATATGCGCGCCATTTAACGTCAACGCTCCCCTGACCGAAACAGACGTCGGTGCATATTTCCCATTTACGTTCAGCACTCCATTCCAGGTATCTTCATTGGACAGGGAAACACTCCCGTCCAGTACTACGCTGGAACTTACCACATCAAGTGCCGGCTTATTTCCATTAGCGGCAGAAGCCTTTAAGCTGATATTCTGAAACTGGATATTGCTGCTTTCGTAAACTTTTACCAGACTGTTGTTGCCTTCTACCGGCTGAAAACCTTCCGCCGCTGTAATACTATGTCCGGCTCCGTCCAAGACTATATTCTGTAATCCATTTATGTAGAGCTGTTTTGTCAACGTAACATCAGCATTGAGGGTAATCTGCATACCGTCTGCCAGCTTGATTTCATCAAAAGATGCGTAGTTCTGCTCTGTGTCATCCGCTGTTTTAACCGTGATTGCATCTGTTTCAGCCTTTGTATCTGCATTTGCCTTTACAGCCTTTGCTGCTTTATCTGTCTGATTTCCATCTGCTGTGTCAACCGCATCCTGCAGCACATCATTCTCTTCTTCAACAGTATCTGTTGCATCCTGCAGCGTACTGTTCTCCATCTCGCCCACAGTGTCAATTGGATTTTCTTCCGCCCCTGCACTCAACGGCAGCGCAAGCGTGAATACCATCGCAAGAGCCGCAATCGCTGAGAGACAGCGTTTCATCGTCTTCATTATTACCACTCTCCTCCCTTAACTTTTCCATTTTTATCCAATGGCAAACTTCATTATACCCCCACCCACACATTTTTCTGTCAATATATCGCCGGGGTAATCTGTAAAATTTTCGCAGACATTTAGCCGGGCAGACGTCCTCGTGCGTATCACGCAACAACACCGGGTATCTGACGCTGGATTTCCGTCAGATCCCGGTGTTGTTTTTCAATGCGATTTCTGTTTTCGTAACATTCATTCATAAGCCCAGCAGGGTCTTTGTGTACTCTTCAAACTCATAGAGCCGGTCGATATATTCATGGATAATTTTCTGGCAATATTCTTTCACGATCACTCCGTCATAATCATGCGCAAGCTGATTCCGTATTTTCAGCATTTCCATCCAGATTTCATCTGAGATCATCCCCGCCTTAAACGCTGTCCTCAGCACTTCTCTTGGCGAACCTGCCACAAAACTTGTCATCGCATAATGCTGGATCAATATATCCTTCATCACTTTCCAGGCAAGATCAAACGTAATACTAAATTTGGCGCTTGTACCGCTAAGAACAAAAGAGTCCGTCATGTCCCTGACACGTGCTTCCGCCAGGGAGTCCAGCGAGTTACAGAAAGATTCCCATCTTTTCCTAAATTTTTCGTCCATATTTTCTGATATCCTCCAGCAACAATTCATTTCGGCACGAATCCAGGTCAAGAAGATCCACTGTATATAAAGTAGGGATCTGCTCTACCGCTTCGGCAAGGGCATCAAAATTTTTCACACCCGACACCGCTATGTCAATATCGCTTCTTTCAAGCGCCGTTCCCTTAGCGCGGGAACCATACAGAATAATCTCGCTTGCCTTATATTTTTCGCAAAGCTCTCTCACTGCTTTCAACACGGTTTCTGCTGTCATTTTCATCCCTCTCCCGAGCCTTTCTGATTTTTAATATAGCAGAAAGCCGAAATCTGTACAAGTCCCTCCGCAATCACTGTGCCTACTTCAGCATCTCATATATCTCCGGGAACACTTCCACACTCCGCTTCAATATTCCCTTCACATACGCGATCAGGATTCCGTAGTTCGTCATCGGCACGCCCTGGTCAGCCGCACAGCTCAGCCGGTACTTCATTTCCCGTTCATTCAGCATGCAGCCGCCGCAGTGGATCACCAGCTTATATTTGCTCAGGTCATCCGGGAACTCCGTCCCTGATGTAGTTTCAATCTGCACTTCTTTTCCCGTATATTCTCTGATCCACCGGGGGATCTTCACCGTCCCGATATCATCGCACTGCCTGTGATGGGTACACCCCTCGCTGATCAGCACCGTGTCGCCGTCACTCAGCCTGTCAAGGGCTGTAACTCCCCTCACGGCCTGTTCCAGATTGCCTTTATATGCGGCAAAAAGAATGGAAAAAGAAGTCAGCAGGATGTCTTCCGGCGTAACTGCCGACACCTGGGAAAACGCCTGGCTGTCAGTAATCACAATCTTTGGTTTTGTTCCGAGTTTTGAAAGCGCATCTTGTAATTCTGTCTCTCTAACCACCACCGAGATCCCGCCGGCTTCCAGGATATCCCGGATTGTCTGCTGCTGCGGAAGGATCAGCCTGCCCTTCGGCGCCGCCGAGTCGATCGGTACGACAAGCACCGCGATATCCGCAGGCTTTAGCAGACCGCGCACAAGATATTTCTCCGGCTCCTCTGTATGTGCTGCTGCGGCGATCCTTTCTTTCAGCTCTGTAATGCCGTCTCCGGACACCGCGCTCACCGCTGTCACCTGACCACGCTCAAGTCCCAGCTCCTGCTCCGCCCGCTCTGCAAGCCCACGCGGAGACAGCTCTTTCTTATTAATAATGACGACCAGAGGGATCTCTTTCTTCCGGATCCGCTCTGCCAGTGCAGCATCTTCCGGAGACAAGCCCGACTCTCCGTCTATTACCAGTACAGCCACATCTGTTTTATTTAACACCTGATAGCTTTTCTTCACGCGCAGTTCTCCCAGTCCGCCCTCGTCATCAATTCCCGGAGTATCTATCATAACTACCGGACCGAGCGGGAGAAGTTCCATGGTCTTATAGACCGGATCCGTTGTCGTTCCTTTTACATTCGATACTACCGCAAGCTCCTGGCCTGTCACCGCATTCATTACACTGGATTTTCCCGCATTCCGTTTCCCGAAAAATCCAATATGCACCCGTTCGGATGCCGGCGTCTGGTTCATACCCATAGCAATCCCTCCTGTCATTCTGTTCTGCTCATATCTGCAAAAACGGGGCGCTGCCTGATCCGTCAGATGCGCCCCGTCGCTGATTTTTCTTTGAAACTATTTTACTACGATCCTGCGGAAATTTTTCTTTCCTTTTTTCAGGACAACACCTTCTCCGGCAAGCGAATCTTTGTCAAATGATGCTGTGATCTCCGTGATCTTCTCACCGTCGACAGCAACTCCGCCCTGCTGCACCGCACGTCTCGCTTCCGATTTAGACGGAACAAGCCCGCTCTTCACCAGCATATTGAGGATGTCGATGCTTCCGTCTGTAAAGTCCTCATCCACGAGTTCTGCGGTCGGCATCTCAGCCGCATTGCCTCTGCTGAACAGGGCGCGCGCACTCTCCTGGGCTTTCTTTGCCTCTTCCTCACCATGTACCAGTTTTGTCAGTTCATAAGCGAGAATCTCTTTCGCTGTGTTGAGCTGCGCTCCCTCCCAGGTATCCATCTTGTCGATTTCTTCGAGCGGCAGGAAGGTAAGCATACGGATACATTTAAGGACGTCCGCGTCCGCCACATTTCTCCAGTACTGATAGAAATCAAACGGAGACGTTTTTTCCGGATCAAGCCATACAGCCCCCGACTGGGTTTTTCCCATCTTTTTGCCCTCGGAATTTAAAAGAAGGGTGATCGTCATAGCCCCCGCATCTTTTCCGAGTTTCCTCCGGATCAGTTCGGTGCCGGCAAGCATATTGCTCCACTGGTCATCCCCGCCGAACTGCAGGTTACATCCGTATTTCTGGAACAGTGCATAGAAGTCATATGCCTGCATGATCATATAGTTAAACTCAAGGAAACTTAAACCTCTCTCCATCCTCTGTTTGTAGCACTCTGCCGTCAGCATACGGTTTACAGAGAAATGCGGCCCCACTTCACGGAGCAGTTCAATATAATTCAGATCCAGAAGCCAGTCTGCATTATTGACCATCAGCGCTTTTCCTTCAGAAAAGTCGATAAACTTGCTCATCTGCTTTTTGAAGCAGTCGCAGTTGTGCTGGATCTGTTCCGGCGTCATCATGCTTCTCATATCTGTCCTGCCGGACGGATCTCCGATATACCCGGTACCTCCTCCGATCAGGGCGATCGGCTTATTGCCCGCCTCCTGGAGACGTTTCATCAGGCACAGCGCCATAAAGTGCCCCACATGAAGGCTGTCTGCCGTCGGGTCGAACCCGATATAAAAGACCGCCTTCCCATTGTTCACAAGTTCTCTGATCTCTTCCTCGTCTGTCACCTGAGCGATCAGGCCTCTCGCCTGAAGTTCTTCATAAATCCCCATCTTTTTCTCCTCCATCTGTCATTTGACTCACATAGAAAAAGACCGCCCTTACTGCTCACGCAATAAGGACGGACATTTAACCGTGGTACCACCTTAATTCACCGGAAGCTGCCTTCCGGCCTCATTTGGCGCGGTAACGTGCGCCGCTCCGCCGCAGCCTACTCTGCTTTATACAGGCGTTTCAGTGCGGGGTTCCGGGATGTATTCACAGATCACGTGTCACGCGCCTCTCATCTGCCGGCAGCTTTCTGTATTCTCCGGTATCTGCTACTTCTTCCCTTCATCACCTTGTGGTCATGTTTGATTCATATGGTTGATATTAGCGTATCATCCAAACTTTGTCAAGCATCAATTCAGGGACACCCCAAAACCTGATCGGGGACGTAGTAAAATTGAATTTTACTACGTCCCCGATCACTCAAAAGGGATTATATATGATTTCTACTCTATTTGCAGAGCTTCTTAAATTCGTCTGCTACAAACTGTACTTTTGTTCCTACAATAACCTGTACGGAATTCTTGCCCGGACGGATAACACCTGCAACTCCCGCAGATTTGATCTTCTTCTCATCAACCTTTGTGTAATCCTTAATCTCAAGGCGAAGTCTTGTAATACAGTTATCGATAGAAGTTACGTTGTCTTTTCCGCCGACGCCTTCCAGAACGATCTTAGCTACTTCTGTGAAGTTATCGTTTGCAAGTACTGCCAGCTTTTCAGCTTCTGTATCGTCGTCATCCTCGCGTCCCGGTGTCTTCAGATCGAATTTAACGATCGCGAAGCGGAATACGATGTAGAATACGATAAATGCTGCAATACCAAGCGGAATAATCATCCATGTATTCGCAGCTGCCGGAAGGGAAGCAGAGAATACAAGGTCAGTCAGTCCGGCTGAGAAACTGAATCCTGCACGGAATCCAACCAGCACTGTGATTACTGTGAAGATTGCGTAAAGCAGTGCGTAGATCAGGTAAAGAACCGGTGCAAGGAACATGAAACCGAACTCGAACGGCTCTGTAACACCGCAGACAAATGCTGCGATAGCTGCGGAGCTCAGAAGACCGATAGCAACTTTCTTCTTGTTGCTCTTTGCTGTATGTACCATCGCCAGAGCAGCACCCGGGATACCAAACATCATACACGGGAAGAATCCTGACATGTACATACCAAGGCTCCATGATACATCTGCTGACGTAGCGCCTGCCCAGAAGTTTGTCAGGTCGCCGAGTCCGATGGTATCAAACCAGAATACGTTGTTCAGCGCGTGGTGCAGACCGAACGGGATAAGCAGTCTGTTGAAGAATGCATACAGACCAGCTCCAACTGCTCCGAGGCTTGCAATGCCTTCGCCCAGTGCAACGAGTGCACCGAAGAGGATCGGCCATACGAAGAGCAGGATAACAGATGTGATGATGGAAACAACACCTGATACGATAGCAACGGAACGTTTGCCGCTGAAGAATGACAGCCAGTCCGGAAGTTTTGTGCTCTTAAATTTGTTGTAGCAAAGACCTCCGATCACGCCGGCAAGGATACCGATGAACGGGCTTGCAATCTTATCAAACGCCAGAGTAGCATCAGCATTCTCAGCGATAGACGGCATGATAACTGTTACGTTTGCTGTTGCCAGCAGGTTTGTGATCATCAGCCAGGAAACCAGAGCTGCCAGACCGCCGGTTCCGTCGTTCTCATCTGCGAGACCAACACCGATACCGATCGCAAACAGGATTGCCATATTGTCGATCAGGGCGCCGCCTGCTTTCACGAGATAATAACCAATCTGCTGAACAATACCTGTTACATCACCGCCCTGCATCGTAGCCGGACAAAGAGCATATCCGATACCCATGAGAATACCACAGATCGGAAGCACAGCAACAGGCAGCATTAACGCTTTACCTAATTTCTGTAAAAACTTCATTTAAATAATTCCCTCCTTTTTTTGACTCTCGTCATAATCCCTTTTTTCTATTTCAACCGGCTTCCCGGTTAAAATCAAATAAAATTAATACAGTTATGATATGATGACCAGGTCATCTCCGGCATTTACGTCGCCGGGCTGCACCCCTTCTACGGATTCATAATCCGGGGTATTGCAGACAAGCACCGGTGTAACTGTGTCGTATCCGGCAGCTTTTACCTTCTCAAGATCTACTTCCAGGAGCAGATCCCCTTTTTTCACATGATCTCCGGCTTTTACATGGCCGGTAAAACCGTCGCCGTTCATCTTCACAGTGTCAAGCCCGACATGGATCAGGATCTCCGCCCCGAAATCCGCTGTCATGCTCACCGCGTGGAGCGTATCAAACACCATCCCGATCTCACCGTCGGCCGGTGCATAGATCTTTCCCTCTTCCGGGATGACCGCCGCTCCTTTTCCCAGCATCTCTTCTGCAAAAGTAGGGTCATTTACCTCTTTTAACAGAATCGCCTTTCCTTTTGCCGGGGAACCGATCACATGTTTCAGTTCCTTTTTCTTAAATAAATTAAACATTTTATTCCTCCTGTCCCTGGAATTACGCCTGCTGTTTCCTTTCAATATCACTCAATGCGCCGGCTAATCATCCGCCATTGTCACCCGTTTGATGTGAATCGCAAGATACATGATCTCCTCTTCAGACAGCTTGCATTCTGTATTATTTTCAATATATTCGGCGATCTTACAACTGCATCTGTATTCCCTCGGATATTTCGTCTGCATGATCTCTGCCAGTTCGCTCTCTTCATCCGGAAGCAGTTCCTTGCGGTACACTCTCTGCAAAAGGAATTTCAAGTGCGTCACAAAGCGCTCATAATGGAGCGTCCTTTCATCCAGCACGATCCCGAGTTCCGTGCTCGTGATCTCAAGAATGTCTTTGAGCTGGTTCGGAAATCGGAATGCATCCTTGATATCCGTACCGTATTCTGCATTGACAAAATGCAATGCGATAAATCCCGCTTCATCTTCCGGAAGCTCCACGCCAAGCCGTTCCTTTATCAGCCGCAGAGCATATCTTCCAAGATCAAATTCATGCGGATAAAACCTCTTGATCTCCCACAAAAGAGCATTCTGCAGGCGGATTCCCTTCTCAAAACGCTCCATTGCAAAATTAATATGGTCAGTGAGCGTCACATAAATACTCTGGTTTAGCTTCAGGTTCAGATTACTCTTCGCGAAGGATATGATATCTGTCGATATCTTTACCCGCTCTAACGGCATATTGGCAAGAAGTTCCTTGAGCTGTACCGCAGTATCCTCGCTCTTAATACGGAATATCTTTTCAATTTTAGCTTCATCCACAGGCTGACCGGGGCGTATGCCGAAGCCCAGCCCTCTGCCCATCACGACAATCTCTTTCCCTGATTCGTCATAAGCAGAAATGATATTGTTATTAATTACTTTATCTACTATCATATTGCCCTTTCAGGAGACAAGAAAAAACCAAACTTTGCAAACAGAACAAACATCATGCCTACAAAATTTGGTTTTGCCTGCCGTACAGTAACAACCCTACTGTATTTAGTTATTGTCTATAATATACCAGAATACACCTTCAAAGTCAATGTGATTTTTATTTTCTGTTTATACAATTTATCTTTTATTTATGGAATTATCACTGCTTTTTACCGTTCACATACACGGCCTTAACATTCAGGTCGGCATCAAGCAGGACAAAGTCGGCATCTTTGCCCGGTGTAATGCTGCCGCATCTGTCATAAATTCCAATCTCCCTTGCAGGATTTGCTGTCGCACATGCAACGGCGTCTTCCAGCGGGATTCCCATTTTCTGTACCGCTACCTTCAGGCATCCCATGAGGTCTGTCGCTGAACCTGCGATAGTTCCGTCCGCCAGTGTTGCAAGCGGTCCTTTTACAAACACATCCTGTCCGCCCAGTGTATACTGACCGTCCGTAAGCCCTGTCGCCCTCATGCTGTCACTGATCAGGATGACCCTGTCAGCTCCGAACATTGCAAACGTCGCGCGCACAACAGAAGGATGGATGTGAACGCCGTCGCAGATCAGTTCCACATGGCATTTCTCATCGTCGCGCGCCGCGCCGATCACGCCCGGATCTCTGTGGTTGAGCGGCGGCATCGCATTGTAAAGATGGGTAATATGGCTGGCGCCTTCTGCCAGTGCTCTGGCTGCCGTATCATAATCCGCTGTCGTGTGGGCGATGGAGATAACCACCTCGTCCTTAACATCTCTGATAAATTCCATCGCTCCGTCATTTTCCGGAGCAATATCCACAAGCCTGATCAGATTGCCGGATTCCTCCTGCAGTTTGCGGAAAAGCGCTGTATCGCACTTCCTGATATAATCTGCCGCCTGGGCTCCTTTTTTCTTCTCGCTGATGAACGGCCCTTCCATGTTGATACCCACGAGCTTTGCACCTTCGGTACCATTGTATGCCCCGGCTGTTTTCATGATATTGTGGAGGTCTTCCTCTGACAGTGTCATCGTTGCCGGGCAGATCGAGGTCACGCCGATCGATGCCTCATGTTTCGCCATATTGGCGATCGCATCCTCGCTGGCATCGCAAAAATCATCTCCCACACATCCGTGGAAATGGATGTCGACAAGTCCCGGGATCATATAGCAGCCTTCCCCGTCTACGACTTCCCCGTCAGCAGCGCCGGGCGCTGCGAATTTTCCGTCAACGACGGCTGCCTCACCTTCTGCAAAAGTCTTATCCTCTGTATAAATCTTTACATTTTTAATGATCATGATCCGTTCCTCCTTCATTCACTGATCAGTTATTCCTGGATTGGAGACTTAGACAGAGCCGCACTGTCCGCTACAATGACTACATCATTGTGGAGCTGCAGGATCGATGCCGGAACTTCCGGAGTCACCGGACCGAAGAAAGCTTTTGCCACGATGTCTGCTTTGTCCTCACCGCTTACGATCAGAAGGATCTTCTTCGCCTTCATGATCGTGCCGATCCCCATTGTATATGCCTGTCTCGGCACATCGTCTGCCGATGCAAAGAATCTCTTATTTGCTTCGATAGTGCTTTCAGTCAGATCGACGCAGTGTGTTCTCTGTGCAAATGACGCGTCCGGTTCGTTGAATCCGATATGCCCGTTATGTCCCAGTCCCAGAAGCTGGATATCAACGCCGCCCATGGAATCGATCAGCGCTTCGTATCTGTCGCACTCCTGCTGCGCATCTTCCTGAGTACCATCCGGCACATGCGTATTCTCAGCCACGATATTCACACGGTCAAACAGATGTTCATGCATAAAATAGTAGTAGCTCTGGTCATTGTCTCTTGGCAGTCCGCGGTATTCATCGAGGTTCACTGTCTTCACCTCAGAAAAATCAAGGTCACCTTTCTCATAGCCTGCTACCAGCTCATCATACGTGCCGATCGGGGTGGATCCTGTTGCAAGGCCCAGCACACAGTCCGGTTTCAGGATAACCTGCGCCGCCAGGATATTGGCTGCCTTTCTGCTCATTTCTTTGTAATCCGCTGTTTTGTAGATCTTCATTCCTCTCTCCTCCTGTTCTACATGTTCACAGCAAAAAACCAGACTTCCAGGCCTGAAGTTCCTCTTCACCTGAAAATCTGGTTTTGCCTTCTGGAAGTAACAATCCAGCCTTGAATAACTTAATAGTAGCAACAGCAAACGTTTTTGTCAACCATTACAGGATTTTTCCCTGATTTGGAAACTAATAGTCTCACCCCCGGTATTCGATCGAAGAAAGTACCAGACCCCGGGGCGGAGCAGTAGCTCCCGCCCGGTTCCGGTCTTGTGCCTCCAGGATATCTTTTACTTCTTCCGGCGCGCGGAATCCGCGCCCCACTTCCACCAGAGTCCCGGCGATAATACGCACCATATTGTACAGAAAACCATTTCCCTGTATCCGGATCACGACCATTTCACCGGTTTTCTCCACATCCAGCTCACAGACCGTCCGCACCGTAGTTTTCACGCCCGTATGAATACTGCAGAAACTGCGGAAGTCATGCTCGCCTTTGAGATACTCCGCCGCCTGACGCATCTTCCCGATATCCAGCGGGAATGACACATGCCAGGAATCCGTTCGCCTGAGCGGATCCGGGAACTCACGGTTCAGGATATGGTATTCATAGGTCTTAACCGAGGGCTGATACCGGGGATGCCAGTCCGGGGATACTTCCTCCGCACCGACCACTGCGATATCTTCTGGCAGTAACGGATTTACGGCGTGCGGGAAACGCTCCGGCGGTATCGCAGACCGGGTGTCGAACACTGCCACATTCCCCCTGGCATGGACGCCTGCGTCCGTCCGGCTGGCACCGATCAGCCGGATCTCTTCCCCTGTCAGGTGCGACAACGCCCGGTTCAGCACTTCTTCTATCGTGATCCCGTTGGGCTGGATCTGCCAGCCGCAATAGGCAGTCCCGTCGTAAGCAACCGTAAGTTTGATTCTTTTCATCGTACCTCCTTTTTAATCGGGGACGTAGTAAAACGCGGTTTTACTACGTCCCCGATTAAAGTTCACCCTGTCCCAAAGCGTATATCCATCAACCATCCGGCATCAGAATATCCACAATTTAAAGGGAACATATCTTCCAACTACAAATATTACGACAATATAGATCAAGGTCAAAATATACGCTGCCCTGTCCCTTCCTTTATACCGCAGCGGCTTCATCTTTGTCCTGCCATCCCCGCCGTGGTAGCAGCGGGATTCCATCGCCATTGCGAGATCGTTTGCCCGGCGGAATGCCGATACAAACAGCGGCACGAGGATCGGCACCATGGCTTTTGCCCGCTGTATGAGGTTTCCGCTTTCAAAGTCTGCACCTCTTGCCTGCTGCGCTTTCATGATCTTGTCGGTCTCTTCCAGCAGGATCGGGATGAACCGCAGGGCGATCGACATCATCATCGCCACCTCATGCACCGGCACGTTGATCCGGTTCAGGGGATGGAGCAGTTTCTCCATACCGTCGGTAAGACCGTTTGGCGACGTGGTAAAGGTCATGATCGAGGAACCCGCCACCAGATACATCAGACGCACAGCCATGAACACTGACGCTCGCAGGCCGTTTTCTGTAATGGTAAAGATCCAGAAATGTATCAGGGTCTCTCCCCCCTGCGTGAGAAAAAGGTTCATCACTACTGTAAACAACAGCAGGATCACGATCGGCTTCAGACCCTTGACGATGAATTTGAGCGGCACTTTGGACAGGCGGATGACCGCGCCCAGATAAACAGTGGCGATCACATACCCGAGCAGGCTGTTCTGTATAAATAATGACACCAGAAAAACCAGGGTGCAGATGATCTTGACCCTGGGATCCAGTCTGTGTATCCGGCTCTCTGCCGGGTAATACTGCCCGATTGTTATATCTCTGATCATAGATGTTCCTCTTTATCCGAATCCTGTGTGTCCCGTTTTTCCTCTTTCCGCCTCTCTCCTGCCAAGTCCAGTGCGCGCATGATCTCATCCGCCGCTTCCTGTATCGTCGTCGCGTCAGGCGACACATCAAATCCGCGTTCCTTCAGGTCATGCATCACATACGTCACCTGCGGCGCTGCCAGCCCCACTTTTTCCAGCTCTTTATAATGGCGGAATACTTCTTTGGGCGTTCCGTCCAGCATCTTTTCTCCATGGTTCATTACGATAATGCGCTCTACATATTTCGCAATATCCTCCATGCTGTGGGAGACGAGGATTACCGTCATCCCGGTCTCTTTATGGAGCTTCTCCACCTGATCCAGGATCTCATCCCGTCCTTTCGGATCCAGACCTGCCGTAGGTTCGTCCAGGATCAGTACTTTCGGCTTCATCGCCAGCACCCCGGCGATCGCCACTCTCCGCTTCTGCCCGCCGGAAAGTTCAAACGGCGACTGTTTGTAATACTTCTCCGGAAATCCCACAAGCTCCAGGGCTTCACGGGCATTCTTCTCACATTCCTCAGGCGAAAGCCCCTGATTCTTCGGTCCGAAGCAGACATCGCTGATCACATCCACCTCAAAAAGCTGATATTCCGGATACTGGAACACGAGCCCCACCTGGCTGCGTAGTTCCCGCATGTTGTATCCTTCCTCGTAAATATTCTGCCCTTCATAGATCACTTTTCCCGACGTCGCTTTCACCAGGCCGTTCAGATGCTGGATCAGTGTGGATTTCCCCGAGCCGGTATGGCCGATGATCCCCACAAACTGTCCCTGCGGGATCTCAAAGCTCACGTCTTTGAGGGCATGTTTCTCATATGCCGTCCCCGGACTGTATACATAATTCACATGTTCTAATGCAATCGACATAATGCCTCCACCAATTCATCTCTTCTCAGGATCCCCCTGGGAATGTCAACTCCCCGTTTCCTCAGCTCTTCCGCCAGCATCGTCACCTGGGGTACATCCATCCGGTACGCTTTCAGGTCGTCCACACGGCTGAAGATCTCCCTCGGGGTGCCGTGCATCACAATATGTCCTCCGTCCATGACAAATACCTGATCGGCGTCAATGACTTCTTCCATGTAATGGGTGATCAGGATGACCGTCACCTTCTTTTCCCGGCGCAGTTTTTCCACCGCACGGATCACCTCCCTGCGGCCATTGGGATCCAGCATGGCGGTGGGCTCGTCGAGCACCAGACACTTTGGCTCCATGGCGAGAACTCCCGCGATCGCCACTCTCTGTTTCTGCCCGCCGGAAAGTTTATTCGGCGAATCCTTTCTTCTCTCAAACATGCCGACAGTACGAAGGCTTTCTTCCACCCGCTGCCAGATCTCATCCGTGGGGACGCCCAGATTCTCGGGGCCAAACCCCACGTCTTCTTCCACCACTGTCCCAATGATCTGGTTGTCCGGGTTCTGGAACACCATCCCCGCGCTCTGGCGCACGTTCCACAGCTCGTCCGGATCTTTTGTGTCTCTGCCGTCCACCCACATCGTACCTCCCGTAGGCACAAGGATCGCGTTCATATGCTTGGCAAGCGTAGACTTCCCGGATCCGTTATGGCCGAGGATCGCGACAAACGATCCCTGGGGCACATCGATGTCCACTCCGTCCACCGCGCGCTCCGATCCGATCACATTGCCTTCCTCATCCCGCTTGTCGTATTCATATATCAATTTTTCGGCATGTATCATATCCTTTGTCATCTGCACACCCTTTTCTGAATCTCATATGTTCTTTATTTTACGGCAACACACCATATTTTGCAATACCGGAAAACAGCGGACGCCTAGCGGTTGATGGACGACGCCATCCTGTGATACGTGTGTCTCACGCCTCTTATGACTTTCCCGTACTCCAGGATATTCTCAGGCAGCGCCATGCCTACATATCCTGAATCTCCCAGATGATGCAGGTCTGTGCCCGTCATCTTGCACATCAGCGCCAGCTCCCGGATCGTAGCTGCGTCCGCGCCCTCCTGGGATGTTCCGATGGCAGTCAGCGTCATTTTCCCCAGCTCATGCGCACAGGAGACCAGACTTCTGATATATTCCACCGTGATCCCCGGCACAGTTCCCGGAGCCGGCATCAGGATAACGTCCGCCCCTGCTGCGGCAAAGTTTTCCACGTCCTCCTTTGTGATGATCTTCTCCCCGCTCTCAGAGAGGATTCCCGCCGCGTGCATTTTCCCCGCGATCAGCAGGATCCGGTCTCCAAACCGTTCCCTGTACTTCCTGAGCGTATCGGTGATCGCCTTATTTGTCACGCCCACTCCCGGATTACCTGTGAGCACGATAAAGTCCACGCCCATCTCAACCGCCTTCTCCGCATTTTCGATGGTCGCCGCCCGCCCCGAGGTAAGGCTCCATTCTCCGTTTGTGTCTACCGTGCTACCGCGCTCTTCCTCCAGCGGCTCCAGATTGATCCCCACCGCACGTCCGGTCAGACGTTTGATCTCGCGCACCGCATCCTCCGGCTCCACATCAGGCAGTCCCTGTATCACCGGGGCGTTTACGTCAAACAGATTCAGGATCAGCAGATCCGCGCCCATCGCAGCGGCAAATTCCGCGTTTGTCACATCGCCGAGCATCGGCCGGACTGCGCCGATCGTCTCGCACACCAGGATCCTGCCCTCGCTTCCCGCAATGGCTTCCGCCAGCTCTCTTCCCGTCATATTCTGTATCTCAGATGCCGTACAGTCTAAATATCTTTTTCCCATAATATACCTCCATAATTCTTTTCTGTTTTCCATTATAAAAGACAGGATCGGAATATGCTACCCAATCCTGTCTTTTCCAGTACAGAACACATTTATAATCTCTCTCGTCTGAATCCTTCCCCGAACACCTCGCTCGTCTCGGTAAACATCAGAAAAGCCCGGTCATCCACATCGAGCACTGCGCTTTTCACCAGATAAGCTTCCGCTTTGGAGCAGGCGCACAAAAGAACGTCCCTGGGCTGTCCCGTGTACGCGCCGGATGCGGGAAGGGCAGTCACGCCGCGCTTTGCCTGCTCCCCGATCTTAGCCGCCACTTCCTTTCCCCTTCCCGTTATAATGACTGCCAGAGTCCCTGCCCCGCTGCCATACAGGATCTTGTCGATCACGACTGTGGACACTCCCGTTGCCGCCACGCCGTAGAGCACCGCATCCACATCACCGAATACCGGCCATCCCAGCAGGATCACGGCCAGGTCGATGAGCAGCGTGATCACGCCGATGGTCATGTGCGGCTTCTTCTTTTTGATCGTCAGGGCAAGGAAGTCGATCCCGCCGGAAGAGGAACCGCGGAGGTAAAACAGCGTCATCCCCGCTCCCATAAACACGCCCGAACACATCGCCGCCATCAGCCTGCTGCCCGAATACACCGGGATGAGCGGAAAGATCACATCGAGAAACAGCGAGGAGACCACCATCGTCCTGGCGCTCCTGACCAGAAGCCGGCGTCCGACTGCTTTATAGCTGATGACCACAAGCGGGATATTAAACAGAAGCGTGACGGTTCCCACCGGCAGCCCGAGGAGATGGTTCAGGATCAGGGCAAGCCCGGACACCCCGCCCGGAGCGAACCCGGCATTTCCCGCAAAAGTATAAATGCCGGCAGCATAGAGAATACTGCCGGCAATGTCATAGAGAAAATCCCATATGATTGTTTTGAAACGATACCTGTCCTTCATAAGATACGCACACCCGCCGCCATTGCCCCATAAACTCAAATGTCTGATCCCGGGGAGTTTCCTCCCCTGCACCATGTCATTACAGTATGTGCATTTCAGGAAAAATTATACCAGGCTCCTTTCGGATGACACAGATCAGAATACGAAATCCTGTCTGCCTTTCTCTCGCAATACACCACATACCGCTGTCTGTTTTCACGGTAAGGATGGCATGTGATCAGAGTGACCATGTCTTTCCCCTCCTGTATGAGTACCTCCTGTATTTCGTCCGGAGCGATCACTTTTGTCTCTGTCACCTCATATACAAGCGTTTCTCTGAAATTCTCAATGACCACTTCATCTCCCGGTTCCAGAAGCTCTATATCCCGGAACATTGCCGTACGGCTGTAGCCCCTGTGCGCCGCCAGCACACAGTTTGTATTCCTGCCGCCCACAGGATAAGATGTATTGGTCAGATGAGCTGCTCCCTGCTTCATATTTTCTTCACTGGCGCCAAGCAGGATCGGAAGGCGCACGCCCATCTTTTCAATGGAAACAAATCCGATAATATTTCCGTCAAGTCCATATGCGCTTAAGTCTACTTCCGGCTGCTGATAGGAAAACGGATCGTCCAGATCCTGCTGTCCGTCTGCGTAGAGTTCTTCATTCCGCCGGACCAGCTCCCTGTAGAGCTGCTCCAGGCTGTCCGGCTCTGCATCGCTCCGGCTCCATTGCATAAAATCACGGTACTCTCCCTCCGTCCGGTCCCGGTACATCCAGTCCGTTATTACGGGGAACAGCAGCAGCGCAGCTCCAGCCATCAGCAGACATACCGCCGCTGCCGTCAGCGCTCTGCCCTGTTTCCTTTTCCGTTTACGTCTTTTTCCCGACATCACCGCCGCGCTCCTTTTCTTCTCCGTGTGCGCCTTTTTCTTTTCTTCGCTTTTTTATCCGTCCTCTGCCCTTCCTCTTTCCTGCGCTTTTTCCAGATGAAAAAGAAGAGCAGCGCCAGCCCCAGTAACAGAAGCCCTGCTATGATACCGGCAGCTATGAACAAAATACTGTCCGTCCGCACGCCCGGAGCGGATGCTTCCCGCTGCGCCTCTTCCGGCACATACTCCGTCCTCTCTCCCCTCACAAGCAGTCGGTGGGTATTGACACCGTAGGGAGTGCACGTGATCAGAGTCACCAGATCCCTGCCCGGCTCTGCTGCGAGCAGTTCCAGCTCGTCCGGTTCCACGACTTCGATCCTGTCCACTTCATAGGCAAGCGTTTCTCCAAGCACATTGATGTAAAAATGATCTCCAATCTCAAGCAGGTCGAGATTGGTAAACAATTCTGCACTGGGGAGGCCCCGATGGCCGGTCAGCACAGCGTGCCGGCCGGCTCCTCCTATGGGAAGCGTAGTAGATTCCATATGGCCTACGCCCTTTTCCAGAGTTTCCTCCGCCGTTCCATGATAAACAGGCAGGCTGACGTCGATCTTCGGTATCTCAATATAGCACATGACCCCGTCTGTGTTGAGCGCGTCCAGATAATTGTCCGGCAGGGCGTATCCGCTGCCCGGCACAAAAGGATCGTGTACCGGATCGCCAGTCAGGTTCTCATTGTACTCCTCAGCCTTCGCCCACTCTTCGCTCAGTTCTTCATCGCTCAGCCCGCCGACCGCCTCCTGATACGTCTGGATCACCCGGGTCTGGTTTTTCTCCGCCAGATAATTACTGACGGCAGGGTAGAGAAATACCGCAGCGCCTCCCAAAAGCAGCAGCAGACCAAGAACAGGGACTGCCCGGGATATCTTCCCGGGCTTTCTCCCGCCTTCGTCTGCTCCTGTCCTTTTATCTCTTTTTTCCGGTGTTTTCTGCAAATCAGTTTTCACCTGTTTCTCCTCAGCTTCTGCGTCTGCGCAGGGACACAAATACCAGAACGATCACGCCCAGTCCCATAAGGAGGACGCCGCCTGCCATAAACAGGACTGTTCCGATGCCGCCGGTAGTCGGAAGCTGGAACCCGTCGGAGTTTTCTACGCGCTGCTCCACATAACCGTCCGCTCCGTCTGCTCCGTCTGCCCCGTCATTAACGATTCCGTCTGCTGGATCTGTATCGGTTATGGTAATTTCAACCGGGCTGCCGAGCTTATTGTATCCGTCCGGCGCCTTTGTCTCTGTCAGATAATAAGTGCCCGCATCCAGACCGGACAGGGTAAGGTTACCCTGAGCATCATCTGCCGAACCTACTGTAACGGTTGTGACTGGTGTAACGCCTGCCTCTGTCCCGGACTCTGCCTTGCGGTATATCCCATCTCCTGTCTTTACAAAATGAATCGGATTGCTGCCGTTCTCAGAGAGGGAAACCGTGAACACAGCTCCCGGAAGAAGTATTCTGTCATCGTCTGAATCAACTTTTGTTATCTTGATTCCATATGTATATACTTTTGCGTCGGCTGTTACATCCTTATAACTCTCTTCTGCGCCATACGGGTTATTGCTGTAGCTCAGCTTTGCTGTATTGCCGAGATTGCTCTCTTGATTGGTGTCGCTGAACACAAACGCGTCTTTGTCCACCACTGCGCTGTAGGCCACCTGGATCGTGTCGAATTTCACATCGTCTTCATTCTTCAGGTTATCATAATTGAAAACCAGGGAAAAGGATACACCTGCCCCGTCCAGATCCGCTGCGCCTGTTGTCGTCAGAGTATAATATGTATTTCCTGCATTTACAGCTGTCAGGTTGGTCGCTGTCCCCGCAGTCCCGCCAACGTAGCCGGTCACCTGTATGCTGCCTGCATCCAGAGTAAGTCCCGCCTGCAGAGTATCGTAGATATTGAATGTCTTATTATCATCCAGCGTCGCTGCCGGGTAACCCGGGACATCCGCTGTAACTGTGTAATTCACCCTATCTCCAATGGATGCTGTAATATCGCTGTCATCCGCCGTCTCTGCCGTTTTTGTGACGGAGACTTCTTTATATTTCAGAGTTACCTCGGCCGGAGTTGACATCTCCCATGCATCCATCTCATCATTCCATACAGGTACAAGATTTACAGCGGAGGGAGAATAGACTTTCATGCCGTTTTCCACCAGTACCAGATAGTTGCCCATCGTGAGACCTGTAATGTCCACTGCTCCGTCGGCTGCTGTTGCTGTGTCGCCGTCCAGAGTAATACTCCTGCTGCGGATCTGCGCTGCAAGCGCGTCGTAAAACGCTGCGATGTTATCTGTACTCTCCTTGCTGAATGCTTCCTGCACGCTGTTGTCTGCCCCTTTTCCGATATAAGTGGGATAATGGTCTCTCACCCAGTCTGCCAGAGCGCCCACCCACTCGTATACCGGATCTACCGGCTGGTCTGCAGCATCATCAATATTTACATCCATCAGGCGGTACGCCGTCACATTGACTCCTGTCTCTGCATCTGTGACCCGGATCGTTCCGGTATCTGTACTTCCAATCGCCGAGACCGACACCGCCATACCAAGGATCATGGCGAGCGCAAGGAACAACGCTGTTACTTTCCTCATAAACTTCATTTTCATCTCTCCTTATTTTTCCTCCCTTACTTTTTGACTCTATATAAAATGGCTTTTACGCAGCCATTAAAACAGAATTAAATTTTTCTCCGCTTCGCCCACACAGACAGCAGCATCGCCGCGCCGCCGACCAGCATGGTACCCGCCATTGCAAACAGGGTAAGCCCCCGGCCTCCCGAGGATGGAATATGCGGAACCCCATAATTCGGGAGTACAAAGCCGGAATCCTTTTTTATAAACGCCGGCGGAGCCTTTGTGCCGTCCGCCGCCATTACGATCTCCCAGCCGGAGCCTTCCTGCGTCGTCTTATATGTGATATTCCACTGTCCGGCAGGAGTAATATATCCTTCCGGAGCGTGTGTCTCGACCAGCCGGTAAGTCACTTCTTCTATCAGATCCTCAAAACAGACGATTCCATCCTCCCCGGAAACCACTGCACTCTCAGCCACTGTCTGCCAGCCCGTCCCCGGAGCATCAGGATCAACGGGCGCCGTACCCGGCGCTCCGTCTCCGGTCCAGCGCAGAAGTACGAATCCGGCGCCGGACAGCGGATCAGTCAGGCTGTCTGACTTCCCGTCCGTCTTGGTAAATGAAAAGTCCACAAACTTTCTCGTGTTTGTAAACAGCACCTGAGCAGGTGAATCATAGGAGGCGGTTCCCGCCGCGGTATTTCCTTCTGTTTTTTGCCCCGTCTGTGTCCCGTATGTAATCGCCCAGGCGGCGGCGTATCCCTGAGCCCGGTAATCCGTTTCCTCCACCGTAAAGGCGGCGCCTTCCGGGATTTCGCTGAATTGAAGCTGCTGCCCCCGCTTAAGGGCAAAAAAGATCCTGCCGTCTTCATCCGTCGTGACGGATGAGCTCTGTCCGTCTGATCCGCCCTGTCCTCCGGCCACCGTTCCCGTCCCGGTGTACAGCACCGGCGTCCGGCTGAGCGCGGCATTGCCCGACGTTAAGGTAAGCGTAAATTCAAAACTCTGCGTGTCCTCTTCCGCCCCCGTTCCGTCCACCTCTTTTGCAACTGAAACAGAAGCCGTCTTTTTCTCATTTGTCACTTCAACCATTACAGATCCCGTAAAAAGGCCGGAAATATCCGCTCCATTAAGATCTGTCTTATTTGCCGCCGAGGCGTGACCCTGGGATAAACACTGATACACTCTCGCACGGATAAAGCCCGTATCTGTTGTCAGATACGGTTCTTCTCCGTCCTCATACGGTCCGTACTGGAGAAGATTTCCATCCTTTCCATACATCAGATGGAGCTCTTCCGCATTTTCGGGCGGACCGTTCCACTCCAGGCTGTCCCCGGATTCCGATCCGGCGGTCTGAGCCACCGCATAGATATCGTGGAGGGTAGCGTCAATATCATCATTTGCCCCGAATTTTTCCATGGGCTTGAGAAGATATCCCACTCCCGTATGTACCCGTACGCCGTCTCCTTCCGCCCCTGCGTCCGCGTAGACTCCGGTGTCGTCGGCGATCACTTTTACCAGCCCGCTGTGCGGGAGATACCCTTCAGGAGCCTGTTCCTCTTTCAGGTAATAAACGCCCTTCTCAAGAACTTTTCCTGCTGACGGGAACAGAGCCGTACCGTCTTCGCCGGTCGTAACCGTATCGTACGGAGTTTTTCCCTCTGCCACTTCTCCGCCTGATACGTCCTCTTCCCGGTAAAGGGAAAATACAGCGCCTTCCAGAGACGCCCCGGTCTCGTCTACCTTTTTCACGGCAAGTTCGTTCCTGATATTTGCGATCCAGATATTAGCCGAGAAATCCCTTTCAAAATCAGACAGGTTAAGTCTCTTTGTATTCATTTCGGTCGCCCCGCCGAGACTGCCTTCCGTATAATAATATCCGACCACATATCCGGCATCATCAGGATCGCTGAGATTCGTATAGTAATATTCCGTAATGTCGCCCGGCACTTCATTTACGGTTACTGTAAGCTGGCCGTTCTCCTCGCTGAACACAAGAGGATTCTTCTGCGCGGCTGCGATGACATCCGTCATCCCGTTGCTGTCCCCCATTGTCCAGCCGCCCATGTTAGAACCGGTAAGGGGATACCACTGACCGTTATCTTTCCGGAAGATAACGGCAAAGACCGTTCCCTGTCTGAGCTCATCGGCGGTTATCGTATTTCCTGCAATATCTTTTACTGTCCCGTGCTCTGTAACCGTGACGCTGAAATTGCTCATGGCTCCGCTCTCCCACTTATCGGAGACGATGAGCTGGCCTCCCGTTGTGTATCTCAGATGGATCTCGCCCGACATCCGGTATCCCGGCGGAGAGCTTGCTTCCTGTTCCTTCAGGACATAATAATGCTCTTTTGATGCGTCTCCCCGGGAAAAGTCATACGGTTTCCTCTCTCCATCCACAAACACTGCCCTTCCGTCAGTTCCGGTAACCGCTGTAAGGACCGGCTTGGAATTGGTAATCTTATAGCTGCTGTCCGCAGTGTAAAGATCAAAAGCCACGCCGCTGATCCCGTTTCCATACTGATCCATCTTATAAACCGCGTTCTCGGGCTGCGCTTTTATATTAAAATCGATCTCCAGGTTCGACGCACCCGCGCCTCTTTCCAGATAGAAGACCTGGAGCGTATGACAGCTGTTGTCAATAAAGGTATTGCCGGAAAACTGGGCTTCGTTAAATCCGCTTTCCTGCGCCGTTTCAAAACACGCTCTTATAGTTGTTGTAATGTCAGCCTGTCCCGGATTTTCTATCTCAATGCTGCCTGTAGAAAAATCTATCGTTCCGCCGGCAGCATTATGGATCCCTCCGATATCCATAACGAGCACGCCGTCGATGAACACCCAGATATCATCGTCTCCCGAAAAGTGGAACACCATCGGATCCCCCGCATCCCCCTCGTCCGGAAGAGTCACAAGCCCCCCGGCAGGCTGGACAAACTCCGCAGTCATCGTCATGCCGAAGAAATGGTTTATCGCTGCGTTATTGCATGTAAGGTCTGTATGCTGCAGATTTTCCGCTGCGTCCTCTGTAAAAACCTGATCAGCTGAAGTAAAGGGGAAAAAATATCCATTCGTAGTATCCGAATTATCCGAGTCATGGTTCACGCCCCACGTGTCATAGACGTCAAACGCATGATCCGATGCATCGTATACCGCATAATTCTCTTTACTGTTGTAATAATAATTCCCTGTATCCGTGTTTACCTGAAGCAGACCGGAGACATTTTCGTAGGAGCTTCTGTAATCTGCGCTCTCCTGATTATCCGGGTCAAAAAGATACGCCAGGGATTCCCCCTGATCTCCGGCAAGGACCGGATATCCGTCCTCCCCCAGAAGACCGGACACAATTCTCTGACGGATCTCACCGCTGCCCCAGGCGTTAATACCCGTTCCCTGCGTAGCGCCGAATTTCAGACTGTGATCCTTATTGATCCCGATTTCGCTGTTTCTTGAACCGGTCTGTCCGTCCTCGTCCTGCGCTGTCAGCCAGTAGTCAAACAGATTGATCGTGATCCCGTCAGGATCTACCGTATCAGTAATGATATGATCTGCCACCGCCGCCTGCACCTTCCCCCCGAAAGGCACAAAAACAGCCGCCAGCAGAACAGACAGTACAAAAAACATCCGCTGAAGCGGCGCAACTCTCCCTTTTTTCTTCTTCATACTCAACTCTCCATACCGTGATACCAACATATTGCTCTCCCCTGATCCCGATAATATATAAATGCATTATACCCCCCCCGGGGTATAATTCAACTATTTTGAATAATATTCACGCTATATTTGCGCTTTTAACGGTCGATAGCGCTATTTAAATGATCAGGTAAACGTTATAATATACTATATATATTCAGGACAACCGTAAAATATGACACAAAGTTTCCGATATCGGGTGAGGGCGGTACAGGCACGGATTTTCAGAGAACTCCTGACGCAGTAATGCCGACAGTATAAAAATACTGCCGGCATTGTCTGTAAAATATGCATTTGAGTGGCTTATACTTTCCGCCTTCCTTTTTCCCAGTGAGGATGGATGATCACTTTGATCGAGTTCCTGTCCGTCAGGTTCGTATCCAGCGCCTCAAGGTAATCCTCCAGGGAAAACTCGTGAGTGATCAGCGGTTTCATGTTCAGGTATCCCTTTGCCATCGCTTCGATGCACCTTCCGTAATTATGAGTCTGGCACCAGGATACGATGATCGAAAGTTCCTTCATCGCAAACTGCCATGCGTCTTTGAGAACAAAGTTTTTCACTTTTGTATATTCGATCAGCTTTCCGCCTTTCCCGAGCATGTTGAACGCGCTGTTGCACATATCGGAAGATCCGGTGGTGTCAACAACAATGTCCAGTCCGTGGGGAAACATGTCTGCGATCTCTTTTTCATGTTTTTTGGGATCATTCCGGTCTACAAGCACTGTTTTGATCCCGAACTCCCTTTCACACAGATCCAGCTTGCTCCGGGTCGACGCCAGCACGACTACGTCGTTCGCACTGCTGTTTTTGATCAACTGCGCCATGATCAATCCCATAGATCCGGCGCCAAGAACCGCCACTTTGTCCCCATATTGTATGTCCATCCTGTCTACTGCTCTCATACAGCACGCGGCAGGTTCTGTACACGCCGCCTCTTCATAACTGATCCCTTCCGGTATGATAAAAGTCTTTTCCGCCAGAGCTGCCACATACTGTTCAAACCCGCCGTGGATATTATGTCCCATAGAACCAAAATTCTCACAGTACAGCGGCTGGTCTTTCTGACAGTAATAGCATTCCCCGCAGAGCACCGTATTGTCCACCGTCACCCTGTCGCCGATCTTTACATTTTTCACACCGGCTCCTGTCTCGACTACTTCTCCGGCAAACTCATGCCCCAGCACAATGGGATAGTCTTCCGGTGCGGTCAGTCCCATCTCTCCTTTGTCATACCCAGCCTCACAGTGCTTGCATATACTTGCTGCCATTACTTTAATAATAACCTGGTCATCTCCGCACTCCGGGTAAGGGATGTCCGTAATCTTCGTGGCGTTCCGGCCGCCGCCCGGCGTCTCGATCACCATTGCTCTCATTGTTCTGCCCATGGCACATTCCTCCTTTGCCGTTTTTCTAAATGTGTACGATTTTCTTTCCCTTTTCCCACTGCGGATGAACGATCACTTTGATCGAATTTCTGTCACCCAGGTTCGTATCAAGGGCTTCCAGATAGTCCTCCAGTGAAAACTCATGCGTGATCAGAGGTTTCGTCCTGACAGCGCCCGTTTCCATTGCCTCAAGGCAGCGCCCGAAGTTGTGGGTCTGGCACCAGGACATGATCACGGACAGCTCCTTATTAAAAAACATATCGCTGTCCTGTACCCGCATGCCATCGATCACTGTATACATCACAAATCTTCCGCCTCTTCCCAGCATCCGGAACGCGCTGTCCGCCATGTCTGCCGATCCCGTAGTATCGATAATAATGTCAAGCCCATGGGGAAACATGCCGGCGATTTTCTTTTCATGGATGGAATGGTCGTTTCTGTCCACAAGGACAGTCTCGACCCCGAACTCTTTTTCGCACATGTCGAGTTTACTCTGTGTGGACGCCAGTACGACAACCTTTTTCGCCGCCGTATGCTTTACAAGCTGCGCCAGGATCAGTCCCATAGACCCGGCGCCGAGCACCGCCACCGTATCGCCGTATTTCAACTGCATCCTGTCCACCGCCCGCAGGCAGCACGCTACAGGCTCCGTACATGCCGCCTCCTCATAGGAGAGCCCTTCCGGTATAACAAATGCCTTTTCCGCCAGCACTGCCGTATACTGTTCAAACCCGCCGTGGATGTTATGGCCCAGGGAGCCGAAATTCTCGCAGTACAGCGGCTCGTCCTTCTGACAGTAGTAGCAGGAGCCGCAGAGTACGGTATTATCCACAGTCACCCGGTCTCCGATTTTAATATTCCTGACTTTGCTGCCTGTCTCCACGACCTCGCCTGCAAATTCATGTCCGGTAACGATCGGGTAATCCTCCGGCTTCGTCAATCCTGCCCCTCCGTTATCGTACTGCTCTTCTGCATGTTTGCACAGGCTTGCCGCCATCACCTTTACGATGATCTGATCGTCCCCGCACTCCGGGTAAGGGATGTCCCTGACTTCTGTTGCCCCGCGTCCTCCGCCGAAGCGGCTTATGGTGACTGCTCTCTGCATTTTCATGTCGTTCTCCTCCTATTTCATCGCTATGATCACCTTTAAAGCTGACTGTTTCTGGTTCAGGGCGCATGCAAACGCCTCGTTCACCTGATCAAATGTGTAAAAATCAGAAGCCGCCTCTTTTAGCGGTATATTGCCCGCCGCCACACTGGCGACCGCCGCCGGGAACGTATGGTGATACCGGAACACAGACAGTATGTCCGCCTCCTTATTGTTCATCTCAAAAAGATCCATCGGCGTCGAGCCGTGTACATTCCCCACCATCACCGCCTTTCCGCCTGCCTGTACAAGATAGGGGATCTGCTTTGCCGTGGCGCTGCTCCCGGCAGTCTCAAAGACAAGTTCCACTCCTTCTCCTCCGGTCAGTCTGCCAATTTCTTCTATCGTGTCTGTCTCTGCGGCGTTGATCACACGGGAAGCTCCCAGCTCTTTCGCCTTTTCCAGGCGGTTGTCAAACAGATCTGCCACGGTAATGTCGGACACGCCTCTGTTTTTGCACGCAAGCAGTGTCATAAGCCCGATGCATCCGGCGCCGAGTATGAGGACGGACTGTCCGGGAGACGCCTCCGCGCGCGCCGCGGCATGCATTCCTACAGACAGGGGCTCGATCATGGCACCTTCCAGCGTCCCTACATTCTCAGGCAGTTTAAACGCAAAATCAGCCGGATGGGAAATGTATTTGCTGAGTGCGCCTGATTTCCAGGGCGGAGCCGCCATAAAGTTTACATCCGGGCAGAGGTTATACCTGCCTGACCGGCAGTATTTACA